>JBJOLT010000048.1:0-21959 GCA_046045415.1 Chloroflexota bacterium | reverse complement strand
CCTGCCGTAGGCGGAGGGTGCCGCAGCGCGGCGGCGCGGCGGCGCGGCGGGGACGAGGCGGGGGCGCGGGGGCGGCGGGGACGAGGCGGGGGCGCGGGCGCGGGGGCGCGGGCGCGACGCGGGCCGCCAAGGCCCGCCCACTCCGCGGCCGCTTGTTGCTCCCGACGCAACCAAGGGCGTACGGCTCGGCCCGAGGCGCCAAGCGGGTTCGGGCCGGACGGCCATCCGCGACACTACCTGCCGCGCGACAACCCGGTTCCTACACGCAGTGGCACACTCGCGGGTCGACCGAACGCCCCCCGGCCGTCTTACCTGAACGTCCAGAGGGACCGCAAGGCCGCCGCCCCGACAAACGATCCGGGCCGTACCGCCTAGGTTGCGCTCGGCGCAACGCCTCTCACGCCGGCTGGCGCCGCGCGCACTGGCTGACGGCCCACCGCCCGGCCCGCCGCCCGACTCGCCCGTCCGCCCGACCCGCCCGGCCCGCGCCACCCAGCTCCGGCCGGCCCGGCCTCCACCCGTCGCGCGTCAGATCGGCTGGAAGGCGAACCGATCCCGATCCCGCACGAGGCGACCCACCGGATGCCGCACCTCATGCGACAGGACGACGAGCCACCCTTCGTCCGCGGCGCGCGCGAAGAGGGTCGCCTTCGCCGCGACGGAGCTGAGCGGGAAGTCGTCGAACGAGGTGATCCAGCGGGGGTTCGCGCTCCAGGGACGCATCGCGAGATCCCCGAAGAAGACGAGGGTCGACGGGACCCGAGCCCGCGCGGCCGCAACCGCCCCGCCCGTCGCGGGGGACCCCCCCACCCCGGGCCCAGCGTACCCGCGGACGATCACCGCCTGATGGCCTGCGGAATGCCCGCCGGTCGGGACGACGGTCACCCCGGGGAGGATCTCGCGCTCCCCGTCCACCCAGCCGGACGCGCCCCACTCCCGGACGAGGCGGAGCTCCGGCTGGTCGTAGCTCGCGACGAGCCGCGGATTGTCGCCGAGCGCGATCTCCCACTCCGCCCGCTGCGCGACGATCCGTGCGCGGGGAAACGCCCGCGCCCCGGTCGCGTCGAGCAGGCCGCCGGCGTGGTCGAAATGGAGGTGGCTCATCGCCACGACGTCGATCGAGCCCGGCTCGACGCCCGCTCGACGGAGCGCGGGGAGGATCGGATCGCCGCCCACCCCGCGGACCGCCATCATCTTCGGGTCGTATCGCTCCCCGATCCCGGTCTCGACGAGGAGCCGCCCCGCCGGCGTCTCGACGACGAGGCAGTTGAGCGCCTGGAGGAGCCGACCGTCGTCGTCCAGCTCGTCCGACACGAGCCGCCCCCAGAGGACGCGCGGGACCGGGCCGAAGATCGCGCCCGCGTCGGAGCGGAACGTGCCCGCCTGGACGAGGCCGACGCGGACCCCACCGCCGAGCTCGGCCGACCACGCGAACGCGTCGTTCATCGGCACCGGGCGGTCCTCCCCTCCCAGACCGTCAGCGCTTGACGACCCGCCGGGCCGCGAAGTCGGCGTCGAAGGCCGACGCGGTCGGCTCCGCCTGGCCCTGGTACTTCGAGCCGAGCCCGGCCGAGCCGTACGGGCGCTCCACCGGCGAGCTCATCCGGAAGAAGCTGATCTGGCCGATCCGCATCCCGTAGTAGAGCGCGATCGGCAGGTTCGCGACGTTCGACAGCTCGAGGGTCAGCGTCCCCTTCCAGCCCGGGTCGACGTAGCCGGCGGTCGAGTGGATGAGGAGCCCGAGCCGCCCGAGCGACGACTTCCCCTCGAGGCGCGCGACGAGATCGTCCGGCAGCTCCACCCACTCGAGCGTCTGGCCGAGGACGAACTCGCCCGGATGGAGGATGAACGGCTCGTCGCCCTCGATCCGCGTCAGCTCGGTGAGGTCGGGCTGGAGCGCCCGCGGATCGATGAACGCGTGGCGGTTGTTCCGGAAGACGCGGAAGCTCGCGTCGAGATGGAGGTCCACCGACGAGGGCTGGAGGTCCACCGGGTCGTACGGCTCGATCCGCACGCGGCCCGACTCGAGCTCGGCCCGGATGTCCCGGTCGCTCAGCACGCTCACTTGACGGTCCCTCCCGCGCCACGCTCGGCGAACAGCGAGTCAACCTCGCGCTTCAGGTCCTCGAGATCCTCGAAGCTCTGGTAGACCGAGGCGAACCGGATGTACGCGATCTGGTCGATCGCCCGGAGCCGCTCCATGGCGAGCGAGCCGATCCGGCTCGACGGCACCTCGGCGAGCCCCGAGGCCCGCAGCTCCACCTCGATCTCGTCCGCCGCCCGTTCGGCGGCGTCGTCGCCGACCGGCCGCCGCGTGAGCGCCTTGCGGAGCCCCGATGCGAGCTTCTCCCGGTCGAACTCCTCCCGCCGACCGTCGCTCTTCACGACGACGAGGCGCGCCGCCTCGATCCGTTCGTACGTCGTGAACCGGAACCCGCACTGGCCGCACTCCCGACGCCGGCGGATCGTCGCGGTCTCATCGAGGTCCCGCGAGTCGACGACCCGGGTCTCGCGACCCTCGCACTGCGGGCAGCGCATCCCCGCTCAGGCGCCCCGGGCCCGGAGCTGCGCGACGAGCGCCGGGACGACCTCGAAGAGGTCGCCGACGACGAGGAGGTCGGCGAAGTCCGCGATCGGTGCCTCGTGGTCGCGGTTGACGGCGACGATCGTCCCCGCGGACTGCATCCCGACCTTGTGCTGGATCGCCCCGGAGATCCCGAGCGCGACGTAGAGCGCCGGCTTGACGATCTTCCCGGTCTGGCCGACCTGGCGGGCGTACGGGATCCACCCGGAGTCGACCGCCGCGCGGCTCGCCCCGACGACGCCCCCGAGCGCCGCCGCGAGCTCCTCGACGACGCGGAACCCGTCGGGCCCGCCGACGCCGCGCCCGCCGGAGACGATCACCTTCGCCTCCTCGATCGGCGCCGCCGCGCCCGCCTCCGCGATCCGCTCGACGATCCGGACGGGCGGTAGGGGCCGGGTGCCACCGGCGGCCCCGGCGACCCGCTCGACCGTCCCGCTCCCCGCCGCCGCGACGGGGTCGACGCTGTTCGGCGCGAGGGAGACGATCCCGCGACCCCCGGTGAAGGCGCCCGTCGTGATGAGCCGACCGCCGAAGACCGTCTTCTCGATGAGTGGGCCGCCGTCGGCCCACCTGACGCCCCCCGCGTTCGTGAGGACGCCCCAGCCGAGGAGCGCGGAGAGCACGCCCGCGAGATCCCGCCCCTCGGGAGAACCTCCGATCACGAGGTAGTCGGGCCGCCGCTCGGCCACGAGCGCCGCGAGCGCCGGGCCGACCGCCGTCGCCCAGGTCGCACTCGTCGCCGCCGGGACGTCGACCGCGGCCACCGCGGGGAGGAACCGCGCGAGGCCGGCCGCCGCGCCGTCGAGCGCCGCGCCCGCTCCCGCGACGACGCCCGCCGCGGTCCCGCCGCTCGCCTCGGCGAGCGTCCGCGCTGCGGTCGCCACCTCCTCCGAGACGCGCGCGAGGCCGCCCTCGGCGGGTTCCCCGATCGCCCAGATCGTCGCGGCCATCAGATGAGCCGCCGCTCCGCGAGGAGCGCGACGATCGCCGCCGCCCCCTCCTCCGCCGAACCGCGAACGACCGTCGTCGGCGGCCGGGGCGCCGGCGGGCGCGAGTCGACGAGCCTCGTCGTCCGCGCCGTCCCGCCGAGCGCCGACTCGTCGATGCCGAGGGACGCGAAGGCGGGCGCGAGCGCCCCGAGCCCGATCGTCGCGATCTCCTTGGACCGGGCGGCCATGATCCCCTTGAGGGACGGGTAGCGCGGCTCCCCGAGCGCCTGCGTCCCGGTGACGATCGCCGGGAGCGCGGCCTCGAGCAGGTCGTAGCCGGTCGGGCTGATCCGCCGGACACGGACGACCCCGGCGGCGGGGTCGGGTTCCACCTGCGACGCGTAGGAGAGGTACGGGCGGCCGAGGAGCGCGGCGATCCCCGGGGCGACGACGCCGCCGACCCCGTCCGACGTGTCGATCCCGCCGAGGACGAGATCGTGCTCGATCGTCGTGAGGGCAGCGGCGAGCACGCGGGTCGTCGCGAGCGTGTCGGAGCCGCGGAGCGCCGGGTCGGCGACGAGGACGGCGCGGGTCGCCCCCATCGCGAGCGCCTTCCGGAGCGCGTCGGTCGAGCCGTCCGGCGACATCGCGAGCAGCACGACCTCGACGGGCGGCCTCCCGGCGGCGGTCGCCGCATCGGCGATCCTGAGCGCCGCCTCGAGCGCGTACTCGTCGTTGCCGTTCACGACGGACGGGGAAGCCGGACGATCGAGCCAGCCATCGGGGCCGAGGCGCTCCGAGCGTGCGGCGGGATCGGGGACGGGCTTCGCGAGGACGACGATGCGCATCGCGCCAAGCGTACCGGCTCGCCCGCCCGGCTGTCTCGCCCGCCGCCCGGCTGTCTCGCCCCCGGCCCGGCCTCCGGGCTCCGGCACGCCTCGCCGGCGCGTCCCTAGAGGACGGGGAGCGAGCGGCCCTCCGGCACGACGCGCACGGGGAGGGCGTCGGCGAGGAGCTCGGAGACGTCCATCGCGTTCACGACGCCGGAACCGGTACCGCCGCCGGTCGCCTCCGCGAGGCCGTCGCGCATCATCACGAGGCAGAACGGGCAGCCCACCGCGACCGTCTCGGCGCCCGTCTCGAGCGCCTGGCGGGTCCGCTCCGCGTTGATCCGCGTCCCGACGTTCTCCTCCATCCAGAAGCGGCCGCCGCCGGCGCCGCAGCAGAAGCTCCCCCGGCCGTTCCGCTCCATCTCGCGGAGCTCGACGCCGGGAACCGAGCCGAGCACGTCGCGCGGCGCGGCGATGACCCCGTTGTACCGGGCGAGGTAGCACGAGTCGTGGTACGTCACCGAGCGGCTCGCGCCCGCGGCGTCGCCGTCGGCGACGCGGAGGCGCCCCGAGGTGAGGAGCCGCTGGAGATAGGTGGAGTGGTGGACGACGTCGTAATTCCCGCCGAGCTGCGCGTACTCGTTGCCGAGCGAGTTGAAGCAGTGCGGGCACGCGGTGACGATGTCGGTGAGCCGGTAGCGGTTGAGCGTGTCGATGTTCGCGGTCGCGAGCATCTGGTAGACGTAGTCGTTCCCCATCCGGCGCGCCGGATCCCCCGTGCAGGACTCCTCCTGTCCGAGGACGGCGAAGCGGACGCCCGCCGCATCGAGGCACGTCGTGAACGCACGGGCGACCTTGCGCGACCGGTCGTCGAAGGCCGCGGCGCACCCGACCCAGTAGAGGACCTCGATCTCGCCGAGGCGACCCGCGGCCGCGAGCGCGGCGACCGTCGGGACCTCGAACGGGAGGTCCTTCGCCCAGTCGAGCCGCTGCGACGCCGGCAGGCCCCACGGGTTCGCCGACTGCTCCATCGCGCGGAACGGCGCCGTCAGCTGTGCCGGGAAGCGCGACTCCTCGAGGACGAGGTTCCGCCGGATCCCGACGATCTTGTCCACGTGCTCGATGAGCACCGGGCACGCCTCGACGCACGCGCCGCAGGTGACGCAGTCCCAGACCGCCTCGTACGGGATCGCGCCCTCGACGAGCGGTGCCGCGACGAGCGCGGGGGACGGGACGCGGTCGTCGCGCCCGGTCAGCTCGCGGACCGACGGCGAGTCCGGGATGAGCGGGAGGCCGGCCTCGGCCGCCTTGTCCATCTCCCGGATCCCCATGATGAGCGCCCGCGGGTCGAGGACCTTCCCGGTCCGGTTCGCCGGGCACGCGTCGGTACAGCGTCCGCACTCGGTGCACGTGAAGCCGTCGAGGTGGTCCTTCCAGGAGAGGTCGACGAGCGACTTCAGGCCGAAGGTCGCGTCCTCCCGCTCGAGGTCCATCGCCGGCAGGACGCCCCGCGGCTCCAGCTTGCGGAACCAGACGTTCACGAAGCTCGTGTAGACGTGGAAGTGCTTGTTCGTCGGGATGAAGAGGAGGAACGCGGAGACCGCGGCGACGTGGCCCCACCAGAAGACGGCGAAGCCCGCCTCGAGGACGGCCGGCTCGGCGGCCGAGAGGGGGACGGCGAGCGCGTTCGTGATCCACGCGCCGGGCACCTGCTCCCAGCGTGCGGCCTCGAAGACGAGCGCGACGAACTCGGTCGTGACGACCGTCGTGATGAACGCGAGGATCTTCAGCGCGGTCCCGGTGAAGAGCAGCCGGGCGGGACGCCGGACGAAGCGCCGGTAGAACGCATAGGCGACGCCCGCGAGGGCGACGACGGCGATCAGGTTCATCACGGCGTTCACGACGGCCCACGGGAGCCCGTCGAGCGGCCACTCGAGGACCGCCTGGATGATCCCGCCCGTCACCGCGTTCGCGTTCCCGATGAGGAGGATCGTCGAGCCGAGGAAGAGCGCGTAGTGCATCACCCCGGCGCGGAGGTCGCGGAACATCCGCGTCTGCGCGATCGCGTAGCGGACGACGCCCCACGCCCTGAGCGGCCAGCGGTCGAGCGCGCGCGGCCCGTCGGGATGGGCCGCCTCCCAGACGCGGACGTGGCGGCGGACCGCGAGGAGGAAGAGCGCGAACGCTCCCCAGAAGAGCGGGAAGACGAGGGGGTAGGCGGGGACGTGCTTGAAGGCCTCGAACATCTACCTGCTCCGCTCGTCGTGGTCGAAGGGCCCCGCAAGTGTATCGAGCGCGTGCGCGAGGATCGGGGCGATCGCGTCGAGCGATTCGAGCGCGCCCCGCGGGCTCCCCGGGAGGTTGACGACGAGCGTCCGACCGAGCGCGCCCGCGATCCCGCGGCCGAGCGCGGCCATCGGCGTCGAGCGCCGGCCCGCCGCGCGCATCAGCTCGCCGATCCCGGGGATCTCGTAGTCGACGACTGATCGGGTCGCCTGCGGCGTCACGTCGCGGGGAGTCAGGCCGGTCCCGCCGGTCGTGACGACGAGCTCGTGGCCGTCCGCCCCGCGCCGGATCGCCGCGGCGAGGCGGTCGGCGTCGTCGGGCTCCACGCCGCGGTCGACGGTGAAGCCGAGCTCCGCGAGCCGTCGGGCCACGTCGGCACCGGACCGGTCGTCCCGCACCCCTGCGGCGACCCCGTCGCTCGCCGTGATGACGAGCGCGCGGCGTCCCGTCCCGGGCGACGGCGACTCCCCCATCGACGTCAGGCGCCCGTCCTGCGGCGCCCGCCGATCCGTCCCGCGACCCGCGCACCCGGACGCGGGGTCCGCGACGGTCCGCCGCCGACCCGCTCGGCGACCTCCCGCGACCAGTCGCCGCTCTTCCCGCCGGACTTCGAGACGAGGTGGACCGAGCGGATCTCGGCGCCGCGCTCGACGCCCTTCACCATGTCGTAGATCGTGAGCGCCGCGACGGACGCCGCGGTGAGCGCCTCCATCTCCACGCCGGTCCGCCCGAGCGTCGCGGCCTCGGCACGGATCCGCAGGACGCTCGCCGCGCGATCGGGCGTCACCTGGACGACGAGGTCGGTCAGCCCGATCGGATGACAGAGCGGGATCAGCTCGCTCGTCCGCTTGCCGCCCATCACCCCGGCGAGCTCGGCGACCGTGAGGACGTCGCCCTTCGGGCCGCTCCCGTCGATCACGAGGCTCAGCGTCTCGGGCGAGACGCTCACCTCCGCGGCGGCGACGGCACGGCGCGCGGTCTCGGGCTTGGGCGAGACGTCGACCATCCGCGGCCGCCCGCCCCGGTCGATGTGGGTGAGGCGCCGACGCTCGGCTCGCGGTCGCGACTCGTCCATCGCTCCTCCCTCGGCCGGCCTCGTCACCGGCGGAGCCACCAGAGTGGCACATCGGTCCCGGCAGGCGCATCGCCGAGCTCCTCCGGGATCACCGCGAGTCCCTCCGCCGCGACGAGCCCGCTCAGCACGTGGCTCCCCTGTCCGCCGGCGAGCCGGAGGAGCACCCGCCCCGATCCGTCCCGCCGCTCGGCGCCGTCAGGGTCGCGCTCGGCGACGACGCGGACGAACGTGCGGCGACCGGCACTCGTCGAGACGGGGTCCATGAGGCGGCCGCGATCGACGGGGCGGAGGATGTCGCGCCGGCCGGCGAGCCTGCGGAGGACCGGCCGCACGAAGAGCTCGAAGGTGACGAACGCCGAGACGGGGTTCCCGGGGAGGCCGAAGAGGAGGACGCGCCGTCCGTCGGGTGCCTCCGCCTCGCCGTACGTGAGCGGCTTGCCCGGCTGGATCGCGACCCGCCAGAGCTCGATCCGCCCGACCGCCTCGAACGCGGGCTTCACCATGTCGTACGGGCCGACGGAGACGCCGCCGCTCGCGACGACGACGTCCGCCCCGGCGATCCCGGTCCGGAGCCGCTCGATCACCTCCTCGAGCCGATCCCGGGCGATCCCCAGCTCCACCGCCTCCCCGCCCGATTCGACGACGAGTGCCCGCAGCCCCGGTCCGTTCGCATCCGGCAGGCCGCCGGGTGGGAGCGGCTCCCCAGCCGGGCGTACCTCGTCGCCGGTGACGAGGACGGCGACGCGGGGGCGACGATGCACGTCGAGCGTCGGGTTCCCGGATCCCGAGGCGATCGCGACGAGGGCGGCTCCCGCCTCGCTCCCGGCGGACGCGAGCTCCTGTCCGGCGCGCACGTCCTCGCCCCGACGACGGACCGCCGCCCCGGCCGGCAGCGCCGCATGGACGAGGCAGGCCGCGGGCAGCGGCCCGGTCGCGTCCCGACCGCGCTCCCCCGTGCGTCCGTCCGCATCGACTGGCGTCGTGAGCTCCACCTGGACGACCGTGTCGGCGCCGGCCGGGAGGGGCGCGCCCGTCGCGATCCTCACCGCCTCGCCGGGGCCCGGTCCGGCCGCGGCGTCCGCCCCCGCGCGGACGTCGCCGACGACGACGAGCCGGGCCGGGGCGGCGTCCGTCGCCCCGGCGACGTCGGCCGCCCGGACCGCGTACCCGTCCATCGCCGCGTTGTCGAACGGCGGGAGGTCGACGCGGGCGACGAGCGGCGCGGCGAGGATCCGCCCGAGGGCCGCCCCGATCGCGACCGTCTCGCTGCCGAGGGGCTCCACGCCGGCGAGGATCCGCTCCCGCGCGAGATCGAGCGAGAGAAGGCCACCGCTCACCGTGCGCTCACTGGCCGCTCACCGTGCGCTCACCGGCCGCTTCCGGCCCGCGCCTCGCGCCGAGCCGACCGGTGGCGATCGCGACGCTCCCGGTCGCGAGCAGGACGAGGAGCGCGCCGTACGCGAGCGACGTCTCGTACCAGAGCCGCCCCGGCAGGAGCTGGACGAGACGGGCGCTCCCCATGTCGAACGTGTAGGAGCCGGGCGGGAAGAGGAGCCGATGGAAGACCTCGAACGCGAGGTCGAACGCGACGGCGAAGACGATCCCGAGGGCGACGACGACCGTCCCGACGAGGATCCCGGCGCCGCGGATCGCGCGCCAGAAGCTCCGCCGCTCGAGCCGGCGCCGGGCGACGACGAGGACGAGCGCCCCCGCGACGGCCGCCGTAAGGACACCCGCAAAGACACCACGGACGTCGCGCATGTGGGACCGCTCCCGCTCGTCGAAGACGGCGACGCCGTCGAGCGCGACGTCGAACGCGGGCGGCCCGATGACGAGGTCGTGGAGGAGGGCCCCGGTCACGTACGAGACGTCGGCGTCGCTCCACCCGGTCCAGCCGGTCGCGTCGGCACGGGCCTGGGCGAACCCGATCCAGACGGGATTGAGGAGCGGGACGATCGCGAGCCCGACGAGGAACGCGACCGTCGCGAGGACGACGACGACCCGTGCGGCGAGGGCGGCGACCCCGCCGCTCACTCCTCCTCGAGCGTCCGTGCCTGCTCCCACCAGCTCTCCGTCGTCAGGGGCGCGGGCGCATCGACACCGAGGTCGCGCGCCGCCCGCCGGATCCTGAGGTCGAACTCCTCGAGCGTGACGTCGAGCAGGTCGCGGAGCCCCTCGATCCCCGCCTGGATGAAGAGCCGGTGCTCGACGGTCCCGAACGCCGCGAGGTTGAGCATCAGGCTCTCGTCCCGCCACGTGGCGACGTCGTTCACCGACGCGCCCACGTGGTCCGCGAGCGACTGGCGCCGGGTCGGGGTCTCCGAGACCTCGAGGAGGATCCCCGTCGTGAAGATCCCCTGCTTCTCGAGGCGCGCGAGGTAGACGGGCTCGATCCTCGTCAGCTCGGTGATCGGCGGCACGCTGCGGGCTCCTCCGTCTCTCCAGGGGCGTCCCTGCGCTCGCGGGGTCGCCGTGATGATGCCACGCCGGGCGATACCATCGCGCCGATGAAGGTCGTGACCGTGCTCGGCGTCGCGGTGCTCCTCGCCGCGTGCGCCGCCGGCGAAGCGACGCCCTCCGCGTCGACCCCGCCCGCCTCCCCGTCGGCCCCGCCCGCCTCCCCGACGCCGGACGCGACGGTGCTCCCCACGGCCGCGACCCCGACCGCCTCCTCGATGCCGGACGCGACGGTGCTCCCCACGGCCGCGACCCCGACGCCGGAGGCGACGGTGCTCCCCACGGCCGCGACCCCGACCGACGAAGGGTTCTGGGTCCTCGTGAGATCGGGGCTCGACGGCGCGGGCCGGCTCTCGATCGTCCTCGAGTCCGACGAGGTCCCGGTCGAGCTCTTCTTCATGCCCGACGCCTCGGCGGCCCGCGTCGACGGCGCGTTCGTCTCGCTCTGCGACGGGGGCCGCGCCTACGCCGGCGACGCCGCCGGACTCGCGCCGGTCCCGGGGTCGTGGCGCTGCGGCTTCGATGCGCTCGTCGACGGGCTCCGCGCGAGCGGTCGCCCGAACGACGCGTGGAGCGCGGACTTCCCGACCGAGTCGTTCGGCACGGTCGCCGTCGCGGTCGAGCCCGGCGGCACCTGGACGTGGACGCTCGAACAGGCGATGGGCCCGGAGGGACCCGCGTCGACCCGCCTCGAACTGGATCCGACCTCCGGCCGCCTCCTCGGCGGTCGCGTCGTCGACGAGGCCGGCGTCATGACGCTCCGCGTCGACTACCTCGACGGGATCCCGCCCTTCCCCGTCCCCTGAGGGCGTCCCGACCGCGAGCGCGGCCGGGTGCCGTCAGCGTCGGCCGAGCCCGATCCTCGCGAGCGCCCAGCCCGCGGGCCGGTACTCGCACACGCACCAGCCGTTCCGGCAGCCCTCGTGCGGGAGGCGCTGCGTGATGAGCTCCCGCGCCACCTCCGCCGAGCCGAGGTCCCGGATGCACCCGTCGCAGCCGCACGGGATCACCTCGACCCGGCCGCCGCCGATCAGGTGGAGCTCGGCCGCGTGCCGCTCGCGCAGCAGCCCGAGGGCGCGCTCCGTCCTGCCGCCGAATTCGACGTCCTCGAGCTCCACCTTCAGCATCGCGTCGTACGCGTCGCGGATCACGTCCCACCGGCGGGACTCGAGGACGAGCGGGAGGACCCGCGCCTCGGCGAGCCGATAGACGTCGCGCGGTTCCGCCGGGCGTCCCCCATCGGCGAGCTCCCGCTCCAGCTCGGCGAACCCGATCTCGTCGACGAACGGCTCCGCCGCCGCGACCCAGCGGGACCGCTCGTGATGCTCGCGCCAGCGGGTCGTGTGGTCGGCGAGGTCGCCGTCGCGGAGCAGGTACGTCATCCCGTCGGGGCCGCTCCCGACCCAGACCGGCCGTGCGCAGGTCGGGCACGGGTCGGCCGGGCGCGGCGCCTCGGGGAGCTCCCCGGCGCAATACGGACAGGGCAGCGGGGCGAGCGGGCCGGTCGACCCGACGGCGATCGTCATCGTCCGAGCCTCACGGTGGCCCACGTGCCGGCGGCCGGCAGCGCTCTCCTCGTCATCGACGATCCTCCCTCCAGTGCGAACGGGAGCGGAAGATACCGGTCCGGTGCGGTCCGTCACAGACGGCGCACCCTAGGGATTCATCCGTACCGGAGCCGGCGGGCGACGGGGCCGCGCTATCCTCGGCGGATGGAGCCGGATCGCCGCGCGAGCGGACACGACGACGGGATGGCGGCCGTCCCCGAGGCGCTGCCGGCTGCGACGCGCCGGCTCGACGAGGCGGAGCTCGTCGGGATCCTCGCAGCGCTTCGCGTCGCGGGCGCCGCCCTCGAGCGTGCCCTCGTCGCCGCGAAACGGATCGAACGCGAACCGGGTCCGCTGTCCCGCGAGTTCGGGTCAGCCCTCGCCGTCCTCGCCACGACCGAGGAGGACGTGATCCGGATGCTCTCCGAACCCTGGGACGACGCGAACGAGCGTGGGTCGCGGGAGGCGCCGGCGGACGGGACCGTCCGGGTCCGCTAGGCGATCGTCCCCGGCCGCAGGCGGTTCGCCGCCGTCAGGATCTCGTCCTGATCGATCCGCAGGAGCTGCCCGAGACGATCGAGCGCGTCGGTCTGGGTGTCGACGTCGCCGACGAAGAGGCCCGCCGCCAGCCGGACCACCTCCCAGCGGACGTCGTCGAGGGCGACGACGACCACGTCCTCACCGGGGTGCCCGGAAGCGCCGAGGAGCTCGTCGAGCTCCCTGGCTCCCTCGTCACCGCCGTCGTGGTCGAAGACGCCGACCAGATCGTCGCGTCCCATCGCCTCCCCGCAACTGCACCGGACCGCACCTCACGGTAGCGATGCGCACCCCGCTGCGCAAGAGGCGATGCGATCCCGTGGCGCCTCCTCGCACCGCCGTTACGCGGTGACGACGCGAGCGGCCTTCGAAACCGGTGCGTCCTGTCAACGCCCCGATCAACTCCGGGCGGAGGGCGGACGGCCCCTCGTAGGACGCCGGTCGTCTTTGTGCTGTCTTTGTGCACGGACAGCCGGTCAGGACGAACACCCGACGGTTGCGATGAGGGGAGGGCTGGTCGGGGCGGAGCGATTCGAACGCTCGACCTCCTGAACCCCATTCAGGTGCGCTACCAGGCTGCGCCACGCCCCGATGCCGCGGCGAGTCTAGCAGGCGGGCCCGCTCAGGGCCGGGGTCGTCGCCCGACCGACTTCGGCCGCCGCGGCGCCCCGCCCGTCCCCGCGGCGGGCCGGCGGGCCTGCCTCCCTGGCGTCCGGCGCCGGCGCGGGAGCTTCACCGCCTGTCGCTCGCGGAAGACGAGCCGGATCGGCGTGCCGACGAAGCCGTAGGCGTCCCGGAGCCGGTTCTCGAGGAAGCGCCGGTAGCTGAAGTGGATGAGCGGCGCGTCGTTCGCGAAGAGGACGAACGTCGGCGGCGCGACGGCGACCTGCGTCCCGTAGAAGACCTTCGGCCGCTTCCCCTTGACGATCGGGGGCGTCTGACGCTCGGTCGCGGCACCGAGGAGCCGGTTCAGCTCACCGGTCGAGATCCGACGCCGCCGCTCCCCCCAGACGTCGACCGCCATCTCGAGGACCCGCCCCACCCGCTGGCCCGTCTTCGCGCTGATCGAGACGACCGGGGCGAAGTCGAGGAACGGGAGGTCGCGGCGGAGCCGGGCGACGTACTCGTCGAAGGTCCGTCCGGTCTTCTCCTCGACGAGATCCCACTTGTTGAGGGCGATGACGAGGCCCTTCCCCTCCTCGACGACGTAGCCGGCGACGTGCGCGTCCTGCGCGGTGACCCCCTCCGCCGCATCGACGACGAGGACCGCGACGTCGGCGCGCGCGACGGCCTTGAGCGCCCGGAGCGTCGAGTACCGCTCCGCCGCCGGACCGCTCGCGACCTTGCCGCGCCGGCGGATCCCCGCGGTGTCGATGAGGACGACCTCGCTCCGCCCCCACGCGAGCCGCGTGTCGATCGCATCGCGCGTCGTCCCCGGGACGTCGCTGACGATCGAGCGCTCCTCCCCGAGCAGCGCGTTCAGGAGGCTCGACTTCCCGACGTTCGGCCGCCCGACGAACGCGATCGCCGCCTCGGCGCCCTCGTCGGCCGCGATCGCCGCGTCCCAGCGCCGGGCCTCGGCGGCATCGAGCGCCGCTTCGTCGTCCGCCTCCGCGTCGTTCTCGTCCGCCGGCGGTCCGCCGTCCGCGCCGCCCTCGTCGCCGACGACGAACGGCTCGAGCCGACCCTCGGCGACGTCGCGCGCCCACGCCTCGGCCTCCGCCTCGCGCCGCTTCCGCGCGCGCTCCTCCTCGCTCTCCGGCGGGAGCGACGCGACGAGCGCGTCGAGGAGGTCGCCAGTCCCGCGACCGTGCGCCGCGCTGATCGCGTGCGTCTCCTCCCAGCCGAACGCGTGGAACTCGGCGCCCTGGAGCTCGCGGCGCGGATTGTCCGCCTTGTTCACCGCGACGATCACCGGGGCGGTGGCGCGCCGGAGGAGCGACGCCGCCTCCTCGTCCGCGGGCGTGAGACCCGCCTCGGCGTCGACGACGAAGACGATCAGGTCGGCCTCGGCGATCGCGAGGCGGGCCTGCTCCTGGACCTTCATCTCGATCGGGTCGTCGGGATCCCGCTCGAGTCCGCCCGTGTCGACGACGACGAAGCGGCGATCGTTCCAGTCCGCCTCGCCGTAGAGTCGGTCCCGCGTCGTGCGGGCGCGGTCCTCGACGATCGCGGCCCGCTCGCCGACGAGCCGGTTGAAGAGCGTGCTCTTGCCGACGTTCGGGCGACCGACGATCGCCACGATGGGTAGTCCGCGCATCAGGCGGTGTCGCGCATCAGCGCGCGACGGACGCGGCCGCCGATCCTCCGGTGAGGTGCGGGAGCGAGGTCGTGCGGCCGGCGGGCGTGGCGGCCGCCGTCAGCGCCTCGCGCGCGAGCTCCCGGGCCCGGGCCCGTGCCTCGTCGGTCCCGGCGAGCTCGAGGATCCGCGCGGCGACCACCTCGAGGTCCTCGATCGGCGTCGAGGTCCCCCCGGTCACCCCGACGACGCGACGACCCTCGAACGGCGCCGGATCGGTGAGCTCCGCGACCGCGCTGATCTGGAGGACGGGCGTCCCCGCGAGGGAGACGAGGCGGGTCAGCTCCTTCGTGTTCGCGCTGCTCCGCCCGCCGACCACGACCATCATGTCGACGCCGGCGGCCGCCTCCATCGTGTCCTGCTGGCGGCGGATCGTCACCGGGCAGACCGTGTTCACGATCTTCAGCTCGTGGCTCCGGCCGACCATGAACGCGGCGAGCTTCTCGAACTTCCAGGGCGGCTGCGTGCTCTGGCTGATGAGGGCCATCCGCTTCTTGCGCGGGACCCGGTCCCACTCGTCCTCCTCGTCGACGACGATCGCGTCGGGGGCGAACCCGAGGAGGCCGATCACCTCCGGATGGTTCGGCGTGCCGAGGAGGACGATCGTGTAGCCCTCCGCGACGAGGGCCGCGAGCTCCTTCTGCTCGGCGATCACCCAGGTGCACGTCCCGTCGATGACGTCGAGGTCGCGGACCCGCGCCTGCTCGAGGACGTCGGGGCGGACGCCGTGCGCCCGGATGACGACGGTCCCGCCGCGCTCGACATCCTCCAGGGACTCGACCGTCTCCACCCCGAGCGAGCGGAGCCCGCCGATCACGCCCTCGTTGTGGACGACGTGGCCGAGCGTCCGCGTCGTCCGGCCGGCCGCCGCGGACTCCTTCGCCGTGTCAAGCGCCTCGCGAACGCCGTAGCAGAAGCCGGTCCGCTTCGCGATCGTCACTTCCCGCACGCTTCCCATCGGCGTCGATTATCGCACGGGGGCCGCGGGGTCCTCCTGACCGGCGCCGTCCGCGTAGGCGCCGCGGTACGACGGGGGGAGCAGCTCCGCGATCCGGCGCATGATCGTCTCGGTCGCCTCCTCCTGCGCGCGGCGCCGGTCGGAGCCGCCGGACGGCGCGAGACGGTACGGCGCGCCGACCCGCATCGAGATCCGGGCGCCGGGTCGCGGCAGCCCGCCGCGGGGCCAGAGGCGCTCGGTCCCGGTAAGCGCGACCGGAAGGATCGGCGCCCCCGTCCGGACGGCGAGGAGCCCCACCCCCGCCTTCGCCCGGCCGAGTCCGCCGGTCCGGCTCCGGGTCCCCTCGGGGAAGATGACGAGCACGTGCCCCTCGTCGAGTACCCGCTTCGCGAGGCGGAACGCCTCGATGTCGCCCTCGCCGCGACGGATCCCGATCACGCCGTTCTCCGCGATCGCCCATCCGATGAGCGGGATCCGGAGCAGCTCCTCCTTCCCCACCCAGTGGAGCTGGCGGCCGAGGGCGGGGCCCAGCCACGGGCCGATGAGGATCGGGTCGCTGTTCGAGAGGTGGTTCACCGTCACGATGAGCGGCCCGGTCCGCGGGAGGTCGGGCCGGTCGAGGCCCTCGACCGTCGCGCGGGTGAGGAGGCGCGCGACGACGAGCCCGACGAGGTGCGTGAGGCGGACGAAGAGCGGCCGCCGGTCGGAGAGCCGCCGTCCCTCGCCGCGCCGACGGGCACGCTCCGCGGACGACCGCCGGTGGGACGTCGCCACCTCGCGGGCGAGCTCGAGGACGCGATCGACGACCGCATCCTCGCCGAGTCCGTCCGTCGCGACGTGGACCGCGTCCGGCGCCGCCCGGAGCGGCGCGACGGGTCTCGTCGAGTCGAGCTCGTCCCGCAGGCGGAGCTCGTCGAGGATCCGCCGTCCCTCGGTCGACGCCGGGTCGAGGCCACGCTGGCGCGCCCGCCGGGCCGCCCGCTCCCCGACCGACGCGTCGAGGAATACCTTGAGGTCCGCGTCCGGAAGGACGACGGTCCCGATGTCGCGGCCCGCCATGACGATCCCGCCGTGCCGCGCGAGCTCCCGCTGGCGCTGGAGCAGCGCGTCGCGGACCGCGGGGAGCGCGGCGTAGCCGGAGACGGCGGCGTCCACGGCGGCGGACGCGACCCCTTCCCCGACGGCCGTGCCGTCGACGACGATCGTCGCGAGCGCGCCGCTCCCGTCGTCCTCGAGCCCGATCCTCGGCACGAGCGCGGCGACCGCCGCCTCGTCGTCGACCGCGACCCCCTCGCTCGTCGCGAGCCACGTGACGGCGCGGTAGAGGAGTCCCGTGTCGCAGAACCGATACCCGAGCGCGGCCGCGACCCGCACCCCGACGCTGCTCTTGCCGCTCGATCCCGGCCCGTCGACCGCGATGACGAGCCGTCGCGTGCCCGAGGGGAGCGCACCGGCCTCGCTCATCCGCGCGCCCCGCGCCGCTCGGATGCGTCGACGAGGGTCGCCGCCTCCCTGCCGGAGAGGGTCCGCGACGCTCCGGCGCGGAGGTCGCCGATCCGCAGCGTCCCGATCCGGACGCGGACGAGCCGGGAGACCGGGATCCCGATCGCGGCGAACATCCGCCGGATCTGCCGCTTCCAGCCCTGGGCGAGCGTCATCCGGTACCAGACGAGCCCGACGGGCGGCGGCTCGATGAGGGCCGTGAGCCCCGCCACCTCGGTCGCCGTCATCGGACGAAGATGGAGGAGCCGCCCGAGCCCCTCGTCGAGCTCGATCCCGGCCTCGAGCGTCGCCCCCTCGGCCGGGGTGAGCGGTCGCGAGATCCCGGCGGCGTACTCGCGCTCGACCTCGTGGCTGGGATGGAGGAGCCGCTCCGTCCACGCCCCGTCGTTCGTGAGGAGGATGAGCCCCTCGGAGTCGCGATCGAGCCGCCCCACCGGGTAGAGCCGGCCGGCGCGTCGGACGAGCTCGCGCGGGACGAGCTCGACGACCGTCCGCTCGGCATGGCGGTCCCGGACCGTCGAGGTGACGCCGAGCGGCTTGTGGAGCGCGACGTAGACCGGCGGCGCACCCGACGCGATCGGCCGGCCGTCGACCGCGATGCTGACGCTCGCCGGGTCCACCTGCTCACCGACCGCCGCCACCCGTCCGTCGATCGTCACCCGCCCTGCCTCGATCAGCGCCTCGGCACCGCGCCTCGACGCGATCCCGGCCGCCGCGAGGACCTTCTGGAGGCGCTCCGCCGTCACGATGCGGGTTCGCCGTCCGTCTCGCCGGACCCGACCGTCACGCCGCCGCCGCCGCCGTCGTCGCCGATGCCGTCGCCACTCTCGTCGCCACCCTCCTCGGCGAGTCGTGCGGCGACCTCCGCCTCGAGCGGCGGCAGCTCCTCGAGGCTCGTCAGACCGAACCGCTCGAGGAACTCGAAGCCGGTCCCGTAGAGGAAGGGGCGACCGGGCGCCTCGGAGCGGCCGAGCTCCACGACGAGCCGGCGGTGGAGCAGCGCCCGCAGCGAGTACTCCGAATCCACCCCGCGGACCCGCTCGATCGTCCCGCGGGTGACCGGCTGGCGGTAGGCGACGATCGCGAGCGTCTCGAGCGCCGCGGGCGTGAGCCGGACCGCCTCGGCGCCGACGTACCTCGCGATCAGCCGCCCCGCCTCGGGCGCCGTCACGAGCTCGACCCGATCCCCCGAGGTCGCGAGCCTGATGCCCCGCGCGGCGAGCGAGACCTCGAGGTCGCCGAGGAGCCCGTCGACGACGCCGCGTTCCACCCCGGCGGCGGCGGCGATCTCGCGGCGGGTCAGCGGCCGTTCCGCGATGAAGAGGAGTGCCTCGAGCTGCGCCTCGGTGAGCTCGCCCGGGGGCGGCGCGTCCGCCGGCGCGTCCGGCACGGTCCGGTCCGGCAGCGTCTCGTCCGCGGCGTCCGTCTCGTCCGCGGCGACCCTCGCGGTCCGCTCCTCGGTCATGCGAAGTCCTCGAGCGTCTCGTCGATCGGCTCGTCGACGGCCGGCGCCCCGGCGCGCTCGCCCGCCGTCGCGGCCCTCGCGACGATCGGCCCCCACGGCTCCGCCTGCTCCACCACGATCTCGCGCCGCTTCATCAGCTCGAGCATCGCGAGGAAGGTGATCGCGACGACGACGCGGTCGCGGACCCCGGCGAGGAGCTCCTGGAGGACGACCCTCGGCGCCCCGACGAGTGCGTCGCGGATCGCGTCCGCACGCTCGCCGATCGTGATCGTCCGCGGCAGCGTCTCCGGGAGCAGCTCGACGGGCGGTGCGAGCCGGATGATCCCCGCGAGCGCGCGCGGCAGGAGGGCGGGATCGAGCGGGGCGAGCGCCACCGGGGTCGCGGACGCGAGCGCCGCCGCTCCGGCGACCCCCGGCTCGCGCCGGAATAGCCCGTGGCGCTCGAGCGCGCCGGCCGCGAGGGCGAGACCGGCGTCGCGGTAGGCGCGGTAGAGGAGGAGTCGTCGTCGCAGCTCCTCCTCCGGGTCGACGCCCTCGTCCTCCGGGTCCGCGCCGGGCTCCGGCGCCCGCCGCGGCAGGATCGCCCGGCTCTTGATGAGGATCAGCTGGCTCGCGATCGCGACGAAGCTCGCGACATTGCCGAGACGGTCCGACTCGAGCGACGCGAGCGCCTCGAGGTAGGCGCCGGCGAGCGCTCCGAGCGGGACGGTGAGGATGTCGAGCCGCCGGGCCTCGATGAGCGAGAGCAGGAGCCCGAGCGGGCCGTCGAACTCGCCGACGGAGACGTGCGTCGCACCCTCGGGCCGGCGGCCGTCGGCGAAGCTGACCGTCGGGGCCGGGACGGGCGCCACCGCGACCTGTTCGGGGCTCATCGGGACCCGGCCCCCATCAGTTCGCCTCGTCCGCGGCGAGGAGGAGCCGCCCGGCGACCGGATCGCGCGGCGCGGCCTGCTCGCGGATCAACGCGACCGTCCGCCGCGGGCACCCCGCCCCCTCGGCGAGCTCCGCCGAGCGCTCCGCGTGACGGCGCAGCCGCCCGAGCGCCGGACCGAGCGACCGCGACCGCGCCGCGAGCCGGACGACGGGGTCGCCGAGCGCCTCGCCGAGCGACCAGACGATCCGCGGGAGGAGCCCGGTGTCGCCCTTCCCCGCGTCGTGGAGGAGGCCGGCGAGCAGGAGGTCCCGGTCGGCGACGCCGTTCGACCGCAGCGTCGCCACGACGTCGAGTCCGTGTCGGCGGTCAGCCCGATGCATCGCGTCGAAAAGGGCGAGCTGGCGTGGCGAGAGCCATGCCTCGAGCGCCGCCCGCTCGGCAGGGGTCACCCGCCCCGTCAGGTGCCGCCAGGTCTGCCGGGCCTTGGCGGCCCACCAGCCCGGTCGCCCGGGCCGCCGGCGCACGTCGTCCGTCGCCACCCCGTCCATCGGTCAGAAGACCCCGAGGAGCAGCGAGGTGACCACCCCCATGACGAACTGGATCACGGGCCCGCCGAGCAGGACGATCACGAGGAGGATCGCGATCCCCCACTGCGCGAGGAGCGGCCGGATCCGCCACGCCGTCTCGTACGGGAGGAAGCGAAAGAGGAGCGCGGCGCCGTCGAGCGGCGGGATCGGGATCAGGTTGATGACCGCGAGGCCGACGTTGAAGACGACGAAGAGGAAGAGGAGGATCGCGACCTGGTCGGGGATCGCCGGGCCCGCCGCCACGAGCCGGTAGACGAGGGCGCCGACGGCCGCCATGAGGAGGTTCGAGAGCGGTCCTGCGAGCGCCACCGCCACCTCGCCGTTCCGGCGATCCCGGAGGTTCGCCGGGTTGACGGGCGTCGGCTTGGCCCAGCCGAAGAGGAAGCCGGTCCCGCTGAGCGCCGAGATCGCGAGCATGAGCGCGCCGAGCGGGTCGAAGTGGGCGATCGGGTTGAGGGTGAGCCGCCCGAACAGCTTCGCCGTCCCGTCGCCGAGCCGGTAGGCGACGAACGCGTGCGCGAACTCGTGGACGGGGAAGCCGACGAGGAGGAAGAAGGCGACGAGGAGCAGCTGCGGGACGAGCGACTCGGACACGTCGGGACCTCGGGGCGGGTTCGGACCGGCGACGCCATGCTACCGGCCGCGGCGACTAGGCGCGCGGATGGGCCGCGGCGTAGACGGCGCGGATCCGCGGACCGGACAGGTGCGTGTAGAGCTGGGTCGTGCTGATGCTCGCGTGGCCGAGGAGCTCCTGGACGATCCGGAGGTCCGCCCCGCCCTCGAGGAGGTGGGTCGCGAAGCAGTGACGGAGCGTGTGCGGGGTGACCCGGTCGCCGATCCCCGCCCTCGCCGCGGCGCGCCGCACCGTCGTCCATGCCTGCTGGCGCGCGAGACGCCGGCCGCGTTCGGTGAGGAAGACCGGACCGCCCCGCGGCGCCCCGCCGGTGTCGCGGAGCGACCACGGTCCGCGGACGTCGCGGAGATAGCGATCGAGCCACTCGAGCGCCACCTCGCCGACGGGGACGAGCCGCTCCTTGTCCCCCTTCCCCACGACCCGGACGAAGCCGCCCTCGCGGCTGAGGTCCTCGAGATCTAGCCCGAGCGCCTCGCTGATCCGGAGCCCGGCCGCGTAGAGGAGCTCGAGGAGCGCCCGGTCACGGAGCGATCGGGCGAGCTCGAGGCCGGCGGGATCCGTCCGCTCCCCGGACGCGACCCCTTCGCCCGGGCCGGCCGCCTCGAGGAGCCGCTCCACCTCGTCGACCGTGAGCGTCTCCGGCAGGTAGCGCGTCTGCCGCGGGAGGTCGAGCCGGGCGGCGACGTCGGTCGCGATCAGCCCCTCGCCGAACGCGAACCGGTAGAACCCGCGGATCGCCGCCGCACGCCGTCGGAGGCTCGTCGCACGGAGCGGGGCTCGCCCGCCCGTCGCGCGACCCGCAGGCGCCCCCGCGCGTCGGGCGAACCGCTCGCCCCCCGCCGCCGAGCGCTGCCGGAGGTGCGCCACGGCCGCGTCCGGGCCGCTCTCCCACTCCGGACCGGCGCCGCGCGCGAAGTCGAGGAGATCGGAGCGGTAGGCCGCGATCGTGGCGCGCGACAGCCCGCGCTCGACGTCGAGGTACGCGAGGAACGCGTCGATCGCCTCCCGCAGTCGAGCCGGGGCGACGGGACCCGCCGCCGGCCGACGGCCGCTCAGGTCGTCGCCGCCCGCGCCGCCGCCGCACGCGTCACGAGATCGCGCGCCGCGGCGAGCGCTCCGTCCCCGCCGCCCGGCCCCCCGAGCATCGCCGCGAGCTCCTCGATCCGCTCGCCGTCGTCGAGCCGGACGACCTCCGTCACGGTCCGCCCGTCCCGCTCCGTCTTCGAGATCCGGAAGTGGGCGTCGGCGAAGGCCGCGATCTGCGGGAGGTGCGTGACGCAGAGGACCTGGTGGCGCCGCGCGAGCGACCAGAGGGAGCGGCCGACCGGCTCGGCGCTCCGGCCGCCGATCCCGGTGTCGACCTCGTCGAAGACGAGGGTCGGCGTCTCGTCGGC
>JBJOLT010000036.1:0-41073 GCA_046045415.1 Chloroflexota bacterium | reverse complement strand
CGCGAGCTGGCTCGCGAAGGTCGCCCCGTTCAGCGCGACCGGCTCCCCCTCCTCGAAGCGGACGCTCACCGTCTCCGCCGGGACCGGGACCTCGGGCCGCCAGGAGGCGACCCCCATGATCGGGTGGACGATCGTCACGCCCTTGTCCAGGAACTCCAGGTCCTTCGCCTCGTGCGTGGCACCGAGGATGTTCGAATCGGTGGAGTAGGCCTTGTCCGCGCTCATGTGGTACTCGAGCCCGGCGCCCTCGAGGTAGGCGGACATCTCCGCGCGCCCGCCCAGCTCGTCGATGAAGGCCTGGTCGAGCCACGGCTTGTAGATCCGGAGCCGGGGGTTGACGAGGAGCCCGTAGCGGTGGAACCGCTCGATGTCGTTCCCCTTGTACGTGCTCCCGTCGCCCCAGATGTCGACCCCGTCCTCGTGCATCGCGGTGACGAGCATCGTCCCGGTCACGGCCCGGCCGAGCGGCGTCGTGTTGAAGTAGGTCTGGCCGGCGGTCGAGATGTGGAACGCGCCCGACTGGAGCGCCGCGATCCCCTCGGCGACGAGCTGGGGGCGGCATTCGATCAGGCGCGCCTTCTCCGCCCCGTACTCGAGCGCCTTGCGGGGGATCGACTCGTAGTCGGCCTCGTCGGGCTGGCCGAGGTGGGCGGTGTACGCGTACGGGATCGCGCCCTTCGCGCGCATCCAGTGGAGCGCCGCGCTCGTGTCGAGACCGCCCGAGAACGCGATCCCGACCCGCTCGCCCACCGGGAGCCGCTGAAGGATGTTCGTCACGCCGGAAGGGTACCCGTCGCCGGCCCTCCCGCGGAGCCGTACCATGCGGGCGATGACGACCCCGGACGCCATCCGCGAGATCCAGCGTCGCCACGGGATCGTGGGGCGGGAGGACGAGCTCGCGCTCGCCCTCGCGGTCCTCGCCACGGGTCGCCACCTCCTCCTCGAGGGTCCCGTCGGCGTCGGGAAGACGACGATCGCGCTCGCCGTCTGCGAGCACCTCGGCCGGCGGACGATCCGGGTCGACGGCGACGACCGCTACTCCGAGGCGAAGCTCACCGGCTGGTTCGACCCGCCCCTCGTCCTCTCCGCGGGCTTCGGGGAGGAGAGCTTCACGGCGGGCCCGCTCGTCGAGGCGATGCGGACCGGCGCGGTCCTCTTCATCAACGAACTGAACCGGATGCCGGAGACGGTCCAGAACGTCCTCCTCCCGGCGCTCGACGAGCGACGGATCGGCGTCCCGCACCTCGGCGAGATCGTGGCGCAGCCCGGCTTCCAGGTGGTCGCGACGCAGAACCCCGTCGAGTACGTCGCGACCGGCCACCTCTCGGAGGCGCTCCGCGATCGCTTCGAGCATCTCGGCCTCGCCTACCAGTCCGTCGCCGAGGAGACGGCGATCGTCGCCGCGGAGGCGACGCTCGCCGGGGCCGGTGAGCCCGACCCGGCGCTCGTCGCGGCGGCCGTCCGGCTCGTCCGCGCCACCCGCGAGCACGCGCGGGTCCGGAAGGGCGCCTCCGTCCGGGGCGCGATCGCGACGGTGGAGATCGTCGCCGGCCTCGGGGGCGGCCCGCTCGACCGCACGGCCTTCCGGCGCGCCGCCGCCGCGGCCCTCCGGACCCGGATCGAGCTGCGCGACGAGGCGGGCACGACCTTCGAGACGGTCCTCGACGAGCTCGTGGAGAGCGCGCTCGGCGCCGCCGACGGGGAGCAGCGAGCGCCACCGCGCGAGGGCGACCGCGAGGCGCGGGACGGTCGCGACGGGAACGACGCCGACGCGCCCGCGGGAACGGACGAGGCGGCCGGGCCGGCGGCGGACCGCGCCGCGCTCGAGGTGGCGCTCGACAAGGTCCTCGCGTCGCTCGTCCGGCCGCGCCGCCGGCCCGCGGACGCCCAGCCGTCGGCCACGACGATCGTCGACGGCGCCCCGGACGCCTGGCTCCTCGCCGCCGCGCTCACCGACGGCCGGCTCCGCTACGCCGGGCCGGACGCGCGGGCCCGGGCCGAGCGGCTCGCGGTCGCCGAGGTGCTCCGACGCGCGACCGACCTCGCGGGTCCGCTCCGGGGGCGGACGCGGGTCGTGCGGGCGCCGCTCGCGAGCGGCGCGACCGGCGAGCTCGACGTCGGCGCGACGCTCGAGAACGCCGCCGGCAAGCCGTTCCCGGCGGCGGCGGACTGGGTCGTGGAGCGGCGGGCGGAGGAGCGCCGCAGCGTCCTCCTCATGGTCGACACCTCGGGGAGCATGGGCGGCGAGCCGATGGCGCTCGCGTCCGTCGCGGCCGCCGTCCTCGCGCTGAAGGTCCCGCCGGGGGATCTCGGGGTGATCGCCTTCGACGACGACGCCCATGAGCTCGTGCGCCTCGGGGAGCGGGTGCCGCCCGCGGAGGCGGTCCGGCGGCTCCTCGCCCGTTCGTGCGGCGGCCGGACGAACCTCCATGCCGCCCTCGCGCTCGGCGAGCGCCGGCTGGCGGCGCGGCGCGACCCGCGGGGGATCGCGGTCGTCGTCTCCGACGGCCTCTACACGTACGGCCCGGACCCGCGGCCGCTCGCCGGCGGCTTCCGCGGCCTCCACTTCCTCCGCACCGCGGGCGACCGGATGCCGAAGGGCGTCTGGATCAACCCGGTCCGCCAGGCGGCGGCGGACGTCGCGGCCCTCGGCGGCGGGCGGCTCGTCCAGGTCGCCTCGTTCGAGGAGCTGCCGCGCCGGACGCTCGAGCTCGCCGAGGCGATCCTGCGGCGACCGTCCCGCCTCCCACCCGCCGAACGGCCCTCCCGGTCGGCGGCCGTTCCCGGCTAGCATCGGGACGACGGGCGGAGCGCACGAGAGGAGGCTTCGATGAAGGCGAAGGGCAAGGTCGTCGTCGTCACGGGCGCGGGGAGCGGGATCGGCCGCGCGCTCGCGCTCGAGCTGATCCGGCGCGGCGCGACGGTCGCCGCGGTCGACCTCAACGAGCGGACCCTCGCCGAGACCGTCGAGCTCGCGGGCGCCGGCGCCTCGATCGCGCCGTTCGTCCTGAGCGTCGCCGACCGGGCCGCAGTCGAGGCGCTCCCCGACGCGGTGATCGCGCGGTTCGGCGCCGTCGACGGCGTCATCAACTGCGCGGGGATCATCCAGCCGTTCGTGAAGCTCGCCGCGCTCGACTACGCGACGATCGAGCGGGTCTTCGCGGTGAACTGGCTCGGCGTCCTCTACATGACGAAGTCCTTCCTCCCGCACCTCGCGGCCCGTCCCGAGGCGCACGTCGTGAACGTCTCCAGCATGGGCGGCTTCCTCCCCGTCCCCGGCCAGACCGTCTACGGCGCCTCGAAGGCGGCGGTGAAGCTCCTCACCGAGGGGCTCTGGGCGGAGATGGCCGGGACCAAGGTCGGCGTGACGGTCGTCCTCCAGGGCTCGACGCGGACGAACATCGCGGAGAACTCCGGGATCGACGTCTCCGCCCTCGCCGCGGCCGCCGGGAGCCGCCAGCGGAAGCTCCTCACGGCGGAGGAGTCGGCCAGCGCGATCGTCGCCGGGATGGAGCGGAAGGCCTACCGCGTCGTCCTCGGCGATGCGAGCCTGATGGACAAGCTCTACCGGTTGATGCCCGAGCGGGCGACGGCGATCATCGCGAACCAGATGAAGGACCTGCTGAAGGGGTGACCGCGCTCGCTTGACGCTCCGCCGGACCTCGGGTAGCGTCGAGGCATCCGACGGGGAGTACCCCGACAGGTGGCGGCGTCAATACGGTCCGTGCAGGACCCGCCGTCACCGGCCGCAGCAGCGGCTGGGGGAGACCGCCGGGCTGTCCCTCGCCAGCCTGGAGGTCGATCGCTCGTGTCACCGGAGCTCACGCCCCTCGTCGTCCTCGGCGTCCTCGTCATCGGGATGCTCGCGCTCGACCTGTTCGTCTTCCACCGGGACGCCCACGAGGTCTCGCTCCGCGAGGCCGCGATCTGGAGCGTCGTCTGGATCGCCCTCGGCCTCGGGTTCGGTGCGTACGTCTTCGTCGCCCGCGGGACCCAGGCGGGCGGCGAGTACCTCGCCGGCTACCTCATCGAGAAGAGCCTCTCGATGGACAACGTCTTCCTCTTCGCGATGCTCTTCTCCTACTTCGCGGTCCCCGCGAAGTACCAGCACCGGATCCTCTTCTGGGGTGTCGTCGGGGCGATCGTCTTCCGGGCGATCTTCATCGGCGCCGGGACGGCGCTCCTCGAGTCGTTCCACTTCCTCATCTACGGCTTCGGGATCCTCCTGCTCCTCACCGGCGTCCGGATGTGGCGCTCGAAGGGCCACGGGGTGGACCCGGAGCGGAACGTCGTCCTCCGGCTCCTGCGGCGCGTGATGCCGGTGACGGACGAGTACCACGGCCAGCGCTTCTTCATCCGCCAGGCGGGCCGGCTCGTCGCGACGCCGCTCTTCGCCGTCCTCGTCGTCGTCGAGGCGACCGACGTGATGTTCGCGATCGACTCGATCCCCGCGATCTTCGCGATCACGACCGACCCGTTCATCGTCTTCAGCTCCAACATGTTCGCGATCCTCGGGCTCCGGTCGCTCTACTTCCTCCTCGCCGGGATGATCGACCGCTTCGTCTACCTGAAGCAGGGGCTCGCGGCGCTCCTCGTCTTCGCCGGCGTGAAGATCCTCATCTCCGACGTCTGGAAGATGCCGGTCGCCCTCTCGCTCGGGGTGATCGTCGCGATCCTCGCGATCTCGATCGTCGCGTCGATCCGGGTGGTCCGGAAGGGCGAGGCGGCCGCGCACCGGACTCCGGAGCCGGCGGAGTCGTAGGACGTCGGTCGGGGGCGGTCGCGCCGGGTCCGGTGCCCTTGCCGGGCCGGGGCGCATCGGTGACGATGCCCTCCGCCCCGAACGGAAGCACGGACGTGAGATGACGACTCGGACCCCAGCCGCCCCCGCGCGCGCCCGTCGCGCGCTCCGCACGCTCCCCGCGATCCTCGCCCTCGCGGCGCTCGTCGGGCTCGCGCCCGCAGCCGGCGCCGCCGGGACGCTGACGCCCGCCTCGATCACCTCGCTCGCCGCGACCGGCGACTCGATCACGCGAGCGTTCAACACCGGCCCGCTCCCGTACGTCGACTACCCGGCCGGCTCATGGGCGACCGGGACGGGAGCGACGCTCGAGAGCGTCGCGGACCGCGCCTCCGCGGCCGTCGGGTCGACGATCCCCAGGTACAACGACGGCCGGAGCGGCGCGAAGGTCGCGGACCTCCCGGGCCAGATGGCCACGGTCGCGGGACGCGACGTCGCCGCGGTCACCGTCCTGATCGGCGGGAACGACGTCTGCACCTCGAGCGTCTCGTCGATGACGAGCGTCGCCGACTTCCGGACCCGCTTCGCCGCGACGCTCGACGCGATCGCCGCGGATTCGACCCACGTCCTCGTCGCGAGCGTGCCGGACGTCTACCTCCTCTGGCAGCTCTTCAAGGGGAGCCGGACCGCCCGCTCCGTCTGGTCGACGTTCCGGATCTGCCAGTCGCTCCTCGCGAACCCAACCTCGACGAAGGCCGCCGACGTCGAGCGCCGCGCGGCGGTCCGTCAGCGGGTCGTCGACTACAACGCGGTCCTCGCGGAGCTCTGCGCCGCCGCTCCGCGCTGCACCTTCGACGGGAACGCCGTCTACGACGCGGGCTTCGTCGCCGCCGACGTGACGACGAGGGACTACTTCCACCCGTCGGCGGCGGGCCAGCGGAAGCTCGCGGCGGCCGCCTGGGCGGCCTGGTTCCCGACCCCCTAGCGCCGACCGGGTCAGGTCCCGCCCGGAAAAGGAAAGCGGGACCGGCCCCTCCAGCCGGTCCCGCCGGGCGTAATCCGTCGGTGATGCTAGGTGGCGGCGGCGGCGATGGGAAGGGGGTCGGGGCGCCCGACCGTCGGAAGCGGCGCATCGCGGCACCGGCATCCCCCGGACCCGCCTCCTGCGAATATGGGGTGAGCGACCCGTCGAGGTCGACCCGTCCGCGGAGGTTCGATGGTCTGGGAGTTCGCCGAGCTCGTGGGTCGCCGCCTGATCGTCTGGGCGCTCGCGAGCGTCGCCGCCGGCATCGCGCTCCTTCTCGCGGGGGACGCGTTCTGGCGGGGCGTCGGCGCGCAGGCGCTCGTCTGGGGCGCGATCGACGGCGCCATCGGTCTCGGCGGCCTCCGCGGCGCGGCCCGCGACCGCCGGAAGGGCCGCGGCGACCCCGATGCGCCGGCTGCCGCCGCGAAGAAGCTCCGTCGCCTCCTCTACCTGAACGGCGGCCTCGACGTCCTCTACGTCGCGGGCGGACTCGCCCTCGCCGGACCCTTCTCCGGCGGCGACCCGTTCACGATCGGATCCGGCTGGGGGATCGTCGTCCAGGGCGGCTTCCTCCTCGTCTTCGACCTCGTCCACGCGCGGCTCGTCCCCGCGGCGACCCCGTTCCTCCCCGGCGATCTCGCGCTCTTCGCCGGGCCGGAGCACCGGCCGTTCGAGCTCGGGCCGGGCGGCGACGGGGGCTCGACGGGCCCCGGCGCGCCGACGGCGCTCCTCGTCCACGGCTTCGCCGGGACCCCGGCGGAGATGCGCCCGCTCGGCGAGGCGCTCGCTGGCGCCGGCTGGCGCGTCAGGGCGCCGCTCCTCCCCGGCATGGGGGAGGGGATCGGCGAGCTGACGGAGCGGACGCACGGCGACTGGCTCGATGCGGTCCACGAGGCCGGCGAGCCGCTCCGGGGCGCCGGCGGCCCGCTCCTGCTCGTCGGCTACTCGCTCGGCGGCGCTCTCTCGCTCGCCGCCGCGGAGCGCCTCCGGCCGGACGGCCTCGTGCTGATCGCCCCCTTCTGGTGGCCGCGCCCCCGCTGGTGGCCGGCCGCCGGCCTCGTCCGGGCCTTCCTCCCGACCGGCGCCCGCCCGTTCGCGCGACTCGACCTCGCCGCGCCCGACGTCCGCCAGGGGATCGCCGCCTTCCTCCCCGGCCTCGACCTCGACGACCCCGCCGTGGAGGCCGCGCTCCGCGAGGCGCGGATCCCGATCGGGACCTTCACCGAGCTGTTCCGGATCTCGATCCGGGCCCACGATGCCGTCCGTCGCCTCGACCTCCCCGTCCTCGTCGTCCAGGGGACCCGCGACGAGGTGGTCCGCCCGGAGCGGACCCGCACGCTCGTGGCCGCCTTCCGCCGCGCCGTCGGGATCGTGGAGCTCGATGCGGGTCACGACCTCGTCGGGGCGCGCGCCGCGGATCCCGCCGCGGTCCACGGACCGGTCCTCGAGTTCGCCGCCTCCCTCAGGGACGGGACCGCCCCCGCGCGGACCGCCGCGTGACCGCCCGCCTCCGGGCGATCCCCGGACTCGCCCGCGCCGGCTCCCTCGTCGGCGCCGGATCGTGGGGGCTCGCCGCACCCGCGCTCCTCCTCTGGCTCGGGGCGATGCTCGCCACCCCGGCGATCGAGACCGTCGGGGGTCGCGCCGGGTTCGCCACCTGGATCCTCGTCACGGTCCTCCTCCAGGCGGCGGTCGTCATGCTCCTCGTCGGGCGTGCGGTCGGGGCGGCGCGCCTCGTCCGACTCCTCGTCCCGGTCTTCGCCATCTCCTTCGTCGCCGAGGCGGTCGGGGCGGCGACCGACCTCCCGTTCGGCCCGTACGAGTACACCCCCTTCCTCCAGCCGCAGCTCCTCGGGGTCCCGGTCATCCTCCCGCTCGCGTGGCTGATGCTCATGCCCTCCGCGTGGGCGGTCGGGCGGGCCCTCGCCGGGCGCTGGGGCGGCCCCGCGTTCGTCGTCCTCTCGGCCACCGCGCTCACCGCATGGGACCTCTTCCTCGATCCGCAGATGGTCCACTGGGGCGTCTGGGCGTGGGACGAGCCGGGTCCCTACTTCGGGATCCCGCTCGTCAACTTCGCCGGCTGGATCATCGTCGCCTCGCTGATCACCGCGGCCGCGCGCCCCGCCGACCTCCCGGTCCGACCGCTCCTTGTCCTCTACGGCCTCGTCTGGGCGATCGAGATCGTCGGGCTCGTCGTCTTCTGGGGCCTCGCCGGCCCCGCGCTCGCCGGCGGCGTCGTCATGGGCGCCTTCCTCGTCGCGGCATGGCTCGCCGAGCTCCGCTCCGGCTCCCTGCCGCCCGGCGCGGCCGAGGTGGGGACGCGGTGAGCGACCCCGTCGCCGCCGGGCTCGTCGCCGTCGCCGTCGGCTTCCTCGCGGGCTCGATCCCGTTCTCGCTCGTCGTGGGCCGGCTCGTCGCGGGGGTGGACCCGCGGAGCGTCGGCGACGGGAACCCCGGGGCGGCGAACGTCAGCCGCGCCGGCGGCCGCGGCGCGGGCGCCCTCGCCGCCTTCCTCGACATCTCGAAGGGGATCGTCCCCGTCTCGATCGCCGTCGAGCGGCTCGAGCTCACCGGTCCGCTCCTCGCGCTCGCGATCGTCGCCCCGGTCGCCGGTCACGTCCGCACCCCGTGGCTCCGCGGGCGCGGCGGGAAGGGGACGGCGACCGCGTTCGGCGTCCTCATCCCGGTGACGCTCCCGCTCGGTCCGCTCCTCATGCCGCTCCTGCTCGTCGCCCTCTACAAGCTGGTTCGGCCGGACGGCTGGGCCCCGGTCCTCTCGCTCGCCGTCGTCACCGGGACGCTCGCCGTCGCGGGCGCCGCACCCGAGATCGTCGCCGCGACCGCCGGGATCGGGGCGATCGTCGCGAGCCGATACGCCGCCGACCTCCGGCAGGGGATCCACCTCAGGCGCGCGGGGCGGGCCGGGTGAGCCCTGCCGGTCCGCTCGACGCGGTCGCCCTCGCCTGGGCGATCTTCGTCACCGCCGCGCTCGCGACGATCCTCGCGATCACGCTCCTCAACGTCGCCACGTTCCCGCGACTCCGCCGATCGGCGGTCGCCGGGGAGGGCGTCCCGGGCGACCGGGCAGCGGGGGTGAGCGCGGACGGCGCCGCGTCGATCTCCGTCCTCATCCCGGCGCGCGACGAGGCGGCGACGATCGGGGCGACCGTCGCCGACCTCCTCCGCCAGGTCCCGCCGCCGCTCGAGGTGATCGTCCTCGACGACGGGTCCACCGACGGGACCGCCGACGTCGCCCGTGGCGCGGCAGCGGAGGCGGCTGCCGCGGCCGATGCGGGCGCCGTCGCGGCGGGTGGCCCACCCGCGGCCGGCCGGCTCCGCGTCGTCACCGGGGCGCCGCTCCCCGACGGCTGGGCCGGCAAGGCGTGGGCGTGCCACCAGCTCGCGGCGGAGGCGCGCGGCGAGCTCCTCCTCTTCACCGACGCCGACACGCGGTGGGCCCCGGGGGCGCTCGCCGCCCTCGAGGCCGAGCGGCGCCGCTCCCGGGCGGACCTCCTCACCGCCTGGCCCACGCAGGAGTCGGTGACGTGGGGCGAGCGGCTCACCGTCCCCCTCATGGCGCTCGCGGTCCTCGGCTACCTCCCGGCGCTCCTCGCGAACGGGAGCTCCCAGCCGCTCATGGCCGCGGCGAACGGCCAGTGCCTCCTCTTCACCCGCGAGGCGTACGCGGCGATCGGCGGCCACGAGCGGGTCGCCGGGACCGTCCTCGACGACGTCGTCTTCGCCCGGGCGGTGAAGCGGAGCGGACGCCGGCTCCGGATGGTCGACGGCGCCGGGCTCGTCGGCTGCCGGATGTACCGCGGCTGGGCCGCCGCGCGCGACGGGTTCGGCAAGAACATCCTCGCCGGCTACGGTGGCTCGCTCGCCGCGCTCGCCGCCGCGACCCTCTTCCATTGGCTCGTCTTCATCGGGCCGTGGATCTGGCTCGCGGCCGGCGCCCTGCTCCCGGCGGCCGCACCCGCGTCGGGGTCGCTCGCCGGCTCGTGGCCGGTCTGGCCGCTCGCCCTCGCCGCGACCGGGATCGCCGTCCGCGCGCTCACCGCCGCCGCGACCCGCCAGCGGGCCGCCGACGCGCTCCTCATGCCGGTCTCGGTCGTCGCGATGACGCTCGTCGCCCTCCGCGCGGCGTCGTGGGCGCGGAGCGGCGGGCCCCGCTGGAAGGGGCGCGTCGCGCCTGCGGGCCGCCGGTGAGCGGCGCCGGATCCGGGCCGCGGATCGTCGTCGTCGGCGCGGGGATCGGCGGCCTCGCGACGTCGATCCGGCTCGCCCGCGCCGGGGCGCGCGTCACGTGCCTCGAGGCGGGGGCGTCCGTCGGCGGGAAGATGGGGGAGCATCGGGAGGCCGGCTTCCGCTTCGACACCGGGCCGTCGGTCGTCACGATGCGCCACGTCCTCGAGGAGCTCTGGAGCGCCGCCGGCGCCCGGCTCGACGACGAGCTGGAGCTCATCCCGGTGGAGCCGCTCACCCGCTACCTCTGGCCGAACGGGGCGCGGCTCGACCTCTCCGCGGACCTGGAGCGGACCGCGGCGGCGATCGCCGCGATCGAGCCGCGCGACGTCGACGGCTACCGGCGCTTCCTCGATCACGCCCGGGCGCTCCACGACCTGACCGGCCCCCTCTTCGTCTACGGGCCGCCCCCGACGATCCGCTCGTTCGTCCATGCCACCCCGCGGCGGCTCGCGACGATGGCGCCGTGGCGGACCCTCGACGGCTCGATCCGCCGGTACGTCCGGTCGCCCGAGCTCCGCCAGCTCCTCGGCCGCTTCGCGACCTACGTCGGCGCCGACCCGTACCGGGCGCCGTCGACGCTCGGCGTCATCGCCCACGTCGAGCTGAACGAGGGGGTCTGGTATCCCCGCGGCGGCGTCCACGCGATCGCCCGCTCGCTCGCGGCGCTCGCCGAGCGCGTCGGGGTCGAGCTCCGGACCGCGAGCCCGGTCGAGCGGATCGAGCTCGCCGGCCGTCGGGCGACCGGCGTCGTCCTCGCGGGCGGCGAGCGGATCCCGGCGGACGCGGTCGTGGCGAACGTCGACCCGGCGACCGTCGCGACCCGGCTCCTCCCCGACGGCGCGATCGGCGGCCGGCGGCGCGCGCGGCTCGTCGGCGTCGAACCCTCGCTCTCCGGGTTCGCGCTCCTCCTCGGCGTCCGCGGCGAGCACCCCGCGCTCGCCCACCACACGATCCTCTTCGGCGGTGACTATCCGCGCGAGTTCGCGGAGCTCGGTCGCGGCCTCCCGCCGTCCGACCCGACCGTCTACCTCGCGCTCACCTGCCGGACCGACCCCGACCATGCCCCCCCGGGCCACGAGAACTGGTTCGTCCTCGTCAACGCCCCGCCGCTCGGCGACGGGTTCGACTGGCGCGACGAGGCCCGTCGGGGTGCGTACCGCGACGTCGTCCTCGCGCGGATCCGGTCCTTCGGCCTCGACCTCCCCGAGTCGTCGCTCGTCGTCGAGCGCCACCTCACCCCGGCCGATCTCGCGGAGCGGACCGGCGCCTTCCGCGGCGCGCTCTACGGGCCGAGCTCGAGCCGGGCGATGAACGCCTTCGAGCGGCCGCCGAACCGCGACCCCGAGCTCCGCGGTCTCTACTACGTCGGCGGCTCGACCCACCCGGGTGGCGGCGTCCCGATGGTGATGCTCTCCGGGCGCCATGCCGCCCGGCTCGTCGCCCGCGACCTCGGACTCCCGTCCGCCTGACCGCCCCGGCCCGCGGCCGCGCGGCGCTCAGCCCGGCTTCGTCGCCTTGAGCGAGAACGAGAGCGGCAGCTCGCCGGCCGCCCCCGGCGGGAGGCGCCAGCGCCCGTCCGCCCCCGCGACGAGGAAGTCGAGCCCCCAGTCGAGCGCGTCGAACTCGTGGAGGAAGTCGATCCGGAGTCCCGCCGCCGCGACGGCGGTGACGATCTCGCCGAGCGAGTGGCCCCACGTGTGCTCGACGAGCCCGTCGGTGGGGGCGTCGCGGTCGGCGTACGAGCCGCGGACCTCCACCGAGACCGGCGCGTCGGTCGTCCAGTACGGGTAGGCGAGCCGGAGCTCGCCCGGGCCGACACCCTCGTTCTCGAAGACGTTCGCGACGGGGTGGATCTCCGTGACGTAGAGGAAGCCGCCCGGACGGACGAACCCCGCGGCGACCCGCGCCCACGCCTCGAGGTCGGGGAGCCAGCCGAGGACGCCGCGCGACGTGTAGACGACGTCGAAGCGCCCGTCGAGGACCGCGGGGAGCGACTCGAGCTCCGACCGGACGAAGGTCGCGGGGATCCCCAGCTCCGCCGCGAGGCCCCGGGCGGCCTCGATCGCCTCGTCGCTGAAGTCGACGCCGGTGACGGTCGCCCCGAGCCGAGCCCACGAGAGGGTGTCGAGCCCGAAGTGGCACTGGAGGTGGAGGAGTCGCCGGCCGTCGACGGGCCCGACCTCCTCGATCTCGTGCGTCTCGAGGCGGATCGGGCGGCGCCCGTCCCGGAACGAGTCGACGTCGTAGAAGGCGGAGGCGCGGTTGATCGCCGTCCAGGCGTCCCAGAGGCGCCGGTTCGCGGCCACCGCCGCGGCGGTCCGTTCGTCCATCGCGCCGAGTCTAGCCCCGGCGCGGCGGCCTCAGCAGGGCTTCGAGAAGAGGACCGTCCAGTAGCGCTTCCCGTCGGGGGCGATCGAGACGCCGATGCCGATCGACGTCCAGTTCCCGAGCTCGATCTTCCGGTGCTTCGGCGAGGCGAGGAACATCGCGTGGATCGCCTTCGCCGCCTCGGCGTCGGGCCGGAGGTTCCAGCCGATGTTCTCGCCGGCGACCGTGTAGCAGTAGCCGCGCCGGTCGAGCTCCGAGAAGACGAGCCGGCCGCTCGGCGGGATCTGGTGTGCGAAGTAGCCGCGCTTCGACATGTCGATGCTCCGCCAGCGGGCGACGGAGACGAGCCCCGTGTCGACTCGCAGGGTCCGGAGCGAGCGCCCGGAGCGCTCCTTGTTCACGAGAGCGGTCAGCTGCGAGGCGAGGACCCCCTCGCGGGTCGCTGCCGACGCGTTCACGGGGAGGATCCCCGCGACGACGATCATCGTGAGGAGGACGGCGGCCCCGACGTGGAGGGTGCGGCGACGGACTGATCGATGCATCTCGCTGCGTCTCTGCTCGGCTTCGGTCCGGCCGCCGGTCGTCCGGCGACCTCGTCGAGACCGTAGGGAGCGAGCCGCGCGCGTTCGATAGGAAAGATGGGACCCCCCGACGGGTGACCATCCGGCCGGTGCACGGTCGGCACGGGGCCGACGGGTGCGGAGGCGGGCGGTCGGGTGGGGTCAGACCGCCGGGACGTCGTACTCCGCCCGGGCGCCCTCGAGGTAGCGCTCGACCTCGCGCGCCTGCCGCGCGGCGTCCCAGCCGAGCTCGCCGCCGAGGAGCGCCGCGGCCCGTCCGGCGATCGCCGCGCCGCGATCGGGGAGTTCCATCGCGAGGCGGAGGCGACGGGCGAGGAGGTCGTCGAGCGAGAGGGCGAGCTCCTCGCGGGCCGCCCAGACGACCTCCGCCTCGAGGAAGGGGCGCCCCGGGACGAGCGGCGAGAGGAGGCCCCGCTCCCTGCCGAGGTCGACGATCGCCGCGGCCTCCATCCCGTGGCGTCCGACGAGCCGCGCCGTCGTCGCCTCGGGGAGCCCCGCCTCCACCGCGAGTCGGCGCCCGAGCGACGCGAGGTCGTTCGTCGCCGCCGCGCCGCGGAGCGGCAGCTCGGCGGTCCGCGACGGACGCGCCCGCCGCCCGTCCCCGAGGGCCGCGTCGACCGCGTCGCGCGCCATCAGGCGGTAGGTCGTGTACTTCCCGCCGCCGATCCGGACGAGCCCGGACGGCTCGACCTGGACCCGGTGCTCGCGCGACACGGTGACGGTCGAGCCGCCCTTCGCCTCGCCGACGAGCGGCCTGAGCCCGGCGTACGTGCCGACGACGTCGCTCGCCGTCAGGTCGACGTCGAGCGAGGCGTTCACGATGTCGAGGAGGAAGCGGACCTCCCCGGCGCTCGCCGCCGGTCGGTCGGGCGGGCCGTCGTCGGGGACGTCGGTCGTCCCGATGATCCAGAAGTCGGGCCACGGGACGACGAAGGCGACCTTGCCCGGGACGCGGAGCGTCATCCCGTGGCGGACCGGGATCCGCTCGCGCGGGACGACGAGGTGGGCGCCCCGGCTCGGGACGAGCGTCGCGCCGCCGAACGGTCCGTCCGCCCGCGCCGCCCAGACGCCGGTCGCGTCGATCACGTGGCCGGCCCGGACCTCGAAGGTCGTGTCGCCGAGCAGGTCCCGCGCCCGGATCCCGCCGATCCGGTCGCCGTCGAGGAGCGGCCCCTCCGCCCTGACGCGCGTGACCGCGAGCGCGCCCCGCTCCATCGCCGTGCGCGCGACGGCGAGCGTGTAGCGGGCGTCGTCCTCGACCGCGTCGTGGTAGACGATCGCGCCGCGGAGCCGGTCGCGCCGGAGCGGCGGCGCGAGCTCGAGCGCGCCGCCACGGCCGAGGTGGCGGGCCGGGCCGGCCCGGCGCGCCGAGCCGAGGAGGTCGTAGATCGCGACGCCGGCGCCGTAGAAGAGCCGGGTGACGGCCGGCGGGCCGTAGAGCGGGAAGACGAGCGGCTCCAGCCGGACGAGGTGCGGGGCGAGCTCGAGGAGGCGGGACCGCTCGGCGAGCGCCTCGCGGACGAGCGTCAGCTGGAACTGCTCGAGGTAGCGGATCCCGCCGTGGATGAGGCGCGACGAGCGGCTCGAGGTCCCGGCGCCGATGTCGTCCGCCTCGACGAGCGCCGCCGAGAGGCCGCGCGAGACCGCGTCGAGGAGGATCCCGACGCCGGTGATCCCCCCGCCGACGACGACGACGTCCCACCGCCCGTCCGCGAGGCGGACGAGGTCGCGGGACCGGGTCTCGAGGGGGGTGGGGGCCACGCGGGAAGTCTACCGGCGCCCCCTGCTGCTAGCATCCGCGGGCACCGGGGCGGCAGGCGCGGAGGCGGTCATGGGCGGACGGTACGACTTCATCATCGTCGGGGGCGGTTCGGCCGGCTGCGTCCTCGCGAACCGGCTGAGCGCGGATCCGTCGACGCGCGTCCTCGTCCTCGAGGCCGGCCGGTCGGACTGGCCGTGGGACGTCTTCATCCACATGCCGGCGGCGCTCGCCTTCCCGATCGGGAGCCGCTTCTACGACTGGCGGTACGAGTCGGAGCCGGAGCCCCACATGAACGGGCGCCGCATCTACCACGCGCGCGGCAAGGTCCTCGGCGGCTCGAGCTCGATCAACGGGATGATCTTCCAGCGGGGGAACCCGCTCGACTACGAGCGCTGGGCGGCGGATCCCGGGCTGGAGTCGTGGGACTACGCCCACTGCCTCCCGTACTTCAAGCGGATGGAGACGTGCCTCGCCGCGCCGCGGGACGACGCGTGGCACGGCCACGACGGGCCGCTCGTCCTCGAGCGCGGGCCAGCGTCGAGCCCGCTCTTCGGCGCCTTCTTCGAGGCGGTCCGGCAGGCCGGCTACCCGCTGACCGACGACGTGAACGGCTTCCGGCAGGAAGGGTTCGCCCCCTTCGACCGGAACGTCCACCGCGGCCGCCGCCTCTCCGCGGCCCGCGCCTACCTCCACCCGGTCCGCCACCGGCGGAACCTCGAGGTCCGGACCCGGGCGCACGTGACGCGCGTCGTCATGGACGGGGGCCGGGCGGTCGGGGTCGCCGTCGCCCACCGCGGCGGCGAGGAGACGATCCACGGGGGCGAGGTGATCCTCGCCGGCGGCGCGATCAACACGCCGCAGCTCCTCCAGCTCTCCGGGATCGGCGCGGCGAGCCTGCTCGAGCCGCTCGGGATCCGGGTCGTCCGCGACCTGCCCGCGGTCGGGGAGCACCTCCAGGACCACCTCGAGGTCTACATCCAGTACGCGAGCCTCCTGCCGGTCTCGATGCAGCCGGCGCTCGAGACGTGGCGACGGCCCTTCATCGGCGCCCAGTGGCTCTTCCTCCGCTCCGGTCCCGGCGCGACGAACCACTTCGAGGCCGGCGGGTTCGTCCGGAGCAACGACGACGTCGCCTACCCGAACCTCATGTTCCACTTCCTCCCGCTCGCGATCCGGTACGACGGCTCGAAGCCGTCCGGCGGTCACGGCTACCAGGTCCACGTCGGTCCGATGTACTCGGACGCGCGGGGCTCGGTCCGGATCGTCTCGACCGACCCGATGGCGAAGCCGGCGCTCCGCTTCAACTACCTCTCGACCGACCAGGACCGGCGCGAGTGGATCGAGGCGGTCCGCGTCGCCCGCTCCATCCTCAACCAGCCGGCGTTCGCCCCGTTCAACGGCGGCGAGCTCTCCCCCGGGCCCTCGGTGGCGTCCGACGAGGAGATCCTCGCGTGGGTCGCACGCGACGGCGAGACGGCGCTCCACCCTTCCTGCACGGCGCGGCTCGGGACCGACGAGACCTCCGTCGTCCACCCGGCCTCGATGCGGGTCCACGGCGTGGACGGGCTCCGGGTCGTCGACGCCTCCGCGATGCGCTACGTGACGAACGGGAACATCTACGCGCCGGTGATGATGCTCGCCGAGAAGGCGGCCGACCTGATCCTCGGGAACGAGCCGCTCGCGCCGGAGCCGACCCCCTTCCACCGCCACGTCCCGTCCGGGGCCGCCGCCGGCCGCTGACCCGCCCGGGCGGCCCGCCGCCCGGCGACCGACCGGCGACTGAGATGGTCCCGTGAGCCCGCGGTGAGCGTCCGATGATTCCGCCGCAATCCGCTCCGCTCTAGCCTCCTCTCCACCGGAGGGGACACGAGATGACGATGGCGACGGGACCGGGACGACCGGCGACGGGACTCACCTACACGGCACGGGCGCTCGCGATCTGGCCGCGACTCGACCCGAACCGGCTCCGCCGGGCGAAGGACGATCCGCTCCGGATCGCCCGCCTCGTGGAGACGAGGACGAAGTCATCGCGCGAGGAGATCCTCGCGCTGCTCGGGGTCATCCCGTCGATCTGACGGGGTCGATCCCACGGCGGATCGGATCGCGCCGGGTCGGGGGACCCGGAGCGGATGCGGAGGGCAGGAACCGCATCCCGGGCGATCGGTCCGTGGGGGAACGAGGGCGGTCGACGGAGACGTCGACCGCCCTCGACGTATCCGTCGTGCGATCAGCGCCGGACGGGGACCTCCGCGACCGCCGCGTCGGCGAGCGCCGCGAGGGTGGCGTAGCGCCGATCCGGGGCGACCGCCTCGGGTGGCGGCGGGGTCGCGCCCCAGCCGGTCGCGGTGCCGCGCCGGTCGATCCAGACCGTCGGGAGGCCGGCCGCCTTCGCCGGGACGTGATCGTGGAAGAGGCTCTGCGCGACATGGAGGAGCCGGGCGCGCGGCGTCCCCATCCCCTCGACCGTCTCGAGGAGCGCGGCGAAGTTCCGCGGGTCGGGCTTGTACGAGCCCACGTCCTCCGCCGTCACGATCGCGTCGAACGTGACGCCGAGCCGGGTGTTGCTCCCCGCGAACGAGCGACGATCGACGTTCGAGAGGATGACGAGCCGGAAGCGCGCGGCGAGCGCCGCGAGCGCCGCGGGGGAGTCGGGGAAGGCCGGCCAGTCCGGGACGGAGCGGCCGAGGGCGTCGGCGTCCGCGTCGCTCGCCGGGAGCCCGAGGTCGAGGGCGAGCGCGCGCATCGTCCGCCGGAGGATCTCGGGGTAGAGGGCGCCGGGGTCGGCCGCCTCCTCCCGGGCCTCGTGGCGCGCGAAGGCGTCGAGGAGCGCCCCGTCCGCGACCGCCGCGCCGGTGGCGGCGTGTCGATCCGCCCACGGCCGGAGGACGCCGAGGATCCCGGCCTCCCAGTCGATGAGCGTCCCGTAGCAGTCGAAGCTGAGCGCGTCGTAGTCGGCGAGGTCGATCATGACGGGGAGGATAGGCCGGCACGGGACTCTCGTACCGGTAGGCAGGATCGGCCGGAGCGGCTACCATGCTCCACATGACCTCGCAGCAGCTCCGCAGCCTCCAGGGCGAGCCCTGTTCGTGTCGTCGGCGAGTGCCGGCGAGAGGCGCGTGCGCGGTGGTCCACTAGCACACCGAGCGGCTCCTCCCCCCGGGCCTCGCCTCCCCGAACGGCGCGGCCCCGGTCGCGCCCCGCGCGTCGAGCGCCCCGCGCCCCCTGGCGCCCCTGCGACCTGACGGAGGAACCCTCACGATGCCCTACCAGACCCCAGCCACGGACCGGACCCGAGCCACCGACCCGACCCGGTCGTCCCGGACCCCGGGCGAGCGCTTCATCGATCCGCGAGCCCAGCGCTTCGGCGCTGGCGTCTCCGCGACGCTCCTCGTCGCCGCGTTCCTCGCCGACGCTCCCGCGATCGCCGTCGCGATCGGGGTGAACCTCGCCGTCTCGGCCGCCTTCGGCACCCGGTACTTCCTGCCCGCCCGTCCGTGGCGGACGATCCGCGCGGCGCTCTCGCTCGGACCCTTCGAGCCGGAGCACGACTACCCGCCCCGCTTCGCCCAGGCGCTCGGCGCGACGATGCTCGCCGCCGCCGCGCTCGCCTTCGTCGTCGGCGCGCCGACCGTCGGCTGGGCGTTCGCCGGGGTCGTCGCGGCGCTCCAGCTCCTGCTCGCGACGACGGGGATCTGCGTCGGCTGCCGGATGTACTTCCTCCGCTGGTGGATCCCGGATCGCTTCGCCCGGCTCGTCGGCCGTTCGGAGCGGCTCCTCCCTGGAGCGCCGATCCGGCTCCAGCAGCCGGATGCGTAGCGCGGTGGCCCGGGGCGACGTCCACGACCGCGAGCACGAGTTCGCGGAGGAACTCGCCCGCAGCCGGCTCGAGGCGGTCGTCCTCCCGCAGAAGCACGAGGTCGCCGCGTTCCTCGACGGCCTCCTCGGCCTCCTCTTCCCCCAGCTCTCCGAGGAGCACGCCGCGACCGCGGACGAGATCGGGGCGCGGCTCGCGCTCGCGCGCCGCGACCTCCGCGACCTCGTCATGCCGCTCGTCGGCGTCCCGGGTCGCGACGGCGCCCGCGAGCGGGCGGAGGCGATCGCGACCGAGTTCGGCCGGCGCCTCCCCGCGCTCCACGAGGCGCTCCACGCAGACGCGGAGGCGATCGTCGCCGGCGACCCGGCCGCGGAGGGGATCGACGAAGTGATCGCCGCCTACCCCGGCTTCCTCGCGGTCGCGACGTACCGCGTGGCGCACGAGCTCCACGCGCTCGGCGTCCCGATCCTCCCCCGGCTCCTCGCCGAGATCGCCCACACGCGGACGGGGATCGACATCCATCCGGGGGCGACGATCGGCCGCGCCTTCTGCATCGACCACGGGACCGGCGTCGTCGTCGGCGAGACGGCGGTGATCGGCGACGGGGTGAAGCTCTACCAGGGCGTGACGCTCGGGGCGCTCTCCGTGGAGAAGCGCGCGGCGGGGACCAAGCGCCATCCCACCGTGGAGGACCGCGTCGTCGTCTACGCGGGGGCGACCGTCCTCGGCGGCGAGACGGTCGTCGGCCACGACAGCATCGTCGGCGGGAACGTCTTCCTCACCTCGAGCGTCCCGCCCCACACCATCGTCTACCACTCCAGCCAGCTGAAGGTCCGCCGCGCCGCGGAGGGCTTCGAGGAGCCCGACTTCGTCATCTGACCGCCGCCGAGCGGCGAACCGTACCCGACAGGAGGTTCACGAGATGCGCTACGACTCCATCCTCGAGACGATCGGCGACACCCCGGTCGTCCGGATCAACCGGCTCTATCCGGCCCGCGTCCAGGTCTGGGCGAAGCACGAGCGCTTCAACCCGGGCGGCTCCATCAAGGACCGGATCGGACTCGCGATGATCGAGGCCGCCGAGAAGAGCGGCGAGCTCAAGAAGGGCGGCGTCATCATCGAGCCGACCTCGGGCAACACCGGGATCGGCCTCGCGCTCGCCGCGGCGGTGAAGGGCTACAAGCTGATCCTCGTCATGCCGGAGTCGATGTCGATCGAGCGCCGGAAGTTGATGGCCGCCTACGGCGGCGAGTTCGTCCTCACCCCGAAGGAGGGCGGGATGGGCGGCGCGATCGCGAAGGCGCGCGAGCTCGTCGCGGAGACGCCCGGCGGCTGGATGCCGATGCAGTTCGACAACCCGGCGAACGTCGAGGTCCACCGCCGGACGACCGCCGTCGAGGTGGAGCGCGACTTCCCCGAGGGGCTCGACTACATCGTCACCGGCGTCGGGACCGGCGGCCACATCACGGCGCTCGCCGAGGTCCTGAAGCCCAAGTGGCCGAACCTCAAGGTCTTCGCCGTCGAGCCGACGCTCTCGCCCGTCCTCTCCGGCGGCCAGAAGGGTCCGCACCCGATCCAGGGGATCGGCCCCGGCTTCGTCCCCGGGATCATGCGGCTCGACCTGATGGACGGGATCCTCCAGGTGGCGCCGGAGGACGCGATGGAGTACGCCCGCCGCTCGGCCCGCGAGGAGGGGACCCTCGTCGGGATCTCGTCCGGCGCGTCGCTCGCGGCCGTCGCGCAGCTGCTCCCGCAGGTCGCGGACGGGGCGAGGATCCTCGCCTTCTCGTACGACACCGGCGAGCGCTACCTCTCGGTCGAGGCGCTCTTCGGGAGCGCCGGCTAGGGCCGTCGCCGGCCCGGGGCGCCACCGGCCCGCCCCGCTGCGGCATCATCCCTCCATGCGAGAGCGGGCAGGGATCGTCGTCGTCGGGGCGGGCGTCCAGGGGGCGAGCCTCGCGTTCCACCTCGCGCGGCGCGGCGCCGACGTCCTCGTCCTCGAACGGGGGGCGATCGCGAGCGGCGCCACCGGCCGCTCGTCCGGCTTCGTCCGGATGCACTACGACCTCGAGAGCGAGGCGACCCTCGCCCACCGCTCCTTCCCGTACTTCACGGCATGGGACGAGCACGTCGGGTCGGGCGATCCGGGCTTCGTCCGGACGGGCTTCCTCCAGCTCGTCGAGCCCGCGCTCGCCCCGGCGCTCCGGGCGAACGTCGAGACCCACCGCCGGATCGGGATCGACTCGCGGGTCGTCGGACCCGACGAGGTGGCGGCGCTCGTCCCCGGGATCGCCACCGACGGGATCGTCGCCGCGGCGTACGAGCCGTCGTCCGGCTACGCGGACCCGAGCGGGACCGCCGCCGGCTTCCTCGCCGCCGCACGGCGGCACGGGGCGCGGGTCGTCCAGGGACGGGTCGCGGAGCGGATCCTCGTCGCGGGCGATCGCGTCGCCGGGGTCGCGACCGACGCCGGGCCGATCGACGCCCCGGTCGTCGTCGCCGTCGCCGGCGCATGGTCGGCGGAGCTCGCCGCGACCGCCGGCGTCGAGATCCCCGTCCGGCCGTGGCGCCATCACACCGCCTACTTCGGCCTCCCGGCGGCCCGCCCCGCCGGCGGCATCCCGATCGTCCTCGACGACCCGAACGGCGCCTACTTCCGGCCCGAGGGGCGCGAGCTCCTCCTCGTCGGGCTCGAGGGGGCGAACGAGATCGGGGGCTCGCCCGACCGACCGCTCGAGGGACCGGGGAGCGCCGTCGTCGAGCGGATGGTCGACGCGGTCTGTGCCCGCCTCCCGTGGATGACCGCGGGCGACCTCCGGACGGCGCACGGCGGCCAGGACGGGATCACGCCGGACCAGCGGGCGATCCTCGGCGGCGCCGGACCCGACGGCCTCTATCTCGCGTGCGGCTTCTCGGGGACGGGCTTCAAGACGGCCCCGGCGATCGGCGCGGCCATGGCCGAGCTGATCCTCGACGGAGCGAGCGCGACCGCCGATCTCCACGACTTCCGCCCGTCGCGCTTCGCCGAGGGGCGGCCGCTCGTCGGCTCGTACGGGAACCTCTGGCGGGACGACTGAGGGCGACGGGCGGGCCGGCCCGGCCTCACGAGGCCGCGGCGAGCCCCCGCCCGAGCCGCGCCGCCGACTCCCGCAGCTCGGTCGGCGACCAGCGGGCGAACGAGACGCGGAACGACCGCCCGGCGACGGCCGTGAACGGACCCGGCGGCGGATCGCCGGGGAGGGTCGGCCGGCAGAAGACGCTCCCGGGGAGGTAGCCGCTCCCCGCCGCCTCGACCGCGCGCCGCGCGACCCCCGCGTCGCGGCCCTCGGGGAGCGTCACCCACGCGAAGTAGCCGCCGGCCGGGCGCGTCCACGTCGATCCGGCGGGGAGCGCCGCCGCGAACGCGTCGAGGAGCGCGTCCCGCCGCTCCCGGTAGCCGACGCGGAGCCGCTCGACGTTCGCGGCGTACCGGCCGTCCGCCATGTACGTGGCGACGACGAGCGCCGGGAGGTGGCTGAGCGCGCCCCCGGAGGCGAGGTAGCCCTGCCCGGCGAAGCGGGCGGCGATCGTCCGGTCCGCGGTGACGTAGCCCACGCGGAGCCCCGGGGCGAGCGACTTCGCGAACGAGCCGAGCCGGACGACCGTCCCGGGCGGCGCGTCGCTCCAGAGCGAGTCGGGCGCCGGCCCGTCGAACGGGAGCTCCCGGTAGACGTCGTCCTCGACGAGGAGGAGCCCGTTCGCCGCCGCGAGGTCGACGAGCGCCCGGCGGCGGTCCGGCGCGAGCGAGACGCCGGTCGGGTTGTGGAACGTGGGGATCGTGTAGAGGAGCCGGGCGCGGCGACCGGCCGCCCGGATCCCCGCGAGGAGCTCGGCGAGCGCCTCGACGACGAGCCCTTCCCCGTCGACGGGGACCGCCCGGATCTCGACCGGGTGGCCCGCGAGGATCCCGAGCGCGAAGTGGTACGTGGGCCCCTCGACGAGGACGACGTCGCCCGGCTCCGTGAGGAGGGTCGCCGCCTGGTCGAGCCCCGGCGACGCGCCCGGCACGAGGCAGAGTTCGTCGAGGGCGGGCGCCCGGCGGTCGACGACGCCGAGCCGCGCGGCGATCTCCTCGAGGACCGGCCCGGGTCCCGCCTCTGCGCCGTACGCGAGCGCGTCGCTCCCGTACCGGCGGAGCGTCTCGTCGGTCGCCGCCGCGAGCTCGCCGACCGGGAGGAGCGACGGGTCGGGGTGACCCCACGCCAGGTCGATCGCGCCGGGCCGCCCCGTGAACTGGGTGAGCGGGAGCGGCGCGCCGCTCACCGGATGACCGGGTCGCCGATCGCGCCGCGCGGCGGGGCGATCTCGTGGTGGCGGATGCAGCGCGCCTCGTAGGTCTCCACCGTCGTCGCGTCGAAGCCGCCGACGACGATGAGCGGGTCGTCGATCGCCGCGGGCCGCCCGCCGACGAGTCGCTGCGTCCTCGTCGCGGTCTCGCCGCAGACGACGCAGATCGCGGTGAGCATCGTGATCTCGTCGGCGAGCGCGAGGAGCGTCGGCATCGGGCCGAACGGCCGCGCGGCGAAGTCGAGGTTCAGTCCGGTCGCGATCACGTGCCGTCCCGACGAGCGGAGCGTCTGGACGGTCTCGACGACGCGATCGTCGAAGAACTCGGCCTCCTCGATCCCGACGAGGTCGGCGTCGCTCTCCCGGGCGAGCGAGAGGATCCGTGCCGGCTCGCCCTTCGGCACGACGACCGACGGGTAGCGCGCCTTGCTCCGGCTCTCCGCATAGTCGGGCGGCGTCCGGTCGTCGATGTCCGGCCGGACGAGGAGCGTGCGGCGCCGTGCGAACTCCGCCCGGCGGAGGAGCCGGAGGAGCTCGTCCGTCTTGCCGGACGACATGCAGCCGGCGATGACGTGGAGCCACGGATCGGCGCGGTAGAGCATCGGCTCGATGCTACCCGGTCGCGGGGACTTCCGGCCCCGCCGCGCCACGCGTAGACTCACGGCAGCGCCTGCGACCGGCGCACCCAGCGCGAGACGTTCCGGAGGATCCCCCGACGATGACCGAGACGCTCACCAAGCCGAGCGGGACGACGACGACCGGCGAGGTCGTCGGCCACTGGATCGGCGGCACCCGCGTCGCCGGCACCTCCGGCCGGAAGGGGCCCGTCTACGACCCCGCGACCGGGCGGGTCGCCCGCGAGGTCGCCTTCGCCTCGCTCGAGGAGATCGATCGCGCGGTCGCCGCGGCGAAGGCCGCGTTCCCGGCGTGGCGTGCGACCTCGCTCTCGCGGCGGACGGAGATCCTCTTCCGGATCCGGAACCTCGTCGACCAGAATCGCGAGCGGATCGCGGCGCTCCTCACCGCCGAGCACGGGAAGGTCCCGTCGGACGCGCTCGGCGAGCTCGCGCGCGGTCTCGAGAACCTCGAGTTCTCGACCGGGATCCCGCACATGCTGAAGGGCGGGTTCAGCGAGCAGGCATCGGGCGGCGTCGACGTCTTCCAGATCCGCCAGCCGCTCGGCGTCGTCGCCGGGATCACGCCGTTCAACTTCCCGGCGATGGTCCCGATGTGGATGTTCGGGACGGCGATCGCGTGCGGGAACACGTTCGTCCTCAAGCCGTCGGAGAAGGATCCCTCCGCGTCGCTCCTCCTCGCCGAGCTCCTGAAGGAGGCGGGCGTCCCGGACGGCGTCTTCAACGTGATCAACGGCGACAAGGTGGCGGTGGACCGGCTGCTCGAGCACCCCGACATCACCGCGGTCAGCTTCGTCGGATCGACGCCGATCGCCCGCTACATCTACGAGACCGGGACGAGGCACGGGAAGCGGGTCCAGGCGCTCGGCGGCGCGAAGAACCACATGATCGTCCTCCCCGACGCCGACATCGAGATGGCGGCCGACGCCGCGGTCTCCGCCGCCTACGGCTCGTCCGGGGAGCGGTGCATGGCGGTCGCGACGGTCGTCGCGGTCGGCGGCGCCCACGACCCGATCGTCAAGGCGATCGAGCAGCGGCTCCCGAGGATCAAGGTGGGCCCGGGGACGGACCCGTCCGCCGAGATGGGGCCGCTCGTCACCCGCGAGCACCGGGACAAGGTGGCCGGCTACCTCGACTCCGCGGCGACGCAGGGGGCGACCGTCGTCACCGACGGGCGGAAGCACCCGCTCTACCGAGAGGACGGCTTCTTCCTCGGCGTCAGCCTCATCGACAAGGTGACGCCGGCGATGGACTGCTACCGGGACGAGATCTTCGGCCCGGTCCTCACGGTGATGCAGGTCGGGACGTACGAGGAGGCGGTCCGCCTCGTGAACGAGAACCCGTACGGGAACGGGACGGCGATCTTCACCCGCGACGGCGGGGCGGCGCGCCAGTTCCAGTTCGAGGTCCAGGCGGGGATGGTGGGGATCAACGTCCCGATCCCGGTCCCGGTCGCCTACTACAGCTTCGGCGGCTGGAAGGCGTCGCTCTTCGGCGACCTCCACATGTACGGGCCCGAGGGGGTCCAGTTCTACACGAAGGCGAAGGTCGTCACGCAGCGCTGGCCCGATCCGGGGACGAGCAAGGTGGACCTCGGCTTCCCCCGGACCCGGTAGGCGCCGGCCGGAGGGCGACCGCGCCGCTGGTCTACCCTGCCGCCATGTGCCGCAGCATCAGGACCCTTCGCCCGGGCGCCGCGCATCCGGGACCGCCGACCGACGAGGAGATCGCGGCCGCCGCGCTCCAGTACGTGAGGAAGGTGAGCGGCTACCGCGTCCCCGCGGAGCGGAACCGGGCCGCCTTCGACGCCGCCGTCGCCGAGGTCGCCGCGAGTTCGCGGCGCCTCCTCGAGACGCTCGTCACCCGGTGAGCGAGCCGCGATGAGCGCGCCCCGCACGCCGGTCCGGGCGACGAGCGCGCGCCGGGTCGTCGCCGTCCGCGGCGGGAGCGTCGTGGAGCGCGAGGACGAGCTCGCCGGCGAGGCGCCGCTCGAGATCCGCGCGGCGGGCCCCGGCCAGGAGCCGGTCGCGGTCGCGGTGACGATGCGGACGCCGGGGGCCGAGCCGGAGCTCGCGGCCGGCTTCCTCTACAGCGAGGGGCTCATCGCGGCCGGCGACGTCGTCGGCACCGAGCGGGCCGACCCGGCGACCCATGCGCAGCCGGACGACACGATCCTCGTCCGGCTCCGCCGCCCGATCGATCCGTCCGTCGTCCCGACGCGGCACTTCGTCGCGACCGCCTCGTGCGGGATCTGCGGCAAGGCGTCGATCGACGAGGTCGCCGTCCGCTGCGCGCCGCTCCCCGCCGGGCCGCTCGTGCGCCGCGACGTCCTCCTCGGCCTCCCGGCGACGCTCCGGGCCGCCCAGACGGCATTCGAGGCGACGGGCGGCCTCCACGCGTCCGGTCTCTTCACCCCGGACGGCACGCTCGTCGGGCTCCGTGAGGACGTCGGGCGGCACAACGCGCTCGACAAGCTCGTCGGGACGGAGCTCCTCGCCGGGCGCGCACCGCTCCACGACCGGGTCCTGCTCGTGAGCGGCCGGACGAGCTTCGAGATCGTCCAGAAGGCGGTGGTCGCCGGGATCCCGATCGTCGCCGCCGTCTCGGCCCCCACGGACCTCGCGGTCGAGGCGGCGGAGCGGCTCGGCCTCACCCTCGTCGGCTTCCTCCGCGGGGACGGCTTCAACGTCTACGCGGGTCGCGAGCGGATCGACCTCGACTCGCCGGGTCGCTCGCCGGGCTGACGAGCGCCGCGCTGACGAGCGCCGCGCGTCTACTCGCCCGCGGGCGGGCGGTTCTGGACGAACTGGAAGCCGAAGCGGCCCTTCACGCAGAGGTGGCCGTTCGTGATGTCGACGTCGAGCGGCGAGCTCACCTTCACGATCTCGTTGTCCTGCACGTGGAGGCTGAGCGTGCAGCCGACGCCGCAGTACGGGCAGATCGTCTCGGTCGTCGTCTGGCGCGACTCGTCCCACGTCCCCGCCGCGCGCATCTCGTGCTCGGAACGGAACATGAGCGCCCCCGTCGGGCAGACGCCGATGCAGTTGCCGCAGTAGACGCACGCCGACTGGGGGAGCGGGACGTTCGACTCGGTCGAGATCCTCGCGTCGAACCCGCGGCCCGCGACGGCGATCGCGAACGTGTTCTGCGCGTCCTCGCCGCACGCCTCGACGCACTTGTAGCAGAGGATGCACTTCGAGTAGTCGCGGACGTAGAGATCGTTGTCCACCTTGACCGGCTGGGCGACGCGCTGCGCGACCGCGCCGGTCGGGGCGTCGTGGTGGCCGGCGTCGTGGCCGTCCCGCTCGTTCGCGGCGGCGGGCGGGGCCGGGGGGCCGAAGCGCGACGGATCGGCGCCGTACCGCTCGTTCCAGCGCGGGACGTCCGGGGCGAGCGAGAGGTCCACGGACGAGCCGAGGAGCTCGAGGACGAGCTTCCGGCTCTGGCGGACCCGCTCCGAGTCGGTCGCGATCGTCATCCCGCCCTCGACCTTCCGCGAGCACGCGGGGACGAGCGTCCGCGACCCGGTCACCTCGACGACGCAGATCCGGCAGACGTTCACCGGGGTCAGGTTCTCGAGGTAGCAGAGGGTGGGCGTCTCGATGCCGGCCGACCGGCACGCCTCGAGGATCGTCGAACCGGCAGGGACGCTCACCTCCTGCCCGTCGAGCGAGACGGTCACCGCGGGGGTCTCGGGCGCCTCCGGGCGGGCGGGCGGGCGGCTCGGCCGGGCGGGCGGCGTCGTGAAGATCGGGTCGAGGGTCACGTCGCACCTCCCGCTGTGGTCGCGACCCGGGACCCGAGGAGGGCGGGGTCGCGGAGCGCGCTCTCCACGGCCGATGTCGCCGTGTGGCCGAGCCCGCAGATCGAGGCGTCGCGCATCGCGCCACCGAGCTCCGTCAGGAGCGCGAGCTCGTCGGCGAGCGAGCCGTTCGTCCTGCCGGCGGCGAGCCGGCGGAGCAGCTCCTCCTGGCGGACGGTCCCGACGCGGCACGGGACGCACTGACCGCAGGACTCGTCGCGGAAGAAGGCCGCGATGCGGAGGACGATGTCGAGCAGGTCCACCGAGTCGTCGAACGCCATGACGACCCCGGATCCGAGCGTCGCGCCGGCGGCGCGCGTCCCCTCGAACGTGAGCGGCATCGAGAGCCGGTCCGGCCCGACGAAGACGCCGGCGGCGCCGCCGAGCAGGACGGCCCGGAGCGTCCGGCCCGCCGGGACCCCGCCCGCGAGCTCGAGGAGCTCGCCGAGCGTCGCGCCGAACGGGAGTTCGTAGAGGCCCGGCCGGCCGATCGTCCCCGAGACGCAGAAGAGCTTCGTCCCGGGCGATCCCTCCGTCCCGTCGGCCCGGTACGCGTCCGCCCCGTCCGCGACGATCCGAAGGACGTTGGCGAGCGTCTCCACGTTGTTGATCGCCGTCGGCTTCCCGAAGAGGCCGCGCTCCACGGGGAAGGGGGGCTTGTTGCGCGGCTCGCCGCGCCCGCCCTCGATCGACTCGAAGAGCGCCGTCTCCTCGCCGCAGATGTACGCGCCGGCGCCGCGCCGAAGCTCGATCTCGTACGAGTACCCGGAGCCGAGGATCGACTCGCCGAGGAGGCCCGCCGCGCGGGCCGCCGCGATCGCGCCGAGGAGCCGCGCCTCGGCGAGGGGGTACTCCCCGCGGATGTAGAGGAAGCCGCGCTCCGAGCCGGTCGCGAAGCCCTCGATCGTCATCGCCTCGATGACGGCGAACGGATCCTCCTCCATGAGGACCCGGTCCTTGAACGTCCCCGGCTCCGACTCGTCGGCGTTGCAGACGACGTAGTGCGGCTGCGCGGCCGCCGCGGCGACGGCGGCCCACTTCCGGCCCGTCGGGAAGGCGGCGCCGCCGCGGCCGACGAGGCCGGAGGCGGTCACCGCGGCGATCGTCGCCTCCGCCCCGATCTCGAGCGCGCGGGCGAGCGCCCGGTACCCGCCGGCGGCGCGGTAGGCGTCGAGGCTCGTCGGGTCGACGGTGCCGACGCGGGCGAGTAGCCGGAGCGACGGGTCGCCGAGCTGCGGGACCGAGGCGGCGAGCATCGCCGGGGACGACGGGGTGGGCCGGCGCGACCCGGCGCCCGTGAGCCGCGCGGCGATCGCCGGGGCGTCGAGCGGGCCCGTCGCGTCGATCCAGCCGCGCTCGCCCGCGATCGTGAACATCGCCGCCGGGGCACGCTCGCAGAGCCCGAGACACGGGCTCCTCAGCCAGGTCACCTGTCCGTCGGGACCCGGGTCGCCGGCGGGACCGAGGAGCCGCTCGAGGCCGGCACAGACCTCCTCCGCCCCGTTCGCGCGGCACGCGATGTCGTCGCAGACGTGCGCGACGGCCGGCGGCCGCGGCGTCGTCGCGAAGAGGGCGTAGAAGCTCGCGACGCCGTAGGCCTCGGCGGGTGGGACCGCGAGGCGACGGCTCACGTAGTTGAGCGCCGGCTGGCTGATCCAGCCGACCCGCGCCTGGAGCGCGTGGAGGACCGGGAGGAGGAGGTGGCGCTGCGAGCGGAGCTCGTGGCCGCCGCGGGCGCCCCGCCCCTCGGCCGTGACGGTCCGCTCGCCACCCTCCCAGCGGTTCGGCGCGGGGCCGAGGACGGCGTCGACCGCCGCCCGCTCGACGGGTGAGGCGAGCGGTCCGACGACGTGGAGATCCATCGCTGGGAGCCTAGGGCCGCGGACGGTGGCGCGCGGTCGCCGGGACGCGGCCGCCCGTCTCGGCCGCGGTGGCGCGGTCGCCGGTGCCGGATCCGCCGGCGAGCCGCTCGATCCTGATCGCGGTCGCCTTGAACTCGGCCGTCCCGGACTTCGGGTCGGTCGCGTCGATCGTCAGGAGGTTGACCGCGACGTCGTCCTGGAAGTGGAACGTCATGAAGGCGAGCCCCGGACGGAGCGACGGGTCGACGTGGACCGGGACCTCGATCTCGCCGCGCCGCGAGCGGACGCGGACGACCTCGCCCTCGGCGAGCCCGTACGACGCGACGTCCTCGGGCGAGAGGTCGAGCGTCTCGCCCCGCCGCCGGGGGTACGAGAAGACGGACGTCGCGACGCCGGTGTTGTACGAGTCGAGCCGCCGCCCGGTCGTCAGGCGGATCGGGTACGTCTCGTCGAGCTGGTCGATCGGCGGCTCGTGCTCCACCGGGATGAACGGCGCACGGCTCCCCGGGACCGGGTCCTCCCAGAGCCGGCTGTGGAGGAAGAGCTCGCCCGGATGCCGCTCGTCGTAGCACGGCCACTGGAGGCCGTTCTCCGCCTCGAGTCGCGCGTAGCTCATCCCGCCGTGGACGGGCGAGAGCGAGCGGAGCTCGTCCCAGACCTTCTCCGGGTCGGGCTCGCCCCAGTCGTGGCCCATCCGGCGGGCGAGGTCGAAGATGATCGCGATGTCGTCGCGCGCTTCGCCCGGCGGCTCGAGCGCCTTCCGGACGCGCTGGACGCGCCGCTCGCTGTTCGTCACCGTCCCCTCGGTCTCCGCCCAGGCGGCCGACGCGGGGAGGACGATGTCCGCCACCTCGGCCGTCCGGGTCAGCGTGATGTCCTGGACGATGAGGAGGTCGAGGCCCCGGAGGAGCCGCTCGGTCCGATGGAGGTCCGCCTCGGACTGGAGCGGGTTCTCCCCGATGCAGTAGACGGCGGTCAGGTCGCCGCGCTCCATCGCGTCGAACATCCCCGAGAGGTTCCAGCCGCGCTTCGGCGGCACCGCCACCCCCCAGGCCGCGTCGAACCGCGAGCGGAGCTCGTCGCGCTCCACGAACTGGAAGCCGGGGAGCCGGTCCGGGAGCGCCCCCATGTCGCCGCCGCCCTGGACGTTGTTCTGGCCGCGGAGCGGGTTGAGGCCGCTCCCGTAGCGCCCGACGTGCCCGGTGAGGAGCGAGAGCGAGATGATCGAGAGGACGTTGTCGACCGCGTTGTGGTGCTCGGTGATCCCGAGGGTCCAGCAGATCATCGCGCGCTTCGCCGTCGCGTACGCGTGGGCGAGCTCGCGGATCAGCGCGGCGGGGACGCCGGTCGTCCGCTCGGCGTACTCGAGCGTGTACGGCTCCACCTTCGCCCGGTACTCCTCGAACCCGGTCGTCGCACGGGCGACGAACTCCGCGTTCACGAGGCCGGCGGCGATGATCTCCCGCCCGATCGCGTTCGCGAGCGCGATGTCGGACCCCACGTCGAGCCCGAGCCACCCGTCGGCCCATTCGGCCGAGCCGGTCCGGCGCGGATCGATCGCGTACATCCGGGCGCCGTTCCGGATCCCCTTGAGGACGTGGTGGAAGAAGATCGGGTGGGTCTCTCGCGCGTTCGAGCCCCAGAGGACGATCAGGTCCGTCTGCTCGATCTCTTCATATGAGCTGGTGCCGCCCCCGGCCCCGAAGACTGTCGCCAGACCGACGACGCTTGGAGCGTGTCAGGTACGGTTGCAGCTGTCGATGTTGTTGCTGCCGAGGACGACCCGGGAGAACTTCTGCGCAGCGAAGTTCATCTCGTTCGTCGCCTTCGAGCAGCTGAAGATCCCGTACGTCCGGTCCCCGTGCGCCTCGCCGGCGGCCCTGAGGCCGGCTGCCGCGCGGTCGAGCGCCTCGTCCCACGTGGCGGGACGGAGCTCGCCGCCCTTGCCGCCGTCGCGGACGAGGGGCTGGGTCAGACGTACGTAGTCCTTCGGCACGACGTGCCTCCTGCTCCCCACGACGGACGCGTCGATGCGTCCGCTGGCGCGAGTGTACCGCGAGGTCAGCCGAGGGTCAGCCCCGCCCCCTCGACGACCCGGCCGATCTCCCACCACGGCTCCCCCGCGGCGTCGAGCGAGGACGCGAGCTCGCGGATCCGGTCCGGCGGGACCGCGGCGAGGAGGCCGCCCGAGGTCTGCGGATCGTGGGCGAGCGCGACGAGCGCGGGGTCGACCCCCGGCCCGACCGCGAGGGAGTCCGCGACGAAGCGGCGGTTGTGCGCCGCGCCACCGGTCTCCGTCCCCCCCGCCGCGAGGGCGAGCGCGCCGGGAAGGGCGGGGAGCGCCCCGGCCTCGATCTCGAGCCGGACGCCGGCGCCGCGGGCCATCTCGAGCGCGTGGCCGAGGAGCCCGAAGCCGGTGACGTCGGTCGCGCCCCGGACGCGGGCCTCGACGAGGCACTCGGACGCGCGCCGGTTCAGCCGCCGCATCGAGGCGACCGCCGAGGCCAGGTCGGCGTCCCCGGTCCGGCCGGCCGCCCGGCCCGAGACGAGGAGCCCGGTCCCGAGCGGCTTCGTGAGGATGAGGCGGTCGCCCGGCCGCGCGCCGCCCTTCACGAGGAGGCGGTCGGGATGCGCGACGCCGATCACCGCGAGGCCGTACTTCGGCTCCGGATCGCGGATCGTGTGGCCGCCGGCGAGCGTGCCGCCCGCCTCGCGCATGACGGCGGCGGCCCCGGCGAGGACGGCACCGAGCGTCGCCGGCGGGAGCGCCTCCGGGAACGCCGCGATCGAGAGGCCGAAGAGGACGCGGCCCCCCATCGCGAAGACGTCGGAGACGGCGTTCGCCGCCGCGATCGCGCCGTAGTCGGCGGGGTCGTCGACGAGCGGCGGGAAGAAGTCGACCGTCCCGATGACGGCGAGGTCCGCCGAGAGGCGATGGACGGCGGCGTCGTCCGGGGCGTCGAGCCCGACGAGGAGATCCGGGTCCGCGCCCGCGCCGGCGACCCCCAGCCCGGCGAGCGCCTCGGCGAGGAGGTCCGCCCCGAGCTTCGCGGCGCAGCCGCCGCAGTCGGTCAGCTCGGTGAGCCTGGGCGCGGTCACACGGGGGGCGTCGGCCATCGCCCGATGATAGGGGAGCCCCGGGTCAGCGCCGCCGGCCGGACCCCTCGGCTACCATCGAGGGCGGGAGCGGGTGGTGGCCGGTGCTGCTCCTCGTCTTCAAAACGAGTGAGGCCGCGCGACGCGCGACCTGGTGGGTTCGACTCCCATGCGCTCCCGCCACCGCCACCCGCCACAGTCACCGGAGGAGACGCACCGATGGCCGATCTCGAGGCGCTCCGGCGCCGCTACGACGAGGGGACGCGCTACGTGGAGGCGGTGGTCGCAGCCGCGTCGCCGGGCGACCTGGACCGGCACGCCCCCGGGGCGTGGTCCGCGCGCCAGACGATCCACCACCTCGCCGACTCCGAGACGATGGCCTACACCCGCCTCCGGCGACTGCTCGCGGAGTCGGATCCGGTGATCCAGGGCTACGACGAGGGTTCGTGGGCGAACGCTCCGGTCCTCGGCTACGCGGAGCTCCCGGTGGACGCCGCCGTCGCGCTGTACGGCGCGGTCCGGCGGTCGTCGGCGTCGATCGTGGCGCGGCTCACCGAGGCGGACCTGGAGCGGGCGGGGAACCACACCGAGGGCGGCCGCTACACCGTCCGGCGCTGGCTCGAGATCTACACGGAGCATCCGTTCGACCACGGCGCCCAGTTCGAGCGGGCACTCCGCGGGGAGCCGTAGGGCCGCCGCCGGGACCCCGAACCCCGGGGTCCGCGGCCCGCCGATCCTCCCGCGCGCGTGCGATGATCGGCGCATGAGCGAACCGTTCGACCTCGACCGCTTCTTCGCCCTCCCGCGCCTCTCGTCGCTCCGGCTCGCCCCGGACGGCAGCCGGCTCGTCGTCTCGGTCGCGAGGCCGGCCGCCGATGGGAAGCGCTTCGCCGCGACGATCTGGGAGGTGGATCCCGCCGGCGGCGGCGCCCGTCGACTCACCCGGTCGACGAAGGGCGAGAGCGTCGGGACCTTCCTCCCCGACGGGTCGCTCCTCTTCACCTCCGGCCGTCCGGACCCCGACCTGAAGCCCGACGAGCAGAAGGAGGACGCGCCGAGTGCGCTCTGGCTCCTTCCGGCGGGCGGGGGCGAGGCGCGGGTGATCGCCGCGCCGGCCGGCGGCGTCGGCGGGGTGGCGGTCGCCCGGACCGCCGGGACGCTCGCGATCGTCTCCGGCGTCGTCCCCGGCGCCGACCTCGAGGCGGACGCCGCGAAGGAGAAGGCGCGGAAGGAGGCCGGTGTCGGGGCGCTCCTCTTCGAATCGTTCCCGATCCGCTACTGGGACCACTACCTCGGGCCGCGGGCCGACCACGTCCTCGTGGCGGCCGCCCCGTCCGGCCGCGAGGAGCGGGCGGGCGAACTCCGGGACCTCACGCCCGACGCGGACAACCGGACCCTCACCGAGGTGATGCCCGGGATCTCGCCCGACGGCGGGACGGTCGTGATCCCGTGGGTGGATCAATCGCTCGGCCTCCATCGCGAGACGGCGAACCTCGTCGCGATCGACGTCGCGACGGGGACGCGCCGGCCCCTCACGACCGGCGAGAACTTCTACGGCGACCACCCGGTCGTCTCGCCGGACGGCCGGACCGTCGCCGCGGTCGAGCTGGGGATCGGGCGGCCGGACTTCCTGCCGCCGGCGCGCCTCCACCTGATCGACCTCGCGACGGGTGCGATCCGCGAGGTCGCGACCGAGCTCGACCGCTGGCCGCACGACCTCACCTGGTCCGCGGACGGGACGGCCCTCTTCTTCCTCGCGGACGACGACGGCGGCACCCGCCCGTTCCGGCTCGACGTCCGGTCGGGGGCGGTCGTCCGCCTCGGGGACGAGGGCTCGTACGCGGACCTCTGTCCGTCGCCCGACGGCGCATCGATCTACGCGCTCCGCTCGCTCCCCACCCGGCCCGGCCACGTCGTCCGGATCTCGGCGACCGGCCCGTCGGCCGCGACGGTGATCCCGTCGCCGGCGACCCCGGAGGCCGACCTGCCGCGGCGCGCGCGCGTCGAGCGGATCGAGACCCGCGCGGCGGACGGCAGCCGCGTCCCCTCGTGGCTCTTCCTCCCCCCGTCGGCGTCCGCGTCGGCCCCGGCACCGCTCGTCGTCTTCGTCCACGGCGGGCCGATCGGGAGCTGGGTGGGCTGGCACTGGCGCTGGAACGCCCACCTCCTCGCCGAGCGCGGGTACGCGGTCCTCATGCCGGACCCGGCGCTCTCCACGGGCTACGGGCAGCGGTACCTGGAGCGGGGCTGGGGGCGGTGGGGTTCGACGATCTACGAGGACGTGATCGCCGCCGTCGACGCGGCGCTCGCCCGGCCGGACCTGGACGCGAGCCGGACCGCGCTCATGGGCGGCTCGTTCGGCGGCTACATGGCGAACTGGGTCGCCGGCCACACCGACCGGTTCCGCTGCATCGTCACCCACGCGAGCCTCTGGCAGCTCTCCGGCTTCTACGGCACGACCGACCACGGCCCGTGGTGGGAGCAGGAGTTCGGCAACCCGTTCGAGGACGACCGCGTCTACCGCGAGAACGACCCGGCGGCGTCGCTCGCGAACATCCGGACGCCGATGCTCGTGATCCATGGCGAGCTCGACCACCGGGTGCCGATCTCCGAGGGGCTCCAGCTCTGGACGGCCCTCCAGCGGAGCGGCGTGCCGTCGAAGTTCCTCTACTTCCCGGACGAGAACCACTGGATCCTCAAGCCGCAGAACGGTCGCGTCTGGTACGAGACGGTCCTCGCCTTCCTCGACGAGCACGTCCTCGGCACGCCGTTCGTCCGCCCCGCGCTCCTCTGACCCGCTCCCCGTCCCGATGAGCGCCGCCGTCCCGCCGCGTCCCCCGTCGGTCGAGCGGCTCGTCGCGGCCGCCGGCGCCGCCGTCGCCGGACGGGACAGGGCGGCGGTCGTCGCGGTCGCCCGCGAGATCGTCGCGGAGGAGCGCGCGAGGCTGCGGGCGGGGGCGCCGGCCGCGCGTCCGATCGAGGCGCTCGCGGCGGCGCTCGAGGGACGCCTCGCCGACCTCGAGGGTCCGGCCGACGGCGGCCGGGTCGTCAACGCGAGCGGCGTCGTCCTCCACACGAACCTCGGTCGCGCGCCGTGGGCGGCGCCCGCGATCCGCGCCGCCGTCGCGGCCGCCGGCGGCTACTCCTTCCTCGAGCTCGACCCGGCGAGCGGCCGCCGCGGCCGCCGCGGCTCGGCGGTCGAGGAGCATCTCCGCGCGCTCACCGGCGCCGAGGACGCGCTCGTGGCGACGAACGGGGCGGCGGCACTCGCGCTCGCGGTCGGGCTCGCCGGTCGCGGCCGCGTCGTCGTCTCGCGAGGCGAGCTCGTCGAGATCGGCGGCGGGGTCCGGATCCCGGAGATCGTCCGTCGCGCCGGGGCGCGCCTCGTCGAGGTCGGGACGACGAACCGGACGCGCCCCGACGACTTCGCCGAGCCGCTCGCCGCCGGGGCGACGCTCGTGCTCCGCGTCCACCCCTCGAACTTCACGATGAGCGGCTTCGTCGAGGCGGCCGAGCCGCGGGCGGTCGCCGAGATCGCCCACCGTCACGGCGCGCTCGTCGTCGACGACCTCGGGAGCGGCGCCCTCCTCGACACCGCGGCCTACGGGCTGCCCCACGAGCCGATGCCCGGCGAGCGGCTCGCCGCGGGCGCCGACCTCGTCCTCTTCAGCGCGGACAAGCTGCTCGGCGGCCCGCAGGCGGGGCTGATCGTCGGACGCGCCGATCTCGTCGCGCGGCTGCGGAAGGACCCGCTCGCGCGGGCGGTCCGCCCCGACAAGGCGATCCTCGCCGCGCTCGAGGCGACGCTCGCGCTCTACCGCGCCGGCCGCGTCGGCGAGATCCCCGTCTGGCGGATGATCGGGACGCCGCTCGACGCGCTCCGCGGCCGCGCGTCGGCGCTCGCGGCCCGGATCGGCCCGCCGGCCGGCGTCGTCGCGACCGAGGCGACGGTCGGGGGCGGCTCGCTCCCGGGCGACACGATCCCCTCGGCCGGTGTCGCGCTCGCGATCGACGCACCCGACCGGCTCGCAGCCGCTCTCCGATCGGGACGGCCGCCGGTCCACGCCCGGGTCGCGGGCGGGGAGCTGGTCCTCGACCTCCGGACCGTCGATCCCGCCGACGACGAGCCGCTCGCGACGGCGGTCGCCGCGGCCCTCGCCACCGGCGGGTGGCGCCGGTAGCGCCTCGGGTGGCGCCGGTGGCAGGTCGGGTCGCGACGGCGGCGGAGCGGACGGTCGTCGTCGGGACCGCCGGCCACATCGACCACGGCAAGACGACGCTGCTCCGGGCCCTCACCGGGATCGATGCCGACCGGCTCCCGGAGGAGCGACGGCGCGGGATGACGATCGACGTCGGGTATGCGCACCTCTCGCTCCCGGGCGGTCGCGAGCTCGACTTCGTCGATGTCCCCGGTCACGACCGGCTCGTCGGGAACATGCTCGTCGGGGCGGGCGAGATCGACGCCGTCCTCCTCGTCGTCGCGGCCGACGACGGCCCGCGGGCGCAGACGCTCGAGCACCTCGAGCTCCTCGACGCGCTCGGGCTCCGCCGCGGGATCGCGGTCGTGACGAAGGTGGACGCCCCGGGTGCCGGCGGCGGTCGGGCGGCGGCCGTCGTGGCGGAGACGGCGGCGCTCCTCGCGCGGACGACGCTCGCCGGCTCGCCGGTCGTCGCCGTCTCGGCGGTGACCGGGTCCGGGCTCGACGAGCTCCGGGAGGCGCTCGCCGCGCTCGCCGCCGAGGTCGCCGGGTCGCCGGTCGGGGCGGACGCGAGCGGCGCGGCCCCGCCCGGTCCCGCGGTCGACGCGCCCCCGCCCGGTCCCGCGATCGGCGCGCCGGCGCCCGCGCGCTACGCCGTCGACCGCGTCTTCGCCGTCAAGGGTCGCGGGACCGTCGTCACCGGGACGCTCCGCGGCGGACCGCTCGCGGCCGGGCGGACCCTCCGGCTCCTCCCCGGCGGGGGAGAGCTCCGCGTCCGGGGCCTCGAGGTCCATGGCGCACCGCGGGATCGCTCGCCCGCCGGCGGCCGGGTCGCGCTGAACGTCGGCGGCGTAGAGCCCGGCACCGTCGAGCGGGGCGCCGTCCTCACGGACGACGCGGCGGTCGTCGCGACGAGCCGGCTCCTCGTCGCCGTCCGCCCGCCGGCGCTCGCCACCGAGCCGCGCTGGCCGCTCCCGGCGGGCGCGACCTTCCGGTTCCACCTCGGGACGGCGGCGGTCGAGGCGAGGGTCCGGCGGAGCGCCCGCGAGCGCGCCGACGGCCTGGAGCTCCTCAGCCTCGTCCTCGAGCGACCGGTCGCCGCTGCGCCCGGCGACCGGTTCGTCCTCCGCCGGCCCGCGCCCGGCGCGACCGCGGCCGGGGGGATCGTCCTCGACCCGGCGCCCGCCCGCGGTCCCTCGCGCCGCCGCGCCACCCCCGAGCGGCTCTCGGCGCTCCATCGCGCCGTCACCGGCGCCGCCGGCGCGCAAGGGTCCGCGCCGATCGACGAGGCCCGGCTCGCGCTCCACGGCTGGCTCCCCGCGACCCGGGCGCTCGCCCCGGACCTCCGGGCGACGGCCGAGGCGGCGGCGCTCGCCGCAGTCGAGGCGCACCACGCGGCCGATCCCGTGAGCGCCGGGCTCCCGCTCGTCGAGCTCCGGCGGGCGTCGGTCGCCGCGCTCCGCCGCGAGGCGACGATGACCCCCGCCGAGGCGGCCGGGCTCGCCGCCGCGATCGGCGACGACCTCGTCGCGGCGGGCCGTCTCGCCCGCGACGGCGATCTCGTCCGCGCCGCCGACCGCGCCGCCGGTCCCGGCCCCGAGCTCGCCGCGGCGATGGCGCGGCTCGAGGCGGCGCTCTCCGTCGCGATGCCGCCCCCGCTCGCCGAGGCGGCGCGCGTCGCGGGCTGTCCGCCCGAGGGGATCCGGCTCCTCGAGAGCGGCGGGCGACTCGTCCGCCTCGAGGCGGATCTCGCCTGGTCGACGTCGACCTACGCGAACCTCGCGTCGACCGCGCTCGCCCTCGCGCGGCGCGGCCCCCTGACGCCGGCCGCCTTCCGCGACGCGACCGGCTCCAGCCGGCGCTTCGCCCTCGCGATCCTCGAGGACCTCGGTCGCCGCGGGATCCTCAGCCGGACCGACGCCGGCCACGTCGTCGGGCCGCGGGCGCCGCGACCGGGGACATCGACGTGAGCGGCCCCGGCGACGGCGGACCGGACGCGTCCGCCGTCCCGCCGCGCATCGCGCCGCGCGCCGTGCCGCGCGTCGCCGCGATCGTCCTCGCCGGGGGCCGGTCCCGCCGGTTCGGTTCCGACAAGCTCGCCGCCGTCATCGACGGCGCGACGCTCCTCGAGCGGGCGGTCGCCGCGGCCGCCTCGGTCGCCGACGAGGTCGTCGTCGTCCTCCCGCCCGAGGGAGGGAGTGCGCCCGCCCCCGCGCGGATCGTCCGGGACCCGGCGCCCGACGGCGGCCCGCTCGTCGGCCTCCTCGCGGGGCTCCGCGCGGTGGATGCGCCCGTCGCGATCGTCGTCGCGGGGGACATGCCGTGGCTCGCGCCGCCCGTCCTCGCGGCACTCGTCGCGGCGCTCGACGGCGATGCCGCCGTCCTCGAGGAGCGGGCCGAGGCGAGCGGGATCGCCCGCCTCCCGTTCGCGATCGGGGTCGATGCCGGCCGCGCCGCGGCCGCGGCGCTCCTCGAGCGCGACGAGCGACGGCTCGGGCGCCTGCTCGACCGGCTCGTCGCATCCGTCGTCGCGGAGGCGACCTGGCGCCCGCTCGATCCGGGCGGCCGGACGACCCGGGACGTCGACGAGCCCGGGGACCTCGCGCCGGACTGACGGGCCCGGCCCGCCGTCGCCGACCCCTACGGCGCGAGGACCGCGACGACCTTCCCGCGCCCGAACGTGGCGCTTCGCTGGACGAGCACGATCCGGATGATGTTGCCGCTCACCGTCGTCCCGCGCTTGCGGATCTGGTTCGTGACGACGACCGCGATGAGCGGGGGAAGGGTCCGCGGCGGCGCGGCGCTCGCCGTGACGCTCCCCGACCACGTGCCGCCGACGACCGACGGCCGACTCGAGACGGTTGCCGCGAACCCGCGGAAGACGCTGAGGCCGGGGGAGCCGGCGAGCCCGTTGTCGCGGGCCCAGGTCGAGCCCCAGTAGCGGACGGTGGCCCCGAGCCGCGCGGCCTTGTTGACGACGACGAACGTCCCGGTCGCCAGGTACGGGCGGAGGAAGATCATCGTCGTCTCGCAGCTGACGGACGCACCCGCGGTCACCTCGACGTGGAGGGCGTCGCCCATCGTCCCGCCGGAGCAGCGCCAGGCGCTCTGTGCATAGCCCGATGGCCCGACGGGCCGCCGGAGGAGGTAGACACCCGTCGCAGCGGGCGAGAGCGTCGCGGCGGCGCTCCCGCTCGCCCCGGTGAGCGTCGCCGGGCCGGTCGCGCGCATCGTCCACGCCGAGGCGCGCGCGGTCCCGCCGCCCGCGTTCACGACGCGGACGTAGAGCGTGAGCCGGGAGGTCGTCGGCGGGAGGACGAAGCCGCCACCACCGCCCCCGCCGGAGGTCTGGTACGTGCTGACGGTCGAGCAGCTGACGGTGGAGCCCTCGCTGATCGAGACCTGGTTCCCGCCGGTCACCGTGCCGCCGGTGCAGATCCACTCGCCCGCGGCATAGCCCGCCGGGCCGCTCGAGCCGAGCAGGTAGGTCCCGCGACGGACCTGGGCCGACCCGCCGCTCGCCAGGGTCACCGCGGTCGGTCCCGTCGCGGCAAGGACGAAGTCGCCAGCGGTCGCGCTGCCGCCGGAGACCGTGGTCGTCAGCGTGAGGCTTGCCGGGGTCCGGTAGGTGTTGACGATCGTGCAGCTCACCACGGCGCCGACCGCGACGGTCACGGACGAGCCGGTCGAGGAGAAGGTGCCGGACCCGGCGCACGCCCAGGAGCCGGGCTCGTAGGTGAGATCGAGCGTCGAGGTCGACGCGGTCTCCGAGAGCGCATACGTCCCTACGGGCACGATCGCGCTGGTGACCGTCGCGCTCCCCGTCGCCCCGGAGATCGTCGCCGGCCCGGTCGCGCCGAGGGTCCAGAGCGTCGCCGCCGCCGGTGTGCCACCCGTGCGAACGGTCTGCTTCACGAGCGTGAGGCGCGGCGCGCGGTACGTGTTGACGACGGTGCAGGCGACGGAGGCGCCGTCGGTGACCGAGACCTGGTCGGTCGAGGGCATCGACGCGCCGGTGCAATTCCAGGTCCCGCCCGAGTAGTCGGGGGAACCGCCGATCTCGGAGAGGGAGTACGTGCCCGCCGGGACCGCGTGGAGCGTCCCGGACGCGCCGGAGACGGTGACCGGGCCCGTGGCGACGAGCGTCCAATCCGACGCGAGCGCCGTCCCCCCGCCCGAGTTGATCACGCTCTTGAGGAGCGTGAGGCCCGGCGGGACGTACGTGTTCGTGATCGTGCAGACCCCGGTCGCCGACTCCCCGAGGGTGACGTGGGTCCCGTCCGTCTGTGTCACCCCCGTCCCGCTGCACGACCAGGCGCTCGCGACGTAGCCGTTACGGCCCCCGGTCTCCGAGAGGGTGTAGGTCCCCGGGCGGACGGCGACGCCGGTCACCGCGGCGCTCCCGGTCGTCCCCGAGATCGTCACCACCCCGACCGCCCGGAGCGTCCAGTCGGTCGCCGCGGCGGTCCCGCCGCCGCTGTTCACCACCGCCTTGACGAGCGTGAGCCGCGGCGGGACGTAGGTGTTCGTGATCGTGCAGGTCGCGACCGAGCCGCCCGCGAGCGTCACCTGGGTCGCGCTCGGCTGCGTGACGCCGGTCCCCGTGCAGACCCATGCCGACGCCTCGTATCCCGCGCGCCCGCCCGACTCGGAGA
>JBJOLT010000029.1:0-63099 GCA_046045415.1 Chloroflexota bacterium | reverse complement strand
AGCGGACCGGCCGCCCGTGGCGGGGCGGCGGTACCGCGTCCGGTGGAGGAGGCGAGGGTTACTTGGTCAGGTTCACCGCGGTCGAGGCGACGCTCAGGTTGCCGGCCGCGTCGATCGCGCGGACGGTGTAGCTGTGCGTCCCGCGCGGGACCTTGTACTGGAAGCTGAGGCCGGTGACGCTCCCGATGAGCGTCCCGTTGTCGTAGACCCGGTACCCGGTGACCGCGACGTTGTCGCTCGCCGCGTCCCACGAGAGCCGGATCGTCGACCTGTTCACCCACGTGGCCTTGAGGTTCGCCGGCGTCGTCGGCGCGCTCGTGTCGGGGGTCGGGACCGTCGCCGTGACCGACGAGGCGGGCCCGAGGTTCCCGGCCGCGTCGTAGGCCCGGACGGTCCAGGTGTACGAGGTGCCGGCGGTGACCGCGGCGTCGATGTACGAGGCCGTCGTCACCGTCGTGAGCGTGGTCCCGTCACGGCTGATCTCGTAGCCCGCCACGCCGACGTTGTCGGTCGCCGCGCCCCACGAGAGGCGCATCGTCCCGTTCGTCTGCGGCGTCGCGGCGAGGCTCGTGATCCCCGAGGGGGCGACCCCGTCCGGGCCCCAGGCGACGTCGACGACGGCACCCTCGGGACCGACCGAGACGGTCGTGATCGAGACGCTCGAGACCGGGTCGTTGAAGGTCTGCCCGACCGCGAGCGCCGCGTCGGTGAAGCTCGAGGTCGCGGGGGTCGTGTCGATGAGCTTGCTCTGGACCCGCGCGGTGTCGGCGTTGAGACGGACGCTCACCCCGTTCACGACCGGGTCGGTCGCGAGGAAGGTGTCGATGAGGCCGCCCGGCTGGCGGAACTCGAGGTAGAAGAAGTTCCCGTCACCGCGCGGGACCCGGACGATCCGATGCGGGGTCGCGCTCGTCGAGTTCGCGACACCGACCGTATAGCGGCCGGCCGTCGTGACGGTCAGCTGGTCGCTCGTCGTCAGCTGCGCCTCGAGCTTCCGGTGCCACGTGTGCGAGAGACGGGCGGCGGCGCCCATCGTGTCGAACGGGTCGCCGTACTCGTTGGCGGTGCAGTTCGCGCTCGCCGCGATCGCGACCCGGACGCCGTTCACGGTGCAGTTGAGCGTGCTCGCGTGGTGGGCGCCGTAGTTGTGGCCGAGCTCGTGCGTGGCGACGTAGAGGCTGATCGTGCCGTCGAGGAAGCTGTACGTCCCGGGGAGGTACGCGAGGCCGGCCCATCCGCAGGAGGCCTGACCGGGCCAGACGTGGACGACGTTCGTGTAGAGGCTGAGGTCCACGCCGGCCGCCGTGGCCGCCGCGCGACCCTTCGTCCCCCAGTCGCTCCAGTTGCAGGCCGTCCGATCGGCCGTGATCGTGTAGTAGCCGAGGACGTCGCCGACCGTGTCCCAGGCGCCGTAGCTCTGCTCCTGGTAGAAGGTGTGGACGCTCTTCGCCGGCGAGGCGGCGAAGAAGGCGGCCTCCGTCTGCGCGACGGTGAACGGCTGGCGGGTGTCGTCGCTGAAGTTGATGAGGATGACGGCGAGCCGCTTCGTCGTCGCGGCGAGCGTCGTCTGGAGCTCGGCCGCCGCAGCGGTCGTCGCGGCGTCGGTCGCCGGGGTGAGGCCGCCGGCGGCGACGGCGAGCTTCCCGTCCCGCATGATCCCGCGAGCGTTCATCGCGGTCCCCGGGACGGGGTGCTTGGTGCCGGGGGCAAGCTCGAGCGCGACGCTCTGCCCGTCGGCCTTGACGAGGTGGATCTTGTGCTGAACGCCACCCGAGAACGTGTCCTCGTGGACGTCGGCGATCGTGCCGCGCAGCACGATCTCGCTCCCGCCGATCCCGGCCGCCTGGGCGGGGACCGCGACTGCGAGAGCGAGGAGCGAGGCGATGAGCGTCGTGCGAACCCTGGTGGCGAACATCCTGGTGAACCCTCCTACCGACGTCCCCGGACGAGGACGTTTCGTTGGTGGGAAGACTACGGGGGTTCTGTCCTACACGCTATAGGAAAATAGGAACCAGTACCCCAGTACTACCAGTCCGACCATCGCCGCCCCGTCACGACCCCGTCACGCACGAAACGAGGGCGATGATCCTAGCCGGAGGTAGTACGCCGAGCGGGATCCTCCGCCCAGGTCTTGTAGGAATAGATGACGGAGACGGCGGTCGAGAGGAGCAGGCCCCCGAGCAGAGCGGTGAAGAGGAGCGTGCCGGGAGCGCCGGCGAGCGCCAGGGCCGCGAGCGCGAGGCCGACCGCGACCCAGAGGCGTCCCGCGAGTCGGTGGGTCCGGTCCCACGAGCGGTCGCTCGCGAGCGTCCACGGCGTCCGGATCCCGAACATGAAGTTGCTCCGCACCTTCCCGAGCTGGTTCCCGATCACCGCGAAGAGGAGCCCGATCCCGGTCGCGACGACCCGGGCGACGTCGATCGTCGGGTCGACGGCCGCGAGGACGGCCGCCGCGTGGAGGATGCCGAGCAGGGCGACGATGCCGACGATGACCGTCCGGTACGCGCGTCCGGACCGCGCGAGGTTCGCCCGTCGCGGCTCGAAGCGTGGGACGACGGCGAGGAGGACCGCCAGGAGCGCCGTGATCGCCGGGGCCACGAGGAGGCCGACCTCCTTCGGTGCGAAGCCGTCCGCCCGGCCGTCGATCCCCCAGTGGATCGGGACGAGCGCGCCCTCCGGGATCCGGCTCCAGCCCCAGGCGCTAACCGCGATCTCCGCAACGACGACGAGCGCGGCTGCGATGACGGCGGATCGGAGGCGGAGCTCCGGGGCCGGGTCGGGGGCAGGAGCGGCGGCGGGAACGGAGGCGGGGGTCTGGTCGTGGAACTCGCTCATCGGTCGCTCCCGTGCGGGGTGGTCGGTGCGGCATCGGCCGCCGGGCCGGTGCCGTTTGCTGCCGTATCGGCGCCGTCTGCCGTATCGGCGCCGTCTGCCGGGCCGGTGCCATCGGCCGCCGGGCCGGTGCCGTTTGCTGCCGTACCGGCGCCGTCTGCCGGGCCGGTGCCGTCGGCCGCCGGGCCGACCCTGAAGACGTCGAGGAGCGCCACCAGCGCCTCCTCGAGCACGGTGACGTTCAGGCGGTACGTGATCGAGGTCCCCGCGCGATCCGCCTGGACGAGATCCGCCTCGCGGAGGACGGCGAGGTGGCCGGAGATCGTCGGCCAGCTCTGTTCGAAGCGTGACGCGATCTCGCCCGCGGCCATGTCCCGCTCGCGGAGGAGCGCGAGGATCCGCCGGCGGGTCGGGTCCGAGATCGCGCGATAGACCGCGTTCATCGTCGCTCCACGTGGCCGGCCACCTGACGTCCCCGGCGCTTTATTAGGCAGACACCAAATTACCCCCGGGCCGGGTCGGCGTCAAGGGTGGCCTGGCACGCTGCGCTGCTGCGGAACGCCTCGCCGCGCAACCGCGGGTGTGCGGCGGCCGCACGCTCCGAGGTTTCTTGCCATTCGGGCCGTTTCCGGCGCATCGGCGCTCGATCGCACGCTCGTCGTCTGCGGATCCGCAGCGATCCGTGCACGGCGACCAGCGCTTGCGTACCGCCGGCGGAGCATCTGTCAGGAAAGTGGGGCACGGACACGCGGGCGCGAGGCACGGGCACGCGGGCGCTAGGCACGGGCAGGCGGGCGCAGGACACGGGAACGCGGGCGGCGCCGTGCGGACGCCCGGGCACCGCGACCGCCCCGCCGCCCCCATCCGCCACCCCCGGCCGACCGCGCCGCCCCTGCTAGACTCGCCGCCGTTCCGTTGTGACCGGAGGGACCCCGATGAGCGACGTTCGCGAGCGCTGGGCGCTGATCCTCGGCGCCTCGAGCGGGATGGGCGAGGCGACCGCGATCGCCCTCGCGAAGGCGGGCTACCGGATCTGCGGGATCCACCTCGACTTCCGGGCCGGGCTCGCCCATGTCGAGGAGGTGAAGGCCGCGATCGCCGCCGCCGGATCGGAGGCGCTCTTCATCAACATGAACGCGGCGGACGACGAGAAGCGGGCCGATGCGATCGCCCGCCTCCGTGAGCGCTTCGCCGAGAGCGAGCGTGCCGGCCGCCACGCCTACGTCCGCGTCGTCATGCACTCGCTCGCGTTCGGCAGCCTCCTCCCGTTCATCGCCGACGACCCGAAGGGCGCGATCTCCCGCAAGCAGATGGAGATGACCCAGGACGTCATGGCGAACAGCCTCGTCTACTGGGTCCAGGACCTCGTCCGCGCCGGGCTCCTCGAGTCCGGCTCCAAGGTCTACGCGATGACGTCGGAGGGCTCCAGCCGCGTCGTCCCCTCGTACGGGGCCGTCAGCTCGGCGAAGGCGGCGCTCGAGTCGCACGCCCGCCAGCTCGCGATGGAGCTCGCCCGCAAGGGGACCGGGATCACCGTGAACACGATCCGCGCCGGCGTCACCCTCACGCCCGCGCTCATGAAGATCCCCGAGCACCGGGAGATCATCGAGGTGGCGACGAAGCGGAACCCGATGGGCCGGATGACGAGCGTCGAGGACGTCGCGAACGCGATCGTCGCGCTCTCCGGCGACGGCTTCGACTTCGCGACCGGGAACGTCATCGGGGTCGACGGCGGGGAGTTCATCACCGGCTGACGTCCCGGGGGCCCCGCTTGGCGAGGGGGCCGAAGCGATCCCCGGCGCTGCCGCGGGCCCATCCCCGGCGCTGCCGCGGGCCCATCACCGGCTGACGTACCGCCGGGCCCCGAGACCCCTGCGCAGGCCGCGATGCGCACCACGTCCCGCCGCCGCGGGGCGCGCCTCAGAGCGTGAAGGCGCCGAACCCCCGTGCCATCAGGGCCGCGCAGATCGGGACCGGCACGAGCATCGCGACCTCGACCCAGAGCGCCCGCCGGACGTACGTGATGTCGCCCGCCGAGACGACGTAGGCCGGATCCGCGGCCGACCCCTTGTGCCAGCGCTGGATCCGGATCCCCGGGACGAAGGTGAAGAACGAGAGGACGCTCAGGAGCGTCATCTTCGCCCAGAAGAAGGCATTGAAGAGGTAGAAGTCGGCCGGGATCGCCCCCCAGATGAGCCGCGCGACGCCGACCGGCCCGACGATGAGCGTCACGATCCCGAGCGCGCCGTCGATCCGCGAGAGGAAGCGGAGCGTCGGTGCCGAGAGGGGCAGGTAGACGATCGCGACCTCGACGATGAGGAGCGACGCGAAGAGGAAGACGGTGATGTGGTGGAGCCCGGCGAGGAAGGCGTCGGTGACCATCGCCGGAACCCTATCACCCGGCGGGGCTCGCCTCCACCCCCGCGCGACGGCGATGCGCGAGGAGACCGGTCCGCGGCCCGAGTGCGAGCGCGAGCCCGAAGAGCGCGGTCTGGACGAGGACGATCGTCGCGCCGCTCGCCACGTCGAGCCAGTACGAGAGGTAGAGGCCGGCGATCGAGGACGCGATGCCGATCGCGATCGCGAGGCGCATGAGCGAGCCGAAGCGCGCGGCGAGCAGCTGTGCGGTCGCCGCGGGGGTGACGAGCATCGCGACGACGAGGATGATCCCGACCGCCTGGAGGCTGAGGACGATCGTCACCGCGACGAGCGCGAGGAAGAGGTACTCGAGCCGGCCCACCGGCAGCCCCGACGCCGCCGCCCCGAGCGGATCGAACGTCGCGTAGAGGAGCTCCTTCCAGAGGATCGCGACGACGAGGAGGACGAGGCCCGCGAGGAGCGCGAGCGTCGCGAGCTCGGAGGGGTCGATCGCGAGGAGATAGCCGAAGAGGAAGCTGAAGAGGTCGCCGACGTAGCCGCGGATCGTGCTGAAGAGGAAGATGCCGAAGGCGAAGGTCCCGGCGAAGAGGACGCCGATCGCGGTGTCGGCGCGGATCCCCGTCCGGCGCGTCACGAAGCCGATGCCGATCGCGGTCGCGACCGCGGCGACCGCCGCGCCGAGGAGGTACGGCCCGCCGAGGATGAAGCTCGCGACGACGCCCGGGAATGCGGCGTGGCTGATCGCGTCGCCGATGAACGCGAGGCCGCGGAGGACGACGTACGTCCCCACCACCGCGCAGACGGTCCCGACGAGCGCCCCGGCGACGAGCGCGCGGACGAAGAAGCCGTGCGTGAGCGGCTCGCCGAGGAGGACGCCGAGCTCCATCAGCCTCGTCCCCGCTCGTGGAAGTGGGCCTCGCCCGGGGCGGGCTCGTCGTGGTGGTGGGCGTCGTCGATCACGACGGCGCTCCCGCCGACGACGAGGAGATGGCCGCCGTAGATCCGCGCGAGCACGTCCGGATCGAGGATGAGCGACGCCGGTCCGTGGGCGATCACCGTCCGGTTCACGGCGAGGACCCGCTGGAAGCGATGCGCGGCGCACGCGAGGTCGTGGGTCGTCGCGACGACCGTCTTCCCGGAGCGCGCCTCGGCCTCGAGGATGTCCATCAGGTCCTCCTGCGTCGTCGGGTCGACGCCGGTGACCGGCTCGTCGAGGAGGTAGAGATCCGGGGCGGCGGCGAGGGCACGGGCGAGGAAGACCCGGCGGCGCTGCCCCCCGGAGAGGGCGCCGATCCGCTCCGACGCGAGGCGGCTCATCCCGACCTTCGCGAGCGCCTCGTCGACGGCGCGGAGATCGCCCCGGCCCGGCCGGCGGAGCGGCCCGAGGCGCGGGTAGCGGCCCATCGTGACGACGTCGCGGACCGTCACGGGGAACTGCCAGTCGACGAGCTCCGCCTGCGGGACGTATGCGATCCGTCGTGCCTCGCGGCCGGCCGGGGCGCGGAGGACCTCGACGCGGCCGTGCCACGGATGGAGGAGGCCCGCCATCACCTTGAGGAGCGTGCTCTTCCCCGCCCCGTTCGGCCCGACGACCGCGAGGAGCGTCCCGGGCTCGATCGCGAGGTCGATCCGCTCGAGGGCGGGACGGCCCCCGTAGCCCGTCGTCACGTCGGAGAGCCAGACGTCCGCGTGCGCGTACGCGTGCGCCGGGTCCACGACCTCGCCGTGGACCTGGAGGCGGCGCGCGTCGGGTCCGGCGCTCGTGCCGCCCGGCCCGGCGCCTCGTCCGGCGTCCGTCGCGGCACCCCGTCCTGGGTCCGTCACCGGAGCGCCTCGACGATCCGGTCGGTGTTCCAGCGGACCAGCCCCTCGTACGAGTCGACCGGGGGATCGCCGAGGGTGTCCGTGTAGAGGTTCGCGACGACGGTCGCACCCGCCTCGTCCGCGAGCGTCCGGGCGAGCGCCGGGTCGAACTGCGACTCGGAGAAGACCGCGCGGACCCCGGAGGCACGGATCGCCGCGACGAGATCGGCGATCTCGCCGGCGCTCGGCTCCTGACCCGGCGCCTCGACGACGACGCCGACGATCTCGAGCCCGTAGGCCGCTGCGTAGTAGGGGAGCGCGTCGTGGAACGAGACGAAGGAGCGGCGCTCCGCCGGGATCGTCGCGATCCGCTCGCGGACCCACGCGTCGAGGTCGGCGAGCGACGCACGCTCGGCCGCCGCCCGCGCGCGATACCCGTCGGCACCGGCCGGATCGACCGACGCGAGCGCATCGGCGATCCGATCGACGTAGCGCGCGGCGATCGTCACGTCGAGCCAGAGGTGCGGGTTGACGCCCGCCTCGTCTGCGTGCTCCTCGCCGCCCGCCCCGCCATCCTCCGCGTGCCCGTGGTCGCCCCCCTCGAGGTAGGCGACCCCCTCGAGCTCCTCCCCGAGGCGGACGACGGGGGCGCTCGTCCCGGCGTCCGTCGCGAGCCCGCCGAGCCATTCGTCGAGCCCGAGACCGTTCATGACGACGAGCGACGCCTCGGCGACCGTCACGAGGTCCGAGGGGCGCGGGTCGTACGTGTGGACCTCCCCGCCCTTCGGGACGAGGGAGGTCACGACGACCCCCTCGCCACCGACCCGCTCCACGAGGTCGCCGATGACCGTCGTGGTGACGACGACGCCGAGCGTCCCGTCGGCGCCCGTCGACGGTCCGGCTCCCGCCGGGGTGCAGGCGGCGACGACGAGTGCGACGGTGGCGACGATGGTGGCGGGGCGCCCGGCGATCCTTCTCATGTCCGCTCCCTTCTCGCGCAGTCCGGGCAGCGGCCGTAGAGCTCGAGCCGGTGCCCCTCGATGGTGAACCCGGTCCGCCGCGCGACCTCCCGCGCGACCGCGGTCATCCCGCAGTCCTCGACCTCGACGGACCGGCCGCACGCGCCGCAGACCACGTGGTGGTGATGGACCGGGTCGCAGCGGATGTAGGCGTGCTCGCCCGTCGGAAGGTCGAGGCGCTCGACGAGTCCGAGGTCGACGAGCAGCTCGAGCGACCGGAAGACGGTCGCCCGTCCCGCGGGGAGGTCGAGCCGGACCGCGTCCTCGATCAGGTCCGCGGCGGTGAAGTGGCCGGCCCGGGCGCCGATCAGTTCCGCGACCCGGCGTCGCGGGCCGGTGACCCGTGCGCCGGAGCGCGCGAGCGCATCGACGAGCGGCGTCGCGGCGTCGGCGGGGGTGGCGAGCGTCTGCATCGGGTCAGATGATACTGGGTATCAATAAGACCGTCGAACGACCGTCGAACCCGTTGGTCTCGCGGGGCCGAACCCCGTCGTGGACCCGGGCCGAACCCCGCCGTGGACCCGGGCCGAACCACGGGTCGAACCCCGTGTCGGACCCACCCATCCGTCCTGGCCCGAACGGCCCGGCAGACGGTCGTGGCCGGAGCAGGCACAATCTCCCTCGGGTCGTCGGGAGCAGCGAAGCCCGAGACGAGCCGGCGACCCGAGCCATGATCGGAGGCCCACGCTGAGCCAGCAGAAGCGACCGCTCGATCGGTCATCGACCCGCAAGGAGCGCCGCGCGGCGGCGCGCGCGACCCGGCCCGCCCCCTCGAGTGCGGCCGCACGCCGCTCACGGAAGGGCGGCTCGTCGATGGCCCGCCTCACCGGTGGCGCGCTCGTCGCCGGCGTCGTCGTCATCGTCATCGCCCTCTTCACGACCGGCCAGATCGGCGGCGAGCCCGCGACGGTGAAGGAGCCGCTCAGCCCGATCCCCGACCAGGCGCTCTGGGACGGCCGGGCGCTCGGATCCGCGGAGGCCCCGGTCCTCGTCGAGGTCTTCGAGGACTTCCAGTGTCCGGCCTGCGGGGTCTTCTCCAACCAGACGCAGCCCCAGCTCGTCGCCGACTACGTCGCCGACGGGAAGGTCCGCTTCGTCTACAAGGACATGGCGTTCCTCGACGGGGGCGCGGGCGACGGCGAGTCGCACAAGGCGGCGATCGCGGCGCGGTGCGCCGGCGAGCAGGACCGCTTCTGGCCCTACCAGAAGTACCTCTTCGCGAACCAGAAGGGCGAGAACCAGGGCCACTTCAGCGACGCCTTCCTCCTCGCGATCGCGACGAAGGTCGGGCTCGACGCCGAGGCGTTCACCTCGTGCACGCGGGACGGCGCCCAGCTCGACGCGGTCCGCGAGGAGACGCGCGAGGGCAGGCAGCGTGGCGTGAGCGGGACGCCGACCGTCTTCGTCAACGGCGAGGAGTTCGGCTTCCCCGCCTATCAGGACCTGAAGGCGAAGATCGACGGGATCATCGGGGCCGGCGGGTGACCCGGCTCTCCGCCCGGGTCCCGGCCCGGCCGATCCTCGGCATCCACCCGGGGATCATCCTCGCCGTCCTCGACACGATCGGGCTTGCGATCGCGCTCTATCTCGCGGTCGTCGAGGTCGGTGGCGGCGTCCCGGCCTGCCCGACCGAGGGGATCGGCTCGGGCTGCGTCAAGGTCGCCCAGAGCGAGTACAGCAAGATCGCCGGGATCCCCGTCGCGGTCTACGGCGTCGGGCTCTCGCTCATCCTCCTGACGCTCGCGATCGCCTGGTGGCGGACGGACCGGTACGGCCTCCTCCTCGCCCACTACGGCTTCTCGCTCGCCGGGGTGATCTTCGAGGCGTACTTCCTCTACCTGCAGATCTTCGTCATCAAGGGCGTCTGCATCTGGTGCACGTCCTACGGGCTCTCGCTCGTCGCCCGCTTCGTCATCGCGTTCATCGTCTGGCTCCGCCAGCCGCCCCCGGACGAGGGGATCGCCGAGGGAGCCGGCGGCACCGCCTGAGACGGGACCGCACCGGCTGACGCCGGGAGTGGGTCGTCCGCGCCGGCCCCCGCCCGGGCCCGGCTACGGGACGGGCGCGTACCCCGTCAGCTCGACGTACGCCTCGCCGTCGAGCGGCATCCCGTCGCGCCGCGCGGTCACGATCTGGGAGCCCTCCCAGTAGATGACGCCCGTCGTCGCCCGCGTGTCGAGCTCCTGGGCGGCGACCGTCGGCACGAGGCCGATCTCGAGCGCCTCGGCGGGGACCCGGATCGTCCAGCCGGCCGGGTACTCGATCCCGGTCGCGGGGCTCCGCCAGCGACGGGTCACCTCGACCGAGACGTCGTCCCGCTCGAGATGGGTCGCCCGGCCCGCCGCGTCCACGAGCGTCCCGTAGATGAGCGGATACGACCCGTCGGCGTCCCGGACGAGCGAGATCGTCAGGTCCGTCCCGTCGGCGAGGTTGACGGCGAACCAGTCCCACCCGCCGCCGCCGACCGAGATGAAGTCGCCCCACTGGTGGTCGAACCACGCATCCCCGACGACCGCGAAGGTCCGGCCGTCGAGCGTCAGCGTCCCGGTCGCGGCCATCCTCGTCCGTGAGTAGTAGTAGGAGCCGCCCGCGGGGCCGAAGTCGATCCAGCCGTCCCGGTCGTGGAGGACCGGCGGCTTCGACTCGCGGAGGAGTAGCTCCAGCCCGAAGCGGCCGCTCGCCCCGACCCGCGCCGCCTCCGCGTCCGACGAGGTCGCCGCGAGGAGGTCCTCGCCCCCGCCGCCCCGCATCGCCCAGACCGAGCCGTCCCACTTCTCCGGCGCGGTCGGGTCGAGGCCGCTGACCGCGAGCTCGAAGCCGGTCGGGACGCCCGCCGCGTCGCGCGGGGAGCGGTCCACCTGCGGACCGATCTCCGCCCGCTCCGCGTAGAGGAAGCGGTCGCCCCCTTCATCCGTGATCGCGAGATGCGACGCCCACGTCACGGGGAAGTCGCCGCGCTCGGCGCGGAAGATCACGTACTCGAAGCCGTACGTCGCACCCGACGCCGGGTCGCGAAGGTGGCCGGTGTAGTACCACCACTCCGTGAGTCGGCGGTGCGGCCCGTCGTCCCGCGGCAGCACGACCGGGACCGGGTCCGCGACGGCCGGGGGCGGGGCGGGGGTGGGCGGCGGCGAGGGCCGGTCGACGGGCGGGTTCGCGAGGATGGGGCCCGTGCAGCCGGCGACGGCGAGGGTCGCGGCCGTCGCGAGGACGAGGACGAGCCGGTTCATCGGACGAGCGCCTCCTGCTCCGACTCGGTCCGGAAGCGGGCCGCGAGGAACCGCTCGAGCCGCGCCGGGATCCACCAGTTCCGGTCGCCGAGGAGCCGCATCGTCGCCGGGACGAGGAGCGCCCGGACGATCGTCGCGTCGAGCGCGACGGCGATCGCCGTCCCGAGCCCGAGCGCCTTGATCAGGACGATGTCGGCGAAGGCGAACGAGCCGGCGACGAGGACGACGATGAGCGCCGCCGACGTGACGATCCTCCCGCTCCGCTCGAGACCGGCGGCGACTGCCTCGCGGTTGTCGCCGCTCGCGTCGTACGCCTCCTTCATCCGGCTGAGGAGGAAGACCTCGTAGTCCATCGAGAGCCCGAAGAGGACGCAGAAGAGGATGACGGGCTGGGTCGTCTCGACGAAGCCGAGCGGCTGGAAGCCGAGGACGGCGGAGAGGTTCCCGTCCTGGAAGATCCACACTAGGGCGCCGAACGACGCGACGATCGAGAGCGTGTTCATCACGAGCGCCTTCGCCGGGAGGATCACCGATCGGAGCAGGAGGAAGAGGACGAGGTAGGTCGAGAGGAGGATGAAGAGCGCCGTCCTCGGGAAGTCGGCCGCGATCCGCTCGACGACGTCCGTGACGTTCGCCGCCCCACCCCCGACGAGGACCTCGAGACCGTCCGGCGGGGCGAGCGGGCTCGCCGGGTCGCGGAGGTCGGCGACGAGGGCGCGCGCCTCGTCGCGGTTCGCGCCGTACGGGGTGAAGAGCGTGAAGGTCGCGAGGTCGCCCCGGATCGTCGAGCCGGCGACCGCCTGGACGAAGGCGTCCGGTGGTCCCGCGGGCGCGCCGTAGAGGAGCCGGTACTGGTCGAGCGTGATCCGCGGGTCGATGTCGACGGGCCCGGTCACCCGGCTCACCCGCGGGTCCGCGGCGAGACGCCGCGAGTACTCGTGGAGCCGGGCGACGTTCGCGGCGCTCGTCGCCGGGCCGTCGGTCCGGATCGCGAGGACGAGGGGCGAGAAGGCCCCCTCGCCGAACTGCTCGGCGAGCCGGTCGTACGACGCGCGTGACGGGACGTCGGCCGGGAGGATCGTCGCGTCGGGCGAGTTGAAGTCCACGTGGAGGAACGGCGTCCCGAGGACGAGGAGGAAGGCGAGCGTCGGGAGGAAGACGGCGACCGGCCGGTCCATGACCCACCGGGCGAGCCCGGCCCATCGGCCCTCGCCGCTCTCGGTGCTCCGGAGGCGGCGGACCGGCAGCGCGTCGATCCGCGGCCCGAGGATCGAGAGGACCGCCGGAAGGAGGGTGAGCGCCGCGACGACCGCGAGGCCGACGACGACGGCGCCGGCGATCCCGACCGACCGGAGGATCATGAACTCGAAGAGGATGAGGCCGATGAGGCCGAGGAGGACGGTGAGGCCGCTGAAGAAGACGGCGCGGCCCGCGGTCCCTACCGTGACGCGGACGGCCGCCTCGACCGCCTCGTCGCGCCCCTGGCCGCCGGCGATCCTCCGCCGGAGCTCCTCGCGGAAGCGGCTCGTCATGAGGAGCGAGTAGTCCACCCCCAGGCCGAGGCCGAGGAGCGTCGCGAGGTTGAGGACGAAGATGCTCATCGGCGTCGCGCTCGCGAGGCCGAAGATCACCCCGAGCGCGACGATCACCGAGCTGCCGCCGACGACGAGCGGGACGCCCGCCGCGACGACCGAGCCGAAGACGAAGAGGAGCGCGAGCGCGGCGAGCGGGAGGGAGATCACCTCGGCGCGCCGGAGGTCCGATTCCGAGAGCTCCTGGACGTCGCGGTAGAACGACGGACCGCCCGCGACCACGACGTCGAGCCCCGGCACCGCCCGGATCCGCTCCTCGATCCCCGGGAGCCCGAGCGGCGAGTCGTCGGCGGGGAGGTCGAGGAAGACGATGTCGTAGGCCGTCCGGCGGTCCGCCGAGACCTGGCTCGGCGCGATCAGGTGCGACCCGATCGTCAGGACGTGCGGCGCGGACGGGATGTCGCGGATCGCCTCGGCGGCGGCGGTCTCGAACGCCGGGGTGCCCGCGAGCACCTCCGGGTCGGTCGACTCGTAGACGATGACGACCGCCGACGGCGGCACGCCGAGCTCGTCCTGGAGGAGCGCCGCGACGCGGGCCGACTCGAGGTCGTCGAGGATGAAGCCGCCCGCCCGGAGCGCCCCCGGGACCTGCGGGGCGAACGGGACCGAGGCGACGAGGAGAAGGATCCAGGCGACGACGACCCGCCAGCGGTGCCGATGGACGAGCCGCCCGAGTCGTTCGAAGCGGGTCACGTTCACTGGTTCGCGTCGCGTGACGTGCCGGATGCCCGGGGGCTCGGGCCGCGTCCATGTCGCGCGAACCGCCGGGGCCTCCCGAGCGAAGTGAGGGCGATGGATGCTCTGCAGCCGGCCCCTTCCTCGGCGCCGTCACCCGAGCCGACGCCGTCGCCCGCCGCGGCCGTCCGGACGCCGCGACGCGCCGGTGAGCTCGCGGCCGGGCCGGCGCTCCTCGCGGTGCTCGCGGGGGGAGCGGTCGCAGCACCCGGCTACCTCGATCTCGTGATCGACGGGGTCACCCGGGTCATCCCGGTCGCCGTCTTCGACGCGGTCCTCGCCGTCCTCGGCTCCCTCGCGAAGGGGCTCCTCGGGTTCGCGATCGCCGGCGGGATCGTCGTCGCCGGCGGGATCGGCGGCGGCCTCGCCGACCGGGCGGCGCTCGTCGCCAGGCTCGGCCGGCCCCGCGCGGCGCTCGTCGTCGCGGCGGTCGCGTGGGCGCTCGCCGGCGTCGCGATCCCGCTCCTCGCCGGCTCGCCCCCGCTCATCCCCGGCCTCGCCGGCCAGCCACCCCTCGCCGCGACCGTCGCCGTCGCGTCCCTCGGGTACGGCGCCCTGCTCGCCGGCCTCCTCGACGCCCTGCCCGCCGTGCCCGGGACCACCGGGGTGTCCGCGCCGGCCGTCGGTCCCGCCCCGTCGGGTCCCGCCGCCTCGGGTCCCCCGCCGTCGGGACCCTCGCGCCGCGCGTTCCTCGCTCGCTCGCTCGCCCTCGTCGGCGGCGGCTCGCTCGCCCTCTCCGGCGCCGCGCTCCTCGGCCGGCTCGTCGCGACGTTCCCCGTCCCGTCGTTCCGCGCCCCCGCGGCCCCGACGGCGCTCGTCGACGCCTGGGGGGTGACCCCGGCCGTCACGCCGCTCGACGACTTCTACGTCGTCGCGAAGGGGACCGCGGCCGTCCCGGTCGACGCGGCCACGTGGCGCCTCTCGATCGACGGCCTCGTCGACCGCCCGGCCGCCCTCACGCTCGACGAGGTCCGCGCCTTCCCCCGCGTCGAGGGGTACCGGACGCTCCAGTGCATCTCCAACCCGGTGACCGAGTTCGGGCCGTACATCGGGAACCAGCGCTGGGGCGGCGTCCGCCTCCGGGACGTCCTCGCGACGGTCGGGCCGAGGCCGGAGGCGCGCTGGGTCCTCTGGCGCGCGGCGGACGGGTACACGGAGTCGCTCCCGATCGACGCGGCGCTCGACGAGCGGACGTGGCTCGTCGACGAGATGGGCCCGCCCGGGACCCGCCTGACGGCGGAGCACGGCTTCCCGCTCCGCGTGATGATCGCCGGCCGCTACGGCATGAAGCAGCCGAAGCACCTCGTCGGGATCGTCCTCTCGGCGGAGGACGAGCCGGGCTACTGGGTGGAGCGGGGATGGGACAAGGACGCCGTCGTCCGGACCTACAGCAGGATCGACGCGCCGCAGGACGGGGCGACGCTCGTCGCGGGGATGCCGATCACCGTCTACGGCATCGCGAGCGCCGGCGACCGCGGGATCTCCCGCGTCGAGGTGAGCGCCGACGCGGGCGCGACGTGGCAGGAGGCGGAGCTCCAGCCGCCCGGGAACGGGACCGGCGACCTCACGTGGGTCCGCTGGCGGGCGGCGCTCCCGCTCCGGCCCGGTCCGGGTGCCGAGGTCGAGCTCCGGGTCCGCGCGACCGACGGGACCGGGGCGGTCCAGCCGGCCGAGGTGGAGCCGCCGCTCCCCTCGGGCGCGACCGGCCACCACCGCGTCCGCGTCACGGCGGGCTAGCGACCCGGGGAGCCGGGCGATCGCACGGGGCCTGGCGAGGTGGCGTCGGACCCTCCGGCCCCCCTCGGCCGAGCGTGGTCATCTGCTACCATCCGGCCACCGTGACCCGAGAGGCGGAGTAGCACCCCGTGCAGATCTTCACGATCGTCTTCCAGCACCCGATCGAGTTCGGGATCTCGACCGTGATCGTCCTCGCGATGCTCCTCACGGTGATGTTCTCGGCGCTCTCGGCCGAGGGCCCGCGCCGCTCGTGGGTCCGGACGATCACGAGCCCGAACGCGAAGGTCCTCTTCGCACTCCTCTTCGTCGGCTGGGCCGTCGTCTTCGGGATCGGCCTCCAGCTCGTCCCGCACGAGGGTGCGAGCTCCCCGTACGGCGGGATCGGCCTCATCGCGCTCTTCACCGGCTTCTTCATCATGATGGGCTTCCTCTGGGCGGTGATCGGCGACTAGCCGATCCGCGGGCCGCCCGCCCGCGTCCCGGCCCGCACCCACCGCGGGCCTCCCGCCGGCCCCGCTCGCCGGATCTCCCCTCGCTGGACCGCCGCCGCGCCGCGACGTATCATCCGCCCGCTTGCAGACTGCATAGCTTTTATGCGTCCCGGCGGGAGACGCCCGGGCGGAAGGAGACGAGGACGTGACGATCGACGCGAAGGGCCTCCCGACCGTCCCGGCCGAGCTCGCCATCCCGACCCCGGAGACGCCGTTCGTCAACCACCGCGACCCGGCCCGCGCCCTCGGCCCCGACGGGAAGCCGGCCCGGAGCCGCCGCCCCGCCTACTGGGCGGACGTCCCGGACGAGAAGTGGGACGACTGGCGCTGGCAGCTCAGCAACCGCGTGAACGAGCTCGAGGAGATCGAGAAGATCCTCGAGCTCACGGACGACGAGCGCGAGGGCCTCTCGGCGCCCGACAAGTTCCGCGTCGACGTCACCCCGTACTTCATCTCGCTCATCGACCCGGCCGACCCGGCCGACCCGATCCGGCGGCAGATCATCCCGACGGGCAAGGAGCTCCGCGCCTTCACCGGGATGATGGAGGACTCGCTCGCCGAGGACCGCCACTCCCCGGTCCCCGGGCTCGTCCACCGCTACCCGGACCGCGTCCTCATGCTCATCACGACGCAATGTGCGTCCTACTGCCGGTACTGCACGAGAAGCCGGATCGTCGGCGACCCCAGCCAGAACTTCAACCGGCGCGAGCACGAGGCGCAGCTCGACTACATCCGCCGGACGCCGCAGATCCGCGACGTCCTCATCTCCGGCGGCGACGGGCTCACCCTCGCCCCGAAGCTCCTCGAGAGCGTCATCCGCGGCCTTCGCGAGATCCCCCACGTCGAGGTGATCCGGATCGGCTCGCGGGTGCCCGTCTTCATGCCGCAGCGGATCGACGACGAGCTCTGCGAGATGCTCGCGAAGTACCACCCGCTCTGGCTGAACATCCACGTCAACCACCCGAACGAGATCACGCCCGAGCTCGCCCGGGCGTGCGACAAGCTCTCGCGGGCCGGGATCCCCCTCGGCAACCAGAGCGTCCTCCTCGCCGGCGTGAACGACTGCGTCCACACCCAGCGGGCGCTCGTCCAGCGGCTCGTCGAGATGCGCGTCCGCCCGTACTACCTCTACCAGTGCGACCTCGTCGAGGGGGCCGGCCACTTCCGGACGCCGGTCGGCAAGGGGCTCGAGATCATCGAGGGACTCCGCGGCCACACGAGCGGCTACGCGGTCCCCACGTACGTGATCGATGCGCCGGGCGGCGGCGGGAAGATCCCCGTGATGCCGAACTACCTGATCAGCTATTCGGATCACAAGATCGTCCTCCGCAACTACGAGGGCTACGTCACGACGTACGAGGAGCCCGGGGAGTACGAGCGCCACGACGCCGCGTCGTGCGACTTCTGCCGGAACCCGCGGCCGGAGCCCGGCCAGGAGGGGGTGAGCGGCCTCCTCGAGGGGCGCGGGATGTGGATCGAGCCCGCGAACTTCGAGCTGACCCACCGGCGCGGCGTCACCGAGGCGCACCGGCTCCAGGACCCCTCGAAGTGGGTGCCGTACGGCGTCGGGGCGATCGAGGGAGCCGCGAGCGTCCCGGAGCGGCCGGCGCTGTCGGCCGAGGCGGCGAGGCCGGCGGGCGACGAGCCCGCCTGATCCGTCCCGACGGGGGGCGGCCGGTCGCCGGGACCGCCCTCGCCCGGTTCGTCCGCCCGGTGTCCTAGTAGGGGCGGCCGAGGAGCCGCTCGAGCGCGGCGAGCAGCTGCGCATCGCCGGAGGACCTGACGTCCGCCTCGCTCGCTCCCTCGAGGTCCTCGGGGAGGATCGGCCGCGCGTCCTCGGGGAGCTCCACGGTGACGTCGGGCTCGAGGCCGTTCCGCCAGATCACCCGGCCGTCCGGGGTGAGCCACTCGACCGTCCCGATCCGGAGCGCCGAGCCGTCGCTCAGCTCGAAGAGCGAGAGGACCGTCCCGGTCCCGAAGGTCCGCGTCCCGATCGTCACCGAGCGCCCCGCGTCCTGGAGGGCGCCGGTCACGATCTCCGCGGCGCTCGCGGTCGCGCCGTCGACGAGGACGACGACCGGGAGGTCGAGCGCGATCCCGCCCTCGACCACCGGGACCGGGGCCTCCCGGCGCTTCGCGTCCCGCTCGATGTAGACCACACCGTCACGGAGGAACTCGCTCGCGACCCGGGTCGCCTCCACGACGTAGCCGCCCTCGTTCCCGCGGAGGTCGAGGACGAGCCCGGTCGCTCCCGACTCGACCGCCGACCGGAGCTCGACGCGGAGCGCGTCGGCGACGCCGTCCGAGAACTGCTCCAGGCGGACGACGCGGATCGTCGTCCCGGGGACGACGCCGGCGGTCACGACCGGGATCGAGACCGTCGCGCGGACGATCCTCACGCTGAGGAGCCCGGCCGACCCGGTCCGTCGGATCCCGAGCGTCACCGCGGTCCCCTCCGGACCGCGGATCCGGGAGACGATGACGTCGAGTGCGACCCCCTTCGTCGGCTTCCCGTCGATCTCCGCGATCACGTCGTCGACGAGGAGTCCGGCTCGCTCCGCCGGCGTGTCGCGGAAGACGCCGACGATCACCGGCTCGTCGTCGACGAGGTTCATCTCCGTGCCGATCCCGGCGTAGGTGCCGGAGAGCGACTCGCGCGACGCCGCGAGGTCGTCGGGCGTCAGGAACATCGTGTGGGCGGTGTCGCCCACCGCGTCCGCCAGCGCCGAGATCGCGGCGTAGGACATCGCGGTGGCGTCCAGTGCTGTCGAGTCTACATAGTTATCGAAGAGGAGGGTCCAGGCCTCCTCGATCAGCTCGAGCCGCTCGCCCGTCGTCAGGCTCGCCGGCGGGGTCGGCTCCGGGGCCGGCGACAGGAGGCCGAGCCGCTCGACGCCGACGCCGGCGAGGAACGAGACCGCGGCGAGGAGGAGGACGGTGATCGAGCCCGCGACGAAGAGGAGGACGGCGGCCCGGCTCGGGACGCCACCCGCCTGCGGCGAGGCTCCCCCGGGCTCGGCCGGCTGCCCGGCGGGCTCGGCCGGCTGCCCGGCAGGCGCACCGGCGTGCTCACCGGCGGCGGGGGTCGTCGGCGTGGATCCGTGCGGGCTCGGCGGTTCGGTCATCCGCGTCATCTTGCCTGCTATCCTCGGGTCCCGCCGACATCCCGTGAGAGACGAGTGACCGAGCCGCGACCGACCCGCCCGGGCAACCTCCGGCTTCGCCCAGCCCCGGACGGCCTGCCGGACCCCTCGCTCCAGCCACCGACGGTCGCCGAGGCGGGCGACCCGTTCGCCGCGCTCCGGATCGTCACCCTCCTCGCCCGCGTGGAGCGCGGCGTCCCGATCCTCCTCGACGACCTCGTCGCATCCCTCAACGCGACGTGGCTCGACTGGCTCTTCCCCCGGGGCGTCGTCGCGGACGCGATCCTCCAGCTCCAGGCGAACTGGATGGGGGACTACCGGAACGCCTCCGGCATCGTCGTCGACGAGGGTCCGACCGGCGTCGCCGTCACGATCGAGGACTCCAGTCGCGTCGACCCCTGGATCGTCCGCCAGGCGGCGCGGCTCGCAGCCGAGTGCCGCGAGCGGCTCGTCGAGTTCAGCCGGCTCGACCGGCTCGCGGGAGAGGGCTGAGCCGGTGACGACCGCGGTCCATGCCGTCCCCGTGGGCGAGGCCGTGCGGGCCATCCCCCTTCCCGGCGTCGAGGCCCGCTCGCCCGCGGCGGTCGCCGAGCGCTTCCGGGACCTTCCCGGGCTCGCGCTCCTCGAGTCGGCCCGGGGCGGCCGGCGCGGTCGCTGGAGCTACCTCGTCGCCGATCCGGTCGCGGTCCTCGAGCTCGCGCGCGGCACGGGTCCGGCGCTCCCCGACGCGGCCGCCTTCCTCGCCGGCGCCCGCGCGACCCTCCGGCGGCTCGCCCCGGCGCCGGCCCCGGGGCTCCCGCCCTTCACCGGCGGCCTCGTCGGCTTCCTCGGCTACGAGCTCGGCGGTCTTCTCGAGCGGCTCCCGCCGACGGGCCGCGATCCTCTCGACGTGCCGCTCGGGCGGCTCGCGCTCCACGACTGGGTCCTCGCGTGGGACGCCCGTGACGGCGTCGCGTGGCTCGCCGGCCGCGCCGTGGACGGCGATCGCGCCGCCCTCGAGCGGCGACTCGCGGCCGTCCGCGAGCGGCTCGGGGAGGTCGCGGAGCCGGACGCCTCGGCCGCCGGTCGCGCCGTCGACGATCCGACGCTCGTCTTCACCTCGAGCCTCGACCGCGGCGCGTACGAGCGATCCGTGGGGTCGCTCCAGGAGGCGATCGCGGCCGGGGAGATCTACCAGGCGAACATGACGCGCCGCCTCGACGCCCCGTTCGCCGGCGACCCGTGGCCCCTCTACCGCCGGCTCCGGACCGGGGACCCGTCGCTCTTCGCCGCGTACCTCGACCTCGGGGAGCGGCGGGCGATCCTCTCGGCCTCGCCGGAGCCGTTCATCGCCGCGGACCATGCGGGCCGGATCGCGACCGACCCGATCAAGGGGACGCGCCCGCGCGGCCGGACCCCCGAGGCGGACCGCGCCCTCGCGGCCGAACTCCTCGCGAGCGCGAAGGACCGGGCGGAGAACGTGATGATCGTCGACGTGCTCCGGAACGACCTCGGCCGGGTCTGCGTCCCGGGGAGCGTCCGGGTCCCGCGGCTCTGCCGGGTGGAGCGGACCGCGACGGTCCAGCACCTCGTCTCCACCGTCACCGGACGGCTCGCTCCCGGCCGGGACGCGATCGACCTCCTCGCGGCGACGCTCCCCGGCGGGTCGATCACCGGGGCGCCGAAGATCCGCGCGATGGAGCTGCTCGCCGACCTCGAACCCACCGAACGTGGACCCTACACCGGGGCCCTCTGCTGGCTCGGCCCGGACGGGGCGATCGGGTCGAGCATCCTCATCCGGACGCTCGTCGCGGACGGCGCCCGCCTCTCGATCGGGGTCGGGGGCGGGATCACCCGCCGGAGCGACCCGGCCCGGGAGTGGGACGAGACGCTCGTGAAGCTCGCCGGCCCGCTCGGGGCGCTCGGCGCGAGCGAGGCCCGCTGAGATGCCGAGCTGGATCTGGCTCGACGGACGGCTTCTCCCCGCCGCCGGGCCGCACCTCGCCGTCACCGACCGCGGCTTCCAGCTCGGCGACGGGGTCTTCGAGACGGCCCGGGCCCGCCGGGGCGTCGTCATCGAGCTCGACGAGCATCTCGAGCGCTTCCACGAGAGCGCCGCCGTCACCGCCCTTCCGCTCCCCGAGGACGATGCGGCCCTCGTCCGGGGGATCGGCGAGCTCCTCGCGGCGGAGGGCCTCGCGGGCGACGGTGCCGACGGGCGGGCCCCCGGGGACGCCGCGATCCGGATCACCGCGAGCCGCGGGTCGCTCGAACGACGGGGCCTCCTCCCGCCGGGCTGGGAGGCGACCGCGGCGGCGATCGCGGTCCAGGTCTGGCCGTACGCGCCGCCGCCGCTCCGCCTCCTCGACGCCGGGGTCCGGGCGATCTCGAGCGCCGTCCGGCGCGACCCGGCGTCGCCGCTCTCCGGGGTGAAGTCGACGTCCCGCGCCGACTACGTCTACGCGAAGCTCGAGGCGGAGCGGGCCGGGGCGGACGATGCGCTCTTCCTCACCCTCGACGGGGCGGTGAGCGAGGGGACGACCGCGAACGTCTTCGCCGTCGTCGGCGACCGGCTCCTCACGCCGCCGCTCGACGCCGCGATCCTCGCCGGGACGACGCGGACGTGGCTCCTCGAGCATGCGGCGGCGCTCGGCCTCCGCGCCGAGGCGCGGCGGCTCCTCCCCGACGAGCTCGTCGCGGCCGACGAGGCCTTCCTCTCGAGCAGCGTCGCCGGCGTGATCCCGCTCGTCTCGCTCGACGGGAAGCCGATCGGCAGCGGGCGGCCGGGCCCGTGGAGCGTCGGGATCCGCGAGGCACGGGAGCGCTGGATCGACGCCGTCTCGCTCCGGACGGCGCCCGTCCCGGGGAGCCGGCCGTGACGCGCGACGAGCTGATCCTCCGGACCCGCCAGCTCGTCGACGAGGGGGAGCGCCTCCTCCGCGCCCCGAACCTCGGGGCCCTCCAGGTCTGGCTCCAGCGCTCCGACGACCTCCTCGCGACGGCGTGGGGGAGCATGGACCGGTACCACCTCGCGTGGCTGAACGTCGGCCGGCCGCGGGGCGTCCGCGGGCGGCCGCTCGCGGCGGCGGAGGAGGCCGCGTACGTCCGGGACGTGGCGACGCAGAAGACCGCGGTCCTCCGGACGAGCCTCGACGCCGTCGAGCGCCAGGGGATGCCGTTCGTCGGCGAGGACCGTGCGGCGCGACCGGGCGGGGACGGGGTCGACGGTGCGGACGGCGATCCCGGGCGGCCGGACCGGCCCGCCCCGCCGCCGCGACGCGGCCCCTCGGACCCCGAGCTCGCCCGCCGCCTCGCCGAGGCCCGCGCCGAGGCGGACCGTCACCGCGACCACGGGGTCCGCCGCGCGCCGCGGCCCGAGCGGATGGAGCGCTAGCGGGGGACGCGGCCCGCCACCCACGCCGCAGCCGCCGCGAGCGCGACCTGGAGCGGGACGAGGAGGCCGAGCGTCTCGGCGAGGAAGTCGACGAGGCCGAGGCTCCCGCCGAGGAGACCGGCCGCGACCCACGTCGCGACGAGGCCGGCGATGATCCCGGCCGCGGCGGCGCCGGCCGCGATGGGGCGGCGGTCCCGGTCGCTCCCCGCGGCGCCGCGGACGAGGACGCCGGCGAGCCAGCCGCCGAAGAGCGCGACGGCGACGAGCCCCGCGCTCGAGGCGAGGATCGTCGCGAAGACGAAGACGAGGGTGGCGACGCCGAGCGAGGCGAGCGTCGCTCGGGCGGCGAGGCGGTCCATCTCCCCGATCGTAGCGCCGATCGCCGGACCGGACCGCGCCGAGCGGGGACCGCCGTCGGTCATGACGGGCGACCCGGCGCCCGCTAGACTGCGGAGCCGTGACGCACCCCACGCTCGGCCTCCCGCCCCGGGACATGCGCGCCGGCTCGCCGGCCGCCGCCGCCCGCCTCGTCGCCGACGGGTCCCGTCACGCGATCCGAGCCCTCGAGCACGCGGTCGCCGACGACCCGACCTTCCGCGACCGGTACGACGACCTCGGGCTTCGCCGACTCCTCAACGACGCGGAGGTCCTCCTCGGCGCCGTCGCGGACGCCGTCGCGAGCGCCGATCCGTCCGTCACCGCCCACTGGGCGGACATGGGCGTCGCCCCCTACCGGCGGCGGCGCGTCCCGATGGACGACCTCGTCGCGATCGCGGGCGGCCTCCGGCGGAGCGTCGCGACCGCGCTCGATCCGGGCGAGCGGGCGATCGCCGACGAGGCGCTCGACCGCGCGATCGCGGTCTGGCGGAGCGCCCGCCGGCTCGGCGGCGACGCGCGCCGGCGGAACCGGATCCTCGCCGCGATCTACAAGGGCGGCTGAGCGATGACGATCAAGTGGGTCAAGGTGGACCCGCTCGTCATGAACGGGGAGCCCTTCTGCTACGGCAGCCGGCTCACCGTCCGCCAGCTCCTCGAGCTTCGCGCCGCCGGGCACGGCCTCACCGAGATCCTGAAGGACCATCCCGAGCTGAAGCCGCTCGGGATCGCGGCCGCCTACGCGTACGCCGCGGAGCACCGGGACGCCTTCGGCGCCTTCTTCGACGGCGACGGCTCGCTCAGGGGCCCGGGCTACACGGCCGCCGAGGCCGCCGCGCTCCCGCCGCACCTCCGGCTCCCCGGGATCGTCGTCGCGCGGTAGGGCGCCGCCCGATCCGCCCCGGCCGCTCGGCCGTACCTATCACGAGCGACGTCCGGGCATCCCGCCCCGGGCCCTCGCCGAGGCCGTGGTGGTAGGGTTGAGCCGATGGACGAGACACAGCCAGCCGCGACAGAGACAGCCGCGTTCGACCCGGAGCGCCGCGCGACCGAGCTCGCGATCCTCGACGCCCTCCGCTCGGTCGTCGACCCGGAGATCGGCATGAACGTCGTGGAGCTCGCGCTCATCAAGCAGATCATCCTCGGCCCCGACTCGACCGAGGTGAAGATGGTCCTCACGACCCCGTTCTGCCCGTACGCCGGCTCGATGATCCAGCAGGTGAAGGAGCAGGCGGAGTCGGTCGTCGACCACGACGTGAAGGTGACGCTCCTCGCCGAGCGGTGGGATCCGCGCGAAGCGGGACTGATGTGGTGAGCGGCGCACCGGAGCGACCGGAGATCGACTCGGTCGTCGCGACCGGCAAGGGGGACGACGGGACGACCGGGCTCCTCTACGGCGGGCCGCGGATCGCGAAGGACGACCCGAGGACCGAGGCCTACGGGACGATCGACGAGGCGGTCGCCGCCCTCGGTACCGCGCGAGCCGCCATGGGCGAGCGGCGCCGGGCCGGCGAGGCGTCCGCGGCGCTCGCGGACCTCGAGGGGATCGTCCTCCGACTCCAGCGCGAGCTGTTCGTCGTCGGCGCCGAGCTCGCGACCACCCCGGTCGCGTGGGACAGGCTCGAGGACGGTCGGACGCGCGTCTCCGCCGCGATGGTCGAGTCGCTCACCGACCTCGTCGTCGCCCACGAGAAGCGGATCGAGATGCCCCGGGAGTTCGTCGTCCCCGGCGAGACCCCGGCGAGCGCCGCGCTCGAGGTCGCCCGGACGATCGTCCGCCGCGCCGAGCGGCGCGCGGTCAGCCTCGGGATGGGCGGCCTCCTCCCGGGCGAGCACCTCGTCCCCTACCTGAACCGCCTCGCCGACCTCGTCTGGGTCCTCGCCCGCGCCGCGGAGCAGGCCGAGGCGCGCTCGAGCACCCCGTCCCGCGTCACCGCGCGACCCTGACCCGCAGATCGATCCGCACCCCCGAGCAGGAGGAACCGACCCGATGATGATCAACGGCCGTCCCGCCCCCGCCGCGCCGAGCCAGCTCGGCGTCCGCCCCGACGCCCGCCTCTCCGCCGGCTTCCTCAGCCAGGCGTTCCTCTGGATGTTCGCCGGCCTCCTCGTCACCGCGGTCGTCGCGTGGCTGATCGGCTCGAACGAGGGGGTCGTGCGCGGCGCCCTCGACCTCTACCTGCCGGTCGTCATCGGCCAGTTCGTCCTCGTCATGGCGATCTCCGCGGGGATCAACCGGATGAGCGCCTCGCTCGCGCTCCTCCTCTTCTTCGTCTACTCGGCCTCCATGGGCGTGACGCTCTCGCTCGTCCTGCTCGCCTACGGCTTCGGCACCGCGGTGAGCGCGTTCGTCACCGCGTCGGCGATGTTCGGCGCCGCGGCCGCCTACGGAGCGATCACGAAGCGCTCGCTCGCGAGCCTCGGCGGCTTCCTCCTCATGGCGCTCATCGGGGTCGTCGTCGCCTCCCTCCTCAACGCGTTCGTCTTCAGGAGCGGGACCTTCGACCTCGGGATCTCGATCGTCGGCGTCCTCGTCTTCGTCGGGCTCACCGCGTACAACGTCCAGAAGATCAGCCGCGGCGACTACGCGGCGGCGACCGGCTCGATGGAGAAGGGGGCGGTGATCGCGGCGCTCGCGCTCTACCTCGACTTCATCAACATCTTCCTCTTCCTCCTCCGGATCTTCGGCGGCAACCGCCGCTAGGCGGCGCGGTCGTCCCGAGGCGGACGGCCGGCACCCCGCGACCGGACCGGCGCGCTAGGATTCGCCCCGCGAGTCGGGACGGTCCGCACCGCCCGTGGCGAGGCCGGACCCCGGGAGCCCTTCGGGAAGCCGACGAGGAGAGCGCGATGCCAGGGTTCACCCCGTTCACGAGCAACTACAGCGACATCAGCAACGACCTCGGCTACCAGTTCGAGTTCAACTGCGATGTCTGCGGGAACGGCTACAAGAGCGAGTTCACCCGCTCCGCGCTCGGGACCGCGAGCAACCTGCTCGAGGGGGCCGGGAGCCTGATCGGCGGCCTCTTCGGCGCCTCCGATGCGGCGAACTCGCTCAAGGACCTCACCGACCAGGGCGCGCGCGACCAGGCCCTGAAGAAGGCCTCGAACGAGATCATGCCGCTCTTCAGGAAGTGCCCGCGGGACCACTCCTGGGTCGACGAGAGCTGCTGGAACGAGGAGCGCGGCCTCTGCGTCTCCTGCGCGCCGAAGCTCGCCGCCGAGATGGCGGCGGCGAAGGCGGAGGTGGAGCTCCAGCAGATGCGCGAGGCGGTGGAGAAGGAGCAGCACTTCTCCGGCGACACCTCGTCGCGCGCGACGGTCTGCCCCACGTGCGAGAAGCCGGTCGGCTCCGAGCGCTTCTGCTCCAACTGCGGGACGCAGCTCGGGACCGCGAAGTGCACGGGCTGCGGCGCGGAGCTCGCCTCGGGGGCGCGCTTCTGCGGGAACTGCGGGACGAAGACGGCCTAGGCCGGCCGCCCCGCCTCGGCGCCGGTCGCCCCGGCGCCGGTCTCCCCGGCGTCGGTCTCGCGGGATCCGGGGATCAGCCCTTCGGCGTCGCGGGGGGCTCCGTCGTCGAGGCGCCGCAGCTCGGGCAGGCGACCCAGCCCGGGTCGTCGAGCGGCGCGCGGCACGCGGCGCACCGGCGCGGCGCGAACGGGTCCTTCCGCCCGCAGAACGGACACGCCGCGACGTCCCGCGCGATCAGCTTCGAGCACCACGGGCACGGGTGCTTGTAGGTCGGCATCCGCGGCTCCCTCCCGTCACTCCTCCGCGCCGGTCGTCCCGGCGTCGTCGTCCTCGGTCTCCCCGATCGACCCGATCCGGGCCTCCTGGCGGGACCGGCCCGGCCACTCCCCGGTCGAGCCCGCGGCGACCCACCGGTCCGCCTCGGCGACCGCGCCGTCCCAGCCGTCGTCGTGGACGATCCGGCCGACGAAGTGGGCGCGCGCCGTCCTGAGGCTCGGGATCTCGGCGACCGCACGCCGGTAGTCGCGCGCGCCGCCGCCGGCGAGCCGTTCGACGGGGAGCGCGATCGGCTCGCGGAGGAAGCGGAGGTCGACGAGCGCGTTCGAGATCGCGGCGACGACGCCGGCGGCACCCGGCGCCGCGGCGGCGCCCGGGCTGGAGGGTGGGAGCGCGTCCGGCCCGCTCCCCCCGACCCGGAAGCAGTACGTCGCGTGCGAGCCCGGCGTGACGACCTCCATCGCGACGAGTCCCGAGGGGAAGGCGACGAAGAACCACGCCTTCGGCTCCGGCGTCCCCGGTCGGACCGGCGCGACCGCGAGCCAGGTCGCCGCCCCGCTCCCCGCCGCGGCCTCGAGGCGCTCGAGGTGATCGGCGACCTCGCCGGTCGAGGCGAACGCGTCGCGCGCCTCGCTCCACGCGTCCCCGAGCTCCGTCCGCGCCGCCGGCCGGCCGTCGACGAGGAGCGTCGCGAGCCGGTGGCGCGTCCCGAACGGGGCCGCCGGGAGCGTCGCCTCGACGATCGCCGCGGCGTCCGCCGCGGCCGCGGCGGCGAGACCGCGGGCGACGTCGGCGTGGCGGCGCGCGTGGGCGCCGAGCTTCCGGAGCTCGACCGCCCCGCCGTCCGCGGTCCGGACCGTCACCGAGCCCGTCGCGGTCGTCTCCGACACCTCCGCGATCTCGGCGCGGCGGATCGCCACCGCCGCGCCGTCCGGCTCGAACGGTGAGACGACGAGACCCCATGGGTGCGGGACGACGTGGGCGCGACCGCTCCATGCCCCCGCGGCGGCGTCGACCGCCTCGAGCGGGTCCGACGGGACGCGGACGAGCCGGTCCTCGAGCCGCTGGCGGGTCCGGCGCTCGCGGATCGTCCCGACGAGCTGCGCGAGCGAGGGCCCGAAGCGGAGGAGCTCGACGGTCATCCCGCCGTCGAGCTGGAGTGTGACCCCGAAGTTCGCGGTGGCGAGGGTGGCGACGTCGCGGTAGCGGGGCTCGATCCGCGCCCCCGTCCGCGGGACGATCGCGAAGGTCTCCGGGCCCAGCTCGACGGTGCAGGGCGCGGGGGTGGCCCCGGGGGAGGGACGCCACTCGCCGCCGAGGGTGACCGGTCGGTCCGCCATGGCGCGATGGTAGCGGCTGGCGCGGGGAGCGGCGACCTAGCGAACCGTCCGCCGCTCGAGCCGCCCGGCGAGCCGCTCGAGGTGCTCGACGAGGCGTCGCCCGACGCGCTCAGCCCGGCCGGTCCGTCGGAGGAGATGGACCGCGGCGCTCCAGCCGGCTCCCGCTGCGGCGAGGATCCCGAGCTCGCGCCACGCGAGGGGAGCGAGCTCGTAGGCTGCGCGGGCGGCGGGGACCGCGAGGACGCCGGCGTAGAGCGCGGCCATGAGGATCCCGAGGAGCCACGGCCAGGCGCGGGCCCGGCGCGAGAGGCGGGGGTCCGGGCCCGCCGAGTGGACGATCGGGAGGAGGCCGAGCCCGCAGAGGACCATCGTCGTCGTGAGGAGCGTCTGGGCCTCCGCGGCGGGGCGCCCAGCCCACGTCGCGACCGCGTAGACGGGGAGGGCGAGCGCGGCGACCGCGAGCGACGCGGGGAGCGAGACCGCGAGCGTCTCGACGACGAGCCGCCGCGGCGAGCGGCGCGGCGGGACCCAGAGCGCGAGCACGAGGAGCGGGATCCCCACGGTGACGAGGGCGAGGACGGCGTTCTGGCGCGGGGTGATCGGGAAGGGGAGGGCGAGGAGCGCCGCGCCGACGACGACGAGGAGGACCGAGACGGTCCGGGCGAGCAGGAGCGTCAGCGTCGCCTCCATCGCGGCGAGGATCCGCTGGCCCTCGAGGATCGCTTGCGGGAGGACGGCGAACGAGTCGCGGAGGAGGACGAGGTCGGCGGCGCCGCGGGTCGCCGCGCTCCCGCTCTCCATCGCGAGGCCCAGGTTCGCGCGGCGGAGCGGGAGGAGGTCGTTCACGCCGTCCCCGATCATCGCCACGTAGCGGCCGCCCGACCGGAGCGCCGCGACGATCCGCGCCTTCTGGGACGGGCCGATCCTGCCGAAGACGGCCGTCCGGAGCGCGCGAGCCGCGAGCGCGTCGTCATCGAGGCCGACGAGCTCGTCCCCCGTCGCGGCGCCGTCGCTCGCGGCGAGTCCGACGAGCCGGCCGACGGCCTCGACCGTCGCGGGGTCGTCGCCGGAGATCACCTTCAGCTCGATCCCGGCCGCCGCGAACCCCGCGAGCGTCTCCCGTGCGTCAGGCCGGAGCTCCTCGACGAACGAGCAGAGCGCGAGGGGGACGAGCCGCGCGGGGAGGAGCGGCCGGCCGTCGAGCCCGCGGAGCGCCGCGCCGTCCGGTGCCGCCGCGACGAGGAGGACCCGCCGGCCGAGGGCCGCGAGCTCGGCCGCGCGAGCGAGCGTCGGGACGCCGGCTGCCCCCATCCCCGGGGTCCCCTCGGCTCCCTGCCGCAGGAGGATCGCCGGCGCGCCGAGGACGAGGACCGACCCGTCGTCCGAGAAGCGGAGCGCCGACCAGCCGCGCTCGGACGCGAACGGCACCTCCTCGTCGACGGGGCGTCGCTCCCCGGGGACCGCCGCGCAGAGCGCCGTCGCCGTCCGGTTCGGCGATCCGACGCTCGCCGCGAACTCGCCGACGCGTCGCCGGATCACCGTGCCGTCGCCCGGCGCACCCGGTGCCGGCTCGAGCGCGACGAGCTCGATCCGCTGCGTCGTCAGCGTCCCGGTCTTGTCGAGGCAGAGCGTGTCGACCCGACTCATCGACTCCACCGCGTTCCGGTGCTGGACGAGCGCCCCGAGCCGGCTCACCCGCAGGGCGCCGACCGCGTACGTCACCGTCACCATGATCGCGAGCCCCTGGGGGACGAGCGTCACGAGGACGGCGGCCGCGGGGACCGCCGTCCCGGCGCCGAGGTCCCCGGTCGCGACCGCGGCGAGGGCGACGAGCCCCGCGACGAGGACGACGATCCCGGCGATCCCCCGGATCGTCCGCTCGATCTCGACCTGGAGCGGCGTCGCGTCCCCGCGGATCCGGCGCGCCTCGTCGAGGAGCGCGTTCGCGGTCGTCGCCCGCCCGACCCGCTCGACCACGTAGACCGCGACCCCGCCGACGACCGCCGTCCCCGCGTCGATCGGATCCCCCCGCCCCTTCGTCACCGGGTCGGCCTCGCCGGTGAGGAGCGCCTCGTCGAGCTCCACCGGCTCCTCCCCGACGAGCGTCCCGTCGACGACCGCCTGGTCGCCGCGCTCCGCGACGACGAGGTCGCCGACCACGAGCGCCGACGGGTCGACGGCGCGCGCGACGCCGTCGCGGACGACGGTCGCGCGGGGCCGGGCGAGGAGCGCGATCCGGTCGAGCTGCCGCTTCGCGCGCGCCTCCTGCGCGACCCCGATCGCGATGTTGAGGATCACCGGCCCGGCGGTGAGGAGCGCGTCGAGCGGCCGGTCGATCGCGAGGAGGAGGACCGAGATCGCGACGAGCGGCCCGTTGATCCCGAGGTAGGCGTTCTGGCGGAGGATCTCCCACCACGTCCGGCTCGTCGGGGGACGATAGTCGTTGCCGAACCCGGCCTCGCGCCGGGCGAGCGCCTCGGTCTCGGTCAGGCCTCGTCGACCCGCCGCGTCGGCCCGACCCGCCGCGTCGGCCCCGTCCGCCCGGCCCGCCCGCCCCGTCATGGGGCCAGTATCGCGCCCGCACCGGCCCCGTCCGTTCCGCGCCCCGCGGTCTCCTCGCCGGGGACTCCGTTGACGGTCCGCGGGACCCCGCCTAGACTCATATCCGACGGGAATGCTCGGGATTTCCGCCCGACGTGCCGGCCGCCCGCAGGCGCCGCGGCGCGGCGGATCCACGACCCGGGCCCAAGGAGACTCCCCTGAGCGAGCGCATCTCGTACCACGGCACCGGCGCCCTCGCCTTCTCGACCCGCGGCGAGTACGGCGTCCGCCTCATGGTGCAGCTCGCCGCGCGGCACGGCGGCGGCCCCGCCTCGCTCACGGAGATCGCGACCGCCGAGGACCTCCCGCGGCCGTACCTCGAGCAGCTCGTCGTCGGGCTCCGGGAGGCCGGGCTCGTCACGAGCACCCGCGGCGCGCGCGGCGGCTACGAGCTCACGCGCCATCCGGGGGAGATCCGGATGAGCGAGGTGATCCGCGCGCTCGAGGGGCCGCTCGCCCCGATGGTCTGCGCGAGCGAGGATCCCGCTCACGCGACGGCGTGCGGCCGGAGCGCGGCCTGCACCGTCAGTCACCTCTGGCTCAGGATCCGCGACGCGATCGCCGCGACGCTCGACTCGATGACGCTCGCCGACCTCGTACCCGCGCCGATCGCCCTCGAGCCCCCCATCCGCCGGGGCCCCGGGGACCGAACGACGAGTACGAGCCTCGGCGCCGCCTGACCGCCGCGCCACCACCCCGACCACCCACGCCCCGACCCATCCCACCGACCCATCCCACCGACCACGCAGGAGCAGATCGACCCGTGACCGACCAGCAGCTCGTGATCCGCGACCTCCACGTCGCGCCCTCCGCCGCTCCCGAGCGGGAGATCCTCCGCGGGATCGACCTCACGATCCGGAAGGGCGAGGTCCACGCGATCATGGGCCCGAACGGATCGGGGAAGACGACGCTCGCGTACGCGCTCATGGGCCACCCGGCGTACGAGGTGACCGGCGGCGAGGTCCTCTGGAAGGGCCGCGACGTCCTCGAGCTCTCGCCCGACAAGCGCTCCCGGCTCGGGATGTTCCTCGCGTTCCAGTACCCGACGGCGATCCCCGGGCTCTCCGTCGCGAGCTTCATCCGGAGCGCGCTGAACGCGAAGCTCCAGGGGATCGACAAGGATCCGAACGTCGACCCGACGGACTCGCTCCGCGGCGGCGTGGGGATGCGCGAGTTCCGCGCGAAGATGCGCGAGAAGATGGCGCTCCTCAAGATGGACGAGGCCTTCGCGACCCGGTACGTGAACGAGGGCTTCTCCGGCGGCGAGAAGAAGCGGCTCGAGATGCTCCAGATGGCGGTCCTCGAGCCCGAGATCGCGATCCTCGACGAGACCGACTCCGGCCTCGACATCGACGCGCTCCGGATCGTCGCCGAGGGGGTGAACGCGATGCTCAACCCCGAGATGGGCGTCCTCCTCATCACCCACTACCAGCGCCTGCTGAACTACATCCAGCCCGACTTCGTCCACGTCCTCGCGCGCGGCCGGATCATCAAGAGCGGCGGCAAGGATCTCGCGCTCCGGCTCGAGGAGGAGGGCTACGCGCCGATCCTCGCCGAGGCCGGCTACGAGGCCGAGGCGGCCGCGGAGGCGGCCGCAGCCGCCGAGCCGGTCGAAGCCGGTCGCTGATCCGATGACGATCGTCGCGTCGAGCGGGCGGCCCGTCGCACCGGGGGACCGGCTCGATCCGTACGCGATCCGTCCCGACTTCCCGATCCTCTCGACGACCGTCCACGGGAGGCCGCTCGTCTATCTGGACTCCGCCGCGACGAGCCAGAAGCCGTCGGTCGTCATCGACGCGATCGACCGCTATCACCGCGAGTACAACGCGAGCGTCCACCGCGGGATCTACGAGCTGAGCGAGCGGGCGACCGCCGCCTACGAGGGGGCTCGCGCGTCCCTCGCCCGGTTCATCAACGCCCCGGCGACCGAGGAGGTCGTCTTCGTCCGGAACACGACCGAGGCGATCAACCTCGTCGCGTACTCGTGGGGCCGGCGGAACGTCGGGAAGGGCGACGCGATCGTCCTCACCGAGATGGAGCACCACGCGAACCTCGTCCCCTGGCAGGTCCTCGTCCAGGAGCGCGACGGGGATCTCGAGTTCATCCCGATCGACGAGGACGGCCTCCTCCGGCTCGACGTGCTCGAGGTCCTCCTCCGGCTCCGCCCGAAGCTCGTCGCGGTGACCCACGTCTCGAACATGCTCGGGACGGTCAACCCGATCCGCGAGATCGCCGACATGGCGCACGCCGCCGGCGCGCTCCTCCTCGTCGACGGCGCCCAGGCGGTCCCGCATCTCCCCGTCGACGTCCAGGCCCTCGGGGCCGACTTCTACGTCTTCTCCGGCCACAAGATGCTCGGCCCCACCGGCGCGGGCGTCCTCTGGGGCCGGCGGGAGCTCCTCGAGGCGATGCCCCCGTTCCTCACCGGCGGCTCGATGATCACGGAGGTCCACCTCCGCCGGAGCGAGTTCGCGGGCATCCCGGACCGCTTCGAGGCGGGGACGCCGGACATCTCCGGGGCGATCGGCTTCGGGGCCGCCGCGGAGTACCTGATGGGGCTCGGCATGGAGCGGGTGGCGGCGCACGAGCGCGAGCTCCTCGCCTACGCCCTCGAGCGCCTTCCGGCGGAGCTCCCCGGCATCAGGATCTTCGGGCCGCCCGTCGACCGACGGAGCGGGGTCGTCGCGTTCGACCTCCCCGAGGCGCATCCCCACGACATCGCCCAGATCCTCGACCGGGAGGGGATCGCGATCCGGGCCGGCCACCACTGCACGATGCCGCTCCACGAGCGGCTCGACATCTCGGCGAGCGCCCGGGCGAGCGTGAACGTCTACACGACCCGGGACGAGATCGACGCGCTCGTCGGCGGCCTCCGCGAGGTCCGGCGGATCTTCGGCTGAGCCGCAGGCTCGCCGACGCCGCGTATCCTCTACCGACGATGGACGACCTCTACCGCGACTACATCCTCGAGCACTACCGGCACCCCCACAACTTCGGCGTCCTCGAGGCGCCGACCGCGTCGTACGAGGGTGCGAACCCGCTCTGCGGCGACCGGATCACGATGATGCTCGCGGTCCGCGACGGGGTCGTCGCCGACGTCGCCTTCACCGGCCGCGGCTGCGCGATCAGCCAGGCGAGCGCCTCGCTCCTCACGGACGAGGTGAAGGGGAAGCCGGTCGCCGACGTGGCGAAGCTCACGTCGGACGACGTCCTCGACCTCCTCGGGATCGAGATCAGCCCGGCCCGGCTGAAGTGCGCGCTCCTCTCGCTCGACACGCTCGAGCACGCGCTCGGCGAGGGCGGCGACGGAGCCCGGCCCGCCCCGGGCTGACCCGTCCGATGGCGGTCCGCGAGCTCACCCCGGTCTCGGTCGCGGCCGCGCTCTCCGCCGATGCGGGCGCACCGCGACCCCTCCTCGTCGACTGCCGCGACCCCCACGAGTGGGCCGTCGACCGGATCCCCGGCGCGGTCCTCGTCCCGCTCGGGACGTTCCCGGACGAGATCGCCCGCGTCGCCCCGGACCCGGGCCGGCCGGTCGCGATCTACTGCGCCGGCGGCGTCCGCTCCCTCGTCGCCGCACGGTACCTCGACGGCGCCGGCTATCGCGACGTCGTGTCGGTCGCCGGGGGGATCGCCGCCTGGAGCGCCGCCGGTCTCCCGGTCGAGCTGGGGCCGCCCGCCGCCGCGGGCGCCCCGGCCGCGGCCGTCGCCCCGGCACCCGCGACGCCGCCCCTCCCGGCCGAGCGGCGCGAACGGTACGCGCGCCAGATCGCGATGCCGGAGATCGGCCCGGCGGGCCAGGCGCGACTCCTCGACTCCCGGGTCCTCGTCGTCGGCGCCGGGGGCCTCGGCTCGCCGGCGCTCCTCTACCTCGCGGGCGCCGGCGTCGGGACGCTCGGCGTCGTCGACTTCGACGTCGTCGACCGCTCGAACCTCCAGCGCCAGGTCCTCCACACGACGGACGGGATCGGCACGCCGAAGGTCCGCTCCGCCGCGCGCGCCATCGCCGCGCTCGATCCCGCGATCCGGGTCGAGGGGCACGCGGTGGCGCTCGACGCGGCGAACGTGGCGTCGCTCGTCGCGGGCCACGACGTCGTCGTCGACGGGACCGACTCGTTCGAGGCCCGCTACCTCGTGAACGACGCGTGCGTCGCGGCCGGGATCCCCGTCGTCCATGCGAGCGTCTACCGCTTCGAGGGGCAGGTGACGGTCCTGCGCCCGCCCGACGGCCCGTGCTACCGGTGCCTCTACCCCGTCCCGCCGCCTCCCGAGCTCGCGCCGAGCTGCGCGGTCGCCGGCGTCCTCGGCGTCGTCCCCGGCGTCGTGGGCCTCCTCCAGGCGACCGAGGCGCTCAAGCTCCTCCTCGGGATCGGCGACCCGCTCGTCGGCCGGCTCCTCCTCTACGACGCGCTCGACGCGACGTTCCGCGAGGTCTCGCTCCGGCGCGACCCGGCGTGCCCCGCGTGCGGCGGCCGGTGAGCGGCGGCCGGTGAGCGGCGCGACCGGCGCCGCGCCCCCCGGTCCGGTGGCGCTCCCCGCGGCGCTCCGCCGCGCGATCGTCGGCCACGCCCTCGCGGAGGCGCCGCTCGAGGCGTGCGGCCTCGTGATCGGCGACGCGCCGTGGGCGCTCGGGGGCCGGCCGCTCCGCTTCCTCCCCGCGACGAACGCGCTCGCCGCGCCGGATCGCTTCGAGGTCGACGCCGCGGAGCTCGTCCGCGCCACCGTCGCGGCCGACGAGCGCGGCGAGGCGGTCTGGGCGGTCGTCCACTCCCATCCGCGCAGCGACGCGCGACCGTCGTCCACCGATCTCGCCGCCGCGCACGACCCCGGGGCGCTCCACCTGATCGTCGGGCCGCTCCTCCCCGATCGGACGCCCCTCCTCCGCGCGTGGGCGATCGCGGGCGGGACGGCGACCGAGCTCCCGCTCGGGCCCGCCTAGTCCGCGTCGAGGGCGCAGCGGAAGCCGGGGCCGCCGGCCTGCGACCAGCCGTCGAAATCGGGCGGGAGGCCCCGCCGGTACGCGCACCGCGCGTGCTCCTGCGTGTAGAACCACGAGCCGCCGCGGACGACCCGGAGGCCGCCCGCCGCCATCGGCGAGCGGTGGCGGCTCCCCGGGTAGGGACGGAGTTCGTCCGCCACCCACTCCTCGACGTTCCCCGCCATCTCGGCGACCCCGTAGGGGCTCACGCCGTCCGGGTGGGCGGTGACCGGGGTCGTGGTCACGTCGAGCGCCATCGCGTGATCCCAGACGATGCAGCGCCGCTCCTCGAACGTGTCGCCCCACGGCCAGCGGCGACCGTCCGTCCCGCGGGCGGCCTTCTCCCACTCCGCCTCGGTCGGGAGCCGCTTCCCGGCCCACGCGGCGTACGCGGCGGCGTCGTGCCAGGTGACCCGCTCGACCGGGTGGTCGAGCCGCCCGGCCGGCGGGCGGCCGCCGGGCCAGTCGGGGGGCGCGGCGTGGCCGGTCGCCTCGACGAAGCGGAGGTACGCCCCGCTCGTCACCGGGTGGCGGTCGATCCAGAAGGCCGGGAGCTCGATCGTCGCGGGCGGACCCTCGATGTCGAACTCGTCGCTCCCGCGGAGGAACGGGCCGCCCGGGACGAGGATCATCCCCTCCGGCGCGCCGCTCACGACCCGCGCTCCCCGGGCGCCGCGTCGGCGGCGCACCGGAAGCTCGGGGCACCGAGGACCTCCATCTCGTGCGGCGGCCGGTCCGGGAGCTCGAAGCAGCGATAGGCGCACCGGGCGTGCGTCTGGGTGAAGATCCACGCGCCGCCGCGGAGGACCCGGTAGGTGCGGCCGTAGGCGAGGCTCCGGTAGGCCGCCCCCGGGTAGGCGTCGTACCAGTCCTCCACCCACTCCTCGAGGAGCCCCACCATCTGCTCGCAGCCGTACGGGCTCGCGCCGGCCGGCCGGGCGTCGACCGGCTCCGTCCGCCTGCCGGTCACCGACGCCTGCTCCCACGTGTAGGCGCGCTCACCGTCCCACTCGTTCCCCCACGGATAGCGGCGGCCGTCCGTCCCCCGGGCGGCCTTCTCCCACTCGGCCTCGCTCGGGAGTCGCTTCCCCGCCCACCGCGCGTAGGCGGCGGCGTCCGCCCACGTCACGGCCACCGGGTGGCGCTCGTGCCCGGCCGGCGGCGCGCCCGCGACCCAGTCCACCGGCAGCCGATGGCCGGTGGCCGCGACGAACGCGCGATACGCCTCGTTCGTCACCGGGTAGCGGTCGATCCAGAAGTCAGGGAGCTCAACCGTCCGCACCGGCCCCTCGCGCGGGAACTCGTCGCTCCCCATGAGGAACGGGCCGGCCGGCACGAGGACCATCCCGCTCCGATCGCCCATCCCGCACCCTCCCGCTCCGCTCGCCGTGCCGCCCCGCACCCCTTCGTCATCGTAGTCGGCGCGGGCGGGGCGATCGCACGGCTATAGTGACCGCCCGGCCCCTCGAGGTGCGACCGCGCGCCCGGCCGACGACCCGCGAGGCCACGATGTCGCCCAGCAAGCCGCCCGAGATCCTCTCCCATCACGTCGCCGGCGAGTGGTCCGGATCGGAGAGCGGCGACACCTTCCCGGCCGTCAGCCCGGGGAGCGGCGCGACGATCGCGCACCTCGCGAAGGGGACCCGCGCCGACGCCGTCCGGGCGATCGAGGCGGCGAACCGCGCCGCGCCTGCCTGGGCGGCCGGCTCGGCCTTCGAGCGAGCAGCGGCACTCGAGCGGATCGTCCGGATCGTCGAGGAGCGCGCCGAGCCGCTCGCGCAGGCGCTCACCGTCGACCAGGGGAAGCCGATCGCGGAGAGCCGGACCGAGGTCGAGGAGCTCATCGTCTACTTCCGGATGGCGGCCGCCGACGCGACCCGGATCGAGGGGCTGATGCCGCCGTCGATCGACCCGCGGAAGCGCGTCCTCGTCTATCGCGTCCCGCTCGGGGTCGTCGGGGTCATCTCCCCGTGGAACTGGCCGTACACGATGCCGGCCGAGCTGATCGCCCCCGCGCTCGCGGCCGGGAACACCGTCGTCTGGAACCCCGCCTCGAGCACCTCGCACTGCGCGGTCGCGCTCGCCGGATGCCTCGTCGACGCGGGCCTCCCGCCCGGGGTCTTCAACCTCGTCACGGGTCCCGGCTCGGTCGTCGGCGACGAGCTCGCCGGGAACCCGGGGACCCAGGCGATCGGCTTCATCGGCTCGTTCGAGTCCGGGGGCCGCGTCGCGACCCGGGCGGCGATGAAGGAGCTGATCCTCGAGCTCGGCGGGAACGGGCCGCTCGTCATCCTCGCCGACGCCGACCTCGATCGGGCCGTCGCGGCGACGCTCACCGCCTGCTTCCTCAACGCCGGGCAGAGCTGCACGGCGGGGGAGCGGATCCTCGTCCACGAGGCGGTCCACGACGAGTACGTCGCCCGGCTCGCGGCGGCCGTCGGCCGGGAGATCCGGCTCGGCGATCCGCTCGACGCGGCGACGACGATGGGACCGCTGAACAACGAGCCGCAGGCCCGGAAGATGGACGAGCAGGTCGCCGATGCGGTCCGCCGGGGCGCCACCGTCGTCGCGGGCGGCCACCGGCTCGCCGGGGCGCCGACGCCGCTCTACTACGAGGCGACGATCCTCGACGGGGTGACCGACGAGATGCTCGTCGCGCGCGAGGAGACGTTCGGCCCGGTCGCGCCGATCACCCCGATCCGGAGCGCCGACGAGGCGATCGCCATGGTGAACGCGTCGCCCTACGGGCTCCTCTCCGCCGTCTTCACCCGCGACCTCGCGACCGGGATCCGCTTCGCCGAGAGCGTCCGCTCCGGCTGGGTGAACGTGAACGAGGGGACGAACTACTGGGAGTCGCACCTCCCGTTCGGCGGGCGCGCCGGCTCGGAGAGCGGGACCGGCCGGGTCGGCGGCCGCCACGCGCTCGAGCGCTTCACCGAGCTGAAGACCGTCGTGGTCGACCTCGCCTGAGTCCCGTCCCCGCGGAGGCCGCGGGCGTCAGATCCCGGCGCCGACGGGCCGCTCCGCCGCCGCACCGCCGTCGTGGTGCGCGACCCCGTGGCGGACGATGAGGACCGAGCACGGGGCGTGGATGAGGACGGTCCGCGCGACGCTCCCGAGGAGGACCCGCGTCAGGCCGGTCACCCCCCGGCTCCCGACGACGATGAGGTCGCTCCCGAGTTCCGCCGCCGCCCTGACGAGGGTGGCCGCCGGATCGCCTTCCCGGACGTCGACGCTCGCGGTGAGACCCGCGTCGGCGAGCCGGTCCGCCGTCGTCGAGACGATCGCCGCGACCTGCCGGCGCGCCTCCTGGACCCCCTCGACGTACGACGCGAGCACCTGGTCGTAGAGGCCGGGGGCCATCCCCGCGCTCCACGGGATCGCGACCTCGGAGGCGCCGAGGACCGTGACCCGCAGGCCGGCGAAGACCGGCCACGAGGCGAGGAGCTCGGCCGCCTCCGCCGCCCCCTCCGATCCGTCGTCGCCGAAGAGGAGCGAGCGGACGGTCGAGCCGCGGGCGATGAGGACGGGGCACGGGGCATGGTCGACGACCTCGGCCGAGACGGAGCCGAGGAGCATCGTCTCGACCTGGCCGTGACCGCGGCTCCCGAGGACGACGAGGTCGGCACCCCAGGCGCCGGCCGCGGCGACGATCTCGCTCGCGGGTCTGCCGCGGAGGAGTGCGGTCTCGACGCTCCGCCCCGGCGCGTCGAGCGACCTCGCGGCCGTCTCGAGCGCCTCCTCGAAGCGGCGGATGAGCGACGCCTCGAGCTCGCTCGGGTCGGGTTCCAGCGGGAGCATCCACGGCACCCCGGTGAGGATCGGTGCCGGCTCGAGGACCGCGACGACGCGGACCACCGAGCCGTCGGGCCAGTGGAGCCCGGCGACGAGATCCCGCGCCCGGTCGGACGAGACCGATCCGTCGATCGCCAGCAGGACTCGCATCACGGGCCTCCTTCCGCCCGTATCGTCCGCCGCCGGCCGTCCGCTGCCACGAGTCCGAGGTCGTCGAGCGGGGTGCCGGGAGCGGGGGACGACCCGGGCCGTTCCGCCCGGTCGAGCGTCAGCCGACGGCCGCGGCGAGCGCCCCGACCCGGGCGACGAGCCGGCGGAGGAACTCCTCGGCATCGGCTTCCACCGCGAGGTCCACGTTCGGGCGGCGGCCCCGGTGGCCGCGCCGGTCGGCGATCGTCGTCCCGGTCGTCAGCTCGCCCGTCGTCTCGACGTCGACGAACGAGGGGACCGTCTCGACGAGGGACGGGTCCAGCGTCGCGGCGACGACGAGCGGATCGTGGATGAACGCGCCGTAGAAGCCGTCGAAGCGGTCGTGGAACTCGAAGTAGAAGCGGAGCGCATCCTCGAGGAAGCGGACCACGCGGTTCGGCCGCGCCGGTTCGGCGGACCCGCCGCCGGGGGTCGCCGCGGTCGCCGCGGCCGCGATCGCCTCCACCCGGTCGGGGAGGAGCCGCGCCCGCTCGGTCACGTCGAGCCCCATCGCGAGGGCGCGCGGGATCGTGGCGTCCGCGTCGATCGCCCGGGCCCACCCGGCGAACGCGAGCTTCGCGGCGTCGGGGTCGACGTGGATGTTCCACTCCGCGGTCGGGGTCGTGTTCCCCGGCGCACCGTACGCGCCGCCCATGAGGACCCAGCGTCGGAGGAGGCGCGGGAGCTCCGGCTCGCGCTCGAGCGCGATCGCGAGGTTCGTGAGCGGGCCGAGCGTGACGAGCTCGATCTCGCCGGGCCGGGAGCGGGCGAGCTCCACGATGACGTCCGCGCCGTGGCGCGCGGAGCGCGGCCGCCTCGGCGGCGGGAGCGTCGCGTGGCCGATCCCGCGCGGGCCGTGGGTCTCCGGCGTCACGACGAGCGGCCGGACGAGCGGGACCTCGGCGCCGAGCGAGACCTCGACGTCGCCCCGCCCGGCGAGCTCGAGGACCGCCCGGGTGTTCTCCTCGACGAGCTCGCCCGCGACGTTCCCGGCGAGGCAGGTGACCGCGACGAGCTCGGCCTCCGGCGAACCGCACGCGTAGAGGAGCGCGAGGGAGTCGTCGATCCCGGTGTCGACGTCGAGGAGGATCGCGTGGCGGCCGCTCGTCACCGCGCGATGGTAGCCCGCCGGTAGACTTCGCCGCGATGGCGACCCCGTCGACCGGTCCGATCCTCCCGCCCGCGACGATCGGGATCCTCGGTGGCGGCCAGCTCGGCCGGATGCTCGGGAGCGCCGCACGGGCGCTCGGCTACCGGATCGTCGTCCTCGACCCGGACCCGTTCTGCCCGGCGCGCGCGGTCGCCGACGCCGTCGAGGTGGGCGCGTACGACGACGTCGGTGCGGCGCTCCGCCTCGCCGACCGCGCCGACGTCGTCACCCCGGAGCTGGAGCACGTCGGGCCCGCCGTCGTCGCCGCGCTCGAGGAGCGGTGCGGCGGCCGCCTCCGCCCCGGGGCCCGCGCGATCCGCGCGACCCAGGACCGGCTCGCGGAGCGTCGCTTCCTCGACTCGATCGGCGCCCCGATCGCGGAGTGGCGCGAGGTGAGGAGCGAGGCGGCGCTCGCCCGGGCCGTCGGCGAGCTCCCCGGGACCGGCTACCGGCTCAAGGCCGCGCTCGGCGGGTACGACGGGCGGAGCCAGGTCCGGATCGCGCCAGAGCCGAGCGGGGAGGCGCTCGTGGCCGCCTTCGCGGCGCTCGCGGGTCCGGCGGCGGCGCACGGGCTCCTCCTCGAGCGCGAGGTCGACTTCGTGGCGGAGCTCTCGGTCGTCACCGCCCGCGGGCTCGACGGGAGCGTCCGACCCTACCCGCTCGCGCGGAACCGCCACGAGGACGGGATCCTCGTCGAGTCGGTCGCTCCGGCCCCGGTCGACGCGGCGGTCGCCGACGCGGCGCGCTCGCTCGGGGAGCGGATCGCCGTCGGCCTCGAGGCGGTCGGGGTGACGACCGCGGAGCTCTTCCTCCGGCGCGACGGCTCGCTCGCGGTGAACGAGCTCGCGCCGCGGGTCCACAACAGCGGCCACTGGACGCTCGACGGTGCCGCGACGAGCCAGTTCGAGCAGCACGTCCGGGCGATCTGCGGCCTCCCGCTCGGGGCCGCGGAGGCCCTCGCGCCGACGGCGATCGTCAACCTCCTCGGGAGCGGCCCGCGCCGCCCGGCGCGACTCGTCGGCACGGAGCGCGCCCTCGCCGACCCCGCGGTCCACCTCCATCTCTACGGCAAGCGCGAGGTCGTCGAGCGGCGCAAGATGGGGCACGTGACCGCCCTCGGTGCCTCGACGGACGACGCGCTCCGGCGCGCCGCCGCCGCGCTCGCGAGCCTCGCGTGGGAGCCGGCCGGTGGCTGACTCACCGCTCGTCGGGATCGTCGGCGGGAGCCGCTCGGACCTCCCGGTCCTCGAGCGCGCCGAGACCCTCCTCCGCGAGCTCGGGATCCCGAGCGAGCTCCGCGTCGTCTCCGCCCACCGGACGCCTGACCTCCTCTACGCGTACGCCGAGGCGGCGCCGGGACGGGGGATCCGGGTGATCGTCGCCGGGGCGGGCGGCGCGGCCCACCTCCCGGGGATGCTCGCCGCGAAGTCGATCCTCCCGGTCGTCGGGATCCCGATCCCCACCGCGTCGCTCGGCGGGCTCGACTCGCTCCTCTCGATCGTCCAGATGCCGCGCGGGATCCCGGTCGCGACCGTCGCGATCGGCAACGCGGAGAACGCGGCGCTCCTCGCCGCGGCGATCCTCGCCCTCGGCGACCCGGCGCTCGCCCGCCGGCTCGCCGCGTGGCGCGAGGCGCAGACCGCCGCCGTCCTCGCCGATCCCGCGAACGCCGACCTCCCGCTCGCCGCGGCCCGGTCCGTCGCCCCCGCGACGCCGTCCCGCCGCCGCCGTCCGGCCGCCCGATGAGCGACGACCTCGTCCCCGTCGCGCCGCGGAAGCGGATGGACGACCCGCGGTGGGAGCCGGGGATGCCGGTCCTCGACCGCCAGGACCACGGCGGCCCGGCCCGCTCGGTCCCGGAGACGCGGCCGACGCCGCTCCAGGCGCAGTACGTCAACCTCTCGGTCGTCGTCCTGCTCGCCGGCTTCGTCGCGATCACCGCGCTCCAGTTCGGCGTCCCGCTCGCCTCGCCGCTCGTGAAGGTCCCGGTCCTCGTCGGTGCGCCGATCCTCATCCTCACGACCGCCGACGCGTCGCTCAGGATCTGGCGATCCGCGTGGGCGTGGATGCCGGTGGACCGGGGTCGCGGCCTCTTCCGGCTCGCGTGGCTCGTCGTCGCGCTCGCGGGCCTCGCGGGTCTCTGTGCGGCGTCGTTCGTCGTCCTCGCCGCGTGAGCGTCCGGGGCCACGCCCGCCGATGAGCCGTCCGCTCCCCCCGAACCCGCACGATCCCGCCGGCTACGAGCGCGGCCCCGACGGTCGCTCGAGCGACATCGAGTCGGGCGCCGGGGTCCCGGGCTGGCTCGGCGCGACGGTCCAGCACTGCTCGCGCTGCGGGGCTCCGCTCGAGTACGGGCCGATCGACGGCGAGCACCGGCACCGGCTCGTCTGCCCGGCGTGCCGGTTCATCTCGTACGTCAACCCGCGGCTCGTCGTCACGACCCTCCCGATCACGGCCGCCGGGGAATGCGTCCTCATCCGGCGCGGGATCGAGCCGGCGAAGGGTTCGTGGGCGCAGCCCGGGGGCTTCCTCGAGATCGACGAGACGGTCCACCAGGCGGCGATCCGCGAGACGCTCGAGGAGACCGGTCTCCTCGTCGAGCCGGGGGAGATCGTCGGGCTCTACTCGCGCCTGGAGGCGGGGATCGTCGTCATCTGCTTCGAGGCGACGATCGTCGGCGGGGCCCCGACGCCGACCCCGGAGGCGACCGAGGTCGTCCCGTTCGCGGCCGCGGCGATCCCGTGGGAGGGGATCGCCTTCACGACGACCTTCTGGGCGATCCGCGACTGGGTCGCGGCCCGCCACCCGGGCCTCGCGCTCCCGGCGGCCCATCCCTCCACGGACCGCTACTAGCCCGGCGTCCGCCGGCGCCCGGCTCCGCCCGCGCGGTCCTCCGGTCGCCGACGCGGCTACTCGGCCTCGCGGAGGTCGACGTAGACGTTCTTCACCTCGGTGTACTCGCGGAGGCCGTCGAGCCCGAGGTCCCGCCCGAGGCCGGACATCTTGTAGCCCCCGAACGGCGCCTCGATGTGGACCGAGTTGTTGCAGTTGACGCTGATGACGCCCGTCTCGACCGCCTTCGCGACCGTGATCGCCCGGGCGATGTCCCGCGTCCAGATCGACCCGGAGAGGCCGTACGGGGATGCGTTCGCGAGGCGGACCGCCTCCTCGGTCGTGTCGAACGGGATGACCGCGACGACCGGGCCGAAGATCTCCTCCCTCGCGATCCGCATCCCCTCGCCGACCCGGTCGAAGACCGCGGGCATCAGGTAGGCGCCGTCCCGGAGCGCGGGGTCGTCCGGCGCGTCGCCCCCGCAGACGAGCGACGCCCCCTCGGCCCGGCCGGCCGCGACGTACTCCGCGACGCGCTCGCGGTGGCTGAACGTGACGAGCGGCCCCACCTCGGTCGCGGGGTCGCTCGGATCCCCGACCTTCATCCGCCGGGTCGCCGCGACGAACGCCTCGACGACCCGCTCGTGGATCGAGCGGTGGACGATGATCCGGCTCCTCGCGCAGCAGTCCTGGCCGGTGTTGTCGAAGACGGAGTACGGGCTCTCCGCCGCGAAGCGCTCGATGTCCGCGTCCGCGAAGACGATGTTCGGGCTCTTCCCGCCGAGCTCGAGGCTCACCTTCTTGAGGTTGCCGGCGGCGAGCCGCATCACCTCCTGGCCGGTGGAGGTCTCGCCCGTGAACCCCACCTTCCCGACCCCCGGGTGCGCGGCGATCGCCGCGCCGACGGTGCCGCCCGGGCCGGTGACGACGTTGAGGACCCCGGGAGGGAGCCCCGCCTCGAGCGCGAGCTGGCCGAAGCGGACCGCGGTGAGCGGCGTCCAGCTCGCGGGCTTCAGGACGATCGCGTTCCCGGCTGCGAGCGCCGGCCCGATCTTCCACGAGGCGAGGTAGAGCGGGAAGTTCCACGGGACGATGAGGCCCACGACCCCGACGGGCTCGCGGAGCGTGAAGTCGAAGCCCGGCCGCGTCGTCGGGATCGTCTCGCCGTGGAGCTTGCTCACCGCGCCGGCGTAGTACTCGAGCACGTCCGCGACCCGGCCGATCTCCCACCGGGCTCCCGAGATCGGCTTGCCGACGTTGACGCTCTCGAGCTGCGAGAGCTCCTCGTGGTGGTCGCGGACGAGCGACGCGAGCCGGAGCATCAGGCGGGCGCGCTCCGGGACCGGCAGCGTCCCCCAGCCGCCGTCGAAGGCGCGCCGCGCCGCGCCGACCGCCGCGTCGACGTCGCGCGCCGTCCCCTCGGCGACCCGGGCGATCGTCCGGCCGCGGTGCGGCTCGACGACGTCGAACGTCGCCCCGTCCGATCCGGCGGCGTCGCGGCCGTCGATCACCATCCGGACGTCCCGGATCGCCTGGTCGCTCGTCATCGCCCGGTCCCTCGCTCGTCGTCCCGGCCACTCGCCTGTCCCGCAGCCGCCGCGCGCTCCGCGGCGAACATCGCGGCCCCCACGATCCCCGCCTCGTTCCGGAGCTTCGCCGGGACGATCGGCGGGCGGATCGAGATCCGCGGGAGGAAGCGGTCCGCGTTCTTGCTGACGCCCCCGCCGACGATCATCAGGTCGGGCGAGAAGAGCGTGTCGATCGCCTGGAGATGCTCCTCGAGGTCCGCGGCCCACGCCTTCCACGAGAGGCCGCGCCGGACCCGCGCGACGGCAGCGGACCGGCGCTCCGCGTCGCGGCCCCGGATCTCCATGTGCCCGAGCTCCAGGTTCGGGACGAGGACGCCCCGGAAGAAGAGCGCCGACCCGACCCCGGTCCCGAGCGTCAGGACGAGGACGACCCCCGCGTGGCCCACCCCCGCCCCGAAGCGCATCTCCGCGAGCCCGGCGGCGTCCGCGTCGTTGATGAGCGCCACCGGCCGGCCGAGCGCCTTCGCGAGCGCGGCCTCCGCCGGGTAGTCGAGCCAGCCGGCGTCGACGTTCGCGGCCGACTTCGTCCTGCCGTCGCGGATCACGGCCGGGAAGTCGACGCCGACCGGGAGGTCCTTCCGCCCGACCGACTTCTGGATCCGCTTCACGAGCCGGGCGATCGAGGCGATCACCGCATCGGGCGTCGCGGGGACCGGCGTCGCGACCCGGAGCCGCGTCGAGACGAGCCGTCCCTCCCGGACGTCGACGGCCGCCGCCTTGATCCCGCTCCCCCCGACGTCGACGCCGATCGCGACCCTGCCGGGCTCGTCGAAGATCGCCCGATCGACCGGCGCGGCCGGGGGGACCTCGCGGATCGTCGCGTCGGCCGACGTCATCTCCGCTCCCGCTAGAAGTAGTTGACGGTGATCCCGCCGTCGACGACGAGCTGGGCGCCGTTCGTCCAGCGCGACTCGTCGGACGCGAGGTAGATCCCCATGTGGACGATCTCCTCGACCTTGCCGAAGCGGCCGGTGGGGTTCCGCGCGAGCCGGATCCGCTTCGCCTCCTCGTCCTTCACGAGCCAGTCCATGAGGAGCGGCGTCTCCACCGGCCCGGGGCAGATCGCGTTCGAGCGGATCCCCTTCGGCGCGAACTGGACGGCGAGCGACCGGGTGAGGGCGAGGACCGCCCCCTTCGACGCGGTGTAGGCGTCCTGCGGGTTCGAGCAGCCCATGAGGGCGACGAAGCTCGCGATGTTGATGATCGAGCCGCCGCCGCTCCGCTCCATCGCGGGGATCGCGTACTTGCAGCCGAGGAAGACGCCGCGGACGTTCACCGCCATCACCCGGTCCCACGCCTCGACCGACGTGTCGACGACCGAGTGGTCGTCCTCCGGCATGATCCCGGCGTTGTTGTAGAGGCAGTCGAGCCTGCCGTACGTCGCGACGGCGTGGTCCACCATCGCCTTCGCGTCCGACTCCTTCGAGACGTCGGCCCTGACGAACGTCGCCTCCCCGCCCGCCCGCTTCACGAGGGCGACCGTCTCGTTCCCGGCCGCCTCGTTGTACTCCGCGACGACGACCTTCGCGCCCTCGGCGGCGAACATGAGCGAGGCGGCGCGGCCCATCCCGCTGCCGCCTCCGGTGATGATCGCGACCTTCCCCTTCAGGCGCATCGGTCGGCCTCTCCTCGTGCAGCATCGGCTCGGCCGCCGGCGGACCGGCGGGGATCCCCGTGGCGGCGGATCCTCGTGACGATAGCCGACGCGACGGTCCCGCCGCGCGGCGGGACCCCGGGATCCGCGGGAACGGCTACCCGCGCTCCAGGTAGCGCTCGCGGTCCCACGGGTGGACGACCGCGTCGTACTGGTTCTGCTCGACCCGCGCCGCGTTCAGGTAGTGGTCGACGACGTCGCGCCCGAAGATCTCGACCGCCGCCTTGCTCTTCTCGAGCGCGCCGATCGCCTCCCAGAGCGCCCGCGGCATCCGGTCGCACCGCGTCGCGACGTAGCCGTTCCCCCGGTACTCCTTCGGCGGCTCGATCTCGTGCTCGATCCCCCAGAGCCCGGCGCCGACGGCCGCGGCGTAGACGAGGTACGCGTTCATGTCGCCGCCCGGGAAGCGGTTCTCGATGTGGAGCCCCTGGCCGTCGCCGACGACCCGGAACCCGGTCGTCCGGTTGTCGCGCCCCCAGACGACGTTCACCGGCGCCCACGAGAGCGCGGCGAACCGCTTGTACGAGTTGACGTTCGGGGCGAGGAACGGCGCGAGCTCGCGGGAGAGCTTCATCATCCCGCCGAGGAAGTGGCGCATCGTCTTCGACATCCCGTACGGGGCGGTGGACGCCGGGTCGTGCATGAGCGAGCGCTCGCCCGACCGGTCCCACACGCTCATGTGGAGGTGCCCCGACGAACCGGTCCAGCGGTGGTCCGGCTTCGCCATGAACGTGATCCCCCAGCCGTTCAGGTAGGCGATCTCCTTCGCGCCGTGCTTGAAGATCACGGTCCGATCCGCCGACTCGAGGACCTCGTCGTACCGGATGTTCACCTCGTGCTGGCCGGGTGCGGCCTCGCCCTTGCTGAACTCGATCGGGATGTCCGCCTCCGTCATCAGGTTCCGGAGGAGCCGGTGGAGCGGCTCCGCCTTCGTCCCCTGGAGGAGGTGGTAGTCCTCGTTGTAGGTGCCGAACGGGGTGGGGACCGTCCAGCCGTTCCGGTGCTGGTCCTCCCACGAATCCCGGAGGACGTAGTACTCCAGCTCCGAGCCCGCCTTGATCGTGAAGCCCATCGCCGCCGCCTTCGCGACCTGGTGCTTCAGGATCGACCGCGGCGAGACGGGGATCTCCTTCCCGGTCCCCTCGTCGATCGTGTCGGAGAGGACGAGCGCCGTCTTCTCGAGCCACGGGAGGACCCGCATCGTCCCCCAGACCGGGTCGGCGATCCAGTCGCCGTAGCCGGTCTCCCAGTTCATCAGCTTGAACCCGTCGGGCGTGTTCATCTCCATGTCGGTCCCGAGCAGGTACGTGCAGAAGTGGACCCCGTGGTCGATCACGCCGTTCAGGAAGGCCTGCGCCTGGACTCGCTTCCCCATGAGCCGGCCCTGCATGTCCGTGAACGCGACGACGAGCGTGTCGATCCGGCCGTCCCGGACGAGGCCCTCGAGCTGGACGAGGCGGGGGTGCCTCTTCGCGCCGTCGGCGGTCGACATCGAGCGTCCTCCTCGCGGGCCCGACGCGTCGGGCGTCTAGTAGATCGTCGTCGTGTCGGCCGGGAACTCGAAGTCGAAGGCGGTCGGCGGGAGCGTCGCGTTCGGCTCGAAGCTCGTGACGGTCGCGTCGCGGGTGGTCGCACCACCGACGGACTCGACGAGCCGGAGGATCGCGCCGGTCTCGCGGTCCGCCTCCACCCGGATCTCGAAGTCCGGCCGGTCCGCCCAGACCTTCGTCCCGCGCGGGTGCTCGGAGACGACGACGACCGTCTCGCGGTCCGCGACCCGCCCGGAGCCCGCGACCCGGCAGCGGCCCGTCGCGAGGACGTTCTGGCAGTAGCCCGCCGGGTGGACGAAGGCGTCCGGGAGCGACTCCATCGGGAGCGCCGTGAGCGGCCGGTAGACCTTCGCCGTCCCGGGGAGATCGGGCGACTCCAGGCCGGCGACGCGCCGTCGCACCGGCCGCTGCGTGCCGAGCTTGTGCGCGGCGGCGTACGTCCTGATCGTCTCGCCGTCGGAGATCCAGATCTCGTACGCCGTCCGGGCCCCCGCGGCCGGCTCGCTCGTCGTCACCTTCGCGTCGCCCGGGTGGCGGAGGACGAGGTCGCTCGTCACGACCGACTCGCCGGCCACCGTCGTCGTCCGCTCCACGATCCGCATCCGGAGCGTCTCGAAGCGGAGCTCCGCGTCGCGCATGAAGTCGAACAGCTCGCCGAGCGTCGGGAGCCCGGGCGCGAGGGCGACGACGTCGGCGCGCGGCCGGTCGCCCGCGGGGACGGGGAGGGTGGCGGCGCGGTCCCAGAGGCGGGCAGGCATGGGCCGATGCTAGCCGGAACGGCGGAGCCGCGTCACGCCCGAGCGTCGACCCGCCCGAGCGTAGACTTCGGGTGCGTCCCGCAACCCGATCCGAGGAGCGCCGTCGCCATGGGGAACGATCAGCCGCCCGCCGCGATCCCGGGCCACCGTCTCGAGAAGGACCCGCTCGGGTACCGGCACGTCCCCGACGGGGCCTACTACGGCGTCCAGGTCTCGCGCGCGATCGAGAACTTCACGATCTCCGGGCAGCGGCCGCACCCGGCGCTCGTCCGGGCCGTCGTCCAGGTGAAGAAGGCGGCGGCGCGGGCGAACATGGCGACCGGCCGGCTCCCGACGTCGATCGGCGACGCGATCGTCGAGGCGGCGGACGAGATCCTCGCGGTCACCGGCGGGGTGAACCCGGGCGACGTCAGCCCCGAGGTCGAGGAGGAGGAGCCCGGCCGGCCCACCGACCCGCTCGGGCGGGCCTTCGCCGCCGCCGTCCGCGAGAAGGGGGACGAGCTCCTCGGGAACTTCCGCGTCGACCCGTTCCAGGCCGGCGCCGGGACCTCCCACAACATGAACGCGAACGAGGTCCTCGCGAACCGCGCGATCGAGATCCTCCACGCCGAGGGGATCGGGAGCGGCCGGCGCGGCGACTACGCGGTCGTCAGCCCGAACGACCACGTGAACATGGCGCAGTCGACGAACGACGTCTTCCCGACCTCGATGCGGATCGCGACGCTCGACCTCGTCCGCGACCTCCGCCCCGCGCTCGAGGAGCTGATCGCCGAGCTCGAGCGGAAGGCGGTGGAGTTCGACGACGTCGTGAAGTCGGGCCGGACCCACATGCAGGACGCCGTCCCGATCCGCCTCGGCCAGGAGTTCGCCGCCTACGCGCTGACGCTCCGCCGCGGGCTGGAGCGGCTCGCCGCCGCCGCGACGTCGATCGAGGAGCAGAACATCGGGGCGACGGCGGTCGGGACCGGCCTGAACGCCGAGCCGGAGTACATCCGTCTCGTCGTCGGCTTCCTCGCCGAGCAGACCGGCCATCGCCTCCGGACCGCGGAGCACCTCGTGCAGGCGACCCAGTCGATGCGGCCGATGCTCGAGGTGAGCGCCGCGCTCCGGGGGATCGCCGTCGACCTCGTGAAGGTCTCGGAGGACTTCCGGATCATGTCCTCCGGGCCGATGACCGGCTTCGCCGAGATCACGCTCCCGGCGGTCCAGCCGGGCTCGTCGATCATGCCGGGGAAGGTGAACCCGGTGATGGCCGAGTGCCTCTCGATGGTCTGCTTCCACGTCATCGGGAACGACACCGCCGTCGCCTGGGCGGCGTCCGCGGGCCAGCTCGAGCTGAACGTGATGATGCCGATGATCGCCCACGACACGCTCGAATCGCTCACGCTCCTCCGGAACATGAGCCGGAACTTCGCGCGCTACTGCGTCGCGGGGATCGAGGTGAACCGGGAGCGCGCGACGGAGCTGATGGAGCGTTCATCCGCGCTCGCGACGCCGCTCGCTCCCTACCTCGGCTACGCGCTCGCGGCCGACATCAGCAAGCAGGCGGTCCGCGAGGGGCGGACGATCCGCGAGATCGTCATCGAGCGCGGGATCTTCACCGCGGCCGAGCTCGACGAGCTCCTCTCGGCGAAGGAGCTGACCGAGCCGGGGGTCGCGGGCGGGATGCGGTTCGAGCCGCGGATGCCGGACGGCTTCTCCCGGCCCACCGGGCCGGTGGGCGCCGGGGGGTGAGCCCGGCCCGGGCGGTGGCGCCCGGGAGCGCGGACCCTCCCGCGCGGGTCAGTGGCCGTGGTGGTGGTCGTGCCCGTCGGGGAGCCAGAGGACGTGCGTCACCACCCGCGCCCCGCCGCCCAGTTCGCGGACGTACGTCGACGACCGGCCGGCGGCCGAGACGGCGACGAGGGCGCCCCACGCGGCCTCCGCCGGCTTCCCTGCGAGCCAGCCCTGGACGGCGTTCGCGATGAAGCCGGACGTGCCCTGGAGCGTCGACGTCGAGTCGACGTGGTTGTAGATCTTCGTGAGCTGCTCGTAGTCGTGCGCGTTCGGGACCTGGTTCGAGGCGGGCCGGTCCGTGTAGTCCATGCACGTGTCGAGGTTCGCGTTCGTGAACCGCTCGTCCTGGTGGGCGAGCCCGAAGCCGTGGCCCACCTCCTGGCACATCACGAGGTTCTTCCACGCGGTCGTGTTGTAGGCGGACTGGTTGAAGTAGGTGTCGTTCAGCTTCACGGTCGAGGCGACGATGTGCTTCCCGGAGATGCTGATGCTCGCGATCCCGAGCCACCCGGTCGAGCCGTACTGCGCGTTGCAGACCTGGATCGTCCCGGTGCTCTGCCCCAGATCGCACCGGCTCGACGTGCCCGCGACCACCTGGACGTCGAGGACCGTCGACCTCGTCCACTCGGTCGCCGCCGCCGTCAGGTAGGACTTCCACCCGTTCCCGAGGTTGTCGCCCACGCGGACGGTGAACGGGTTCGACGTCCGTGCCCAGTGGAAGCCGCGCCACGTGTGGTTCGCGGCGGCGGTCGCCGGGAGGAGGAGAGCGGCGGCGAAGGCAGCGGCGGCGAGGACGATCGCGGCGCGGCGGGTCGGGCGGGTCATCGGGTACCTCGGGTGCTGGAGGGTGGGCGCCGCGGGCTCGCTCGCGGTCGGCGCCCGACGATAGCCCGGGGGACGAGCGCTCGGCCAGCGTTGGTCCGGACCTTCGGTGCCCGACGGCACCGGCACGTCGCCGGAGGGGACGCCGCGGCCCTGCTACCCTCGCCGGACGCGCCCGTAGCTCAGTGGATAGAGCAACTGACTTCGGATCAGTAGGTCGGGGGTTCGAATCCCTCCGGGCGCGCCACCCCGCGCCGTCGGCGCCGATGCCGCATCCTGTACGGGTGACTCCCCCGAACGGCGTCCGCCCGGCGACCTCACCCCTCCTCCGCGCCGTCCTGATCGTCGTCGGGACGACGAGCCTCGCGATCGGCATCGTCGGGATCTTCGTCCCGCTCCTCCCGACGACGGTCTTCGTCCTCATCGCCGCCGCCTGCTACGCCCGCGCCTCCGACCGCCTCTACGGGTGGCTGCTCGAGCACCGCCGCCTCGGGCCGGTCGTCCGCGACTGGCGGGAGCACCGCTCGATGACGCGGACCTCCAAGCGGCGCGCCTACGCCGGGCTCTTCCTCGGCGTCGGGATCTCCGCGCTCCTCGTCGACGAGCTGGCGCTCCGGCTCCTCCTGCTCGGCCTCGCCGCGATCGCCGTCGTCGTGATCAGCCGGGTGCGGACCCGGGACTGACGGCCCGGCTGCGCCGGCAGCGCTCGGAGCAGCGCGTCACCTCGTCCCACGTGCTCGCCCATCGGCGGCGCCACGCGAATGGGCGCCCGCACGTCGCGCAGGGCTTCGTCGGTCGCTCGGACGGCGGTCGGCCGCCGCCGGAGGGCCGGCGCCGGGCGGCGGGAATGGAACGGCGGCTCACGAACTCCCTTCGCGAGCCGCCGTCATCCGGTTCTACGTCAGCGCGGGATGCTGAACCGCCAGACCGTCCCGCCGTTCGCGCTCACCCAGACCCCGTTGACGTTCGCCTGGACCTGCCAGTAGTACGTCTTGCCGAAGCTGAGGCCGGTGATCGTCGCGCTCGTCGCGGTCCCGACGAGGGTGAAGCTCGTGCACTTGCTCGCCGACGTCGCCCGGCAGTACCGGTACGCCGTCGCCGCATCGTGCGGATACCAGCTGACGGTCACGCTCGTCGCTCGGGTGACGACGGCCGCGTTCGCCGGGCTCTGCTTGCCGAGCCCGATCGCGATCGTGAGCGCCCGGTCCGCGACCCGCTTCACGGGCCGCCCGTCGTCGGTCGCGCGGAGCGTCACCGAGAACGAGCCCGCGGCCGTCGGCGTCCCCGTGATCGCGCCGCTCGACGCGTTGAGCGAGAGGCCCGCGGGGAGCGCGCCCGAGGCGACCGACCAGACGATCGGTGCCCGGCCGCCCGTCGAGACGACCGACGCGCTGTACGCGACGCCGGCGACGCCCGATGCGAGCGACGACGTCGTGACCGAGAGCGGTGCGGCGACCTGGATCTGCCCTGCCGCCGTCCCGATGGAGCCGTTCGCGTCGGTCGCCTTCACCTCGAAGGTGAACGTGCCGGCGGTCGTCGGCGTACCGGCCACCGTGCCGGTCGACGGGTCGATCGCGAGACCGCCGGGAAGGGCGCCCGTCGAGACCGACCACGTGAACGGGCCGGTCCCGTTCGTCGTCGCGTGGTTCACCGCGTACGCGGTCCCGGTCGTGCCGTCGGCGTAGCTCGTCGCGGCGAGCGTGAGCGAGCCGACGACGGCGATCGAGAGCGTCGCCGTGGCGGTCCGTGCCGCCGGCTGGCCGGCGTCGGTCGCGGCGACCGTGAAGGTGCTCGTGCCGACCACGGTCGGCGTCCCGGAGATCGCACCGGTCGAGCCACCGAGCGAGAGCCCGGCGGGGAGCGACCCGTCGACGACCGACCAGGAGAGCGGCGCGGTGCCGCCGCTCGACGTGAGGGCGACGGTGTACGCCCCGCCGGTCGAGCCGGTCGGGAGCGAGGCCGTCGTGATCGCGAGCGGGTTCGCGACGCGGATCGTCATCGCCCGCGTCGAGCTCCCGCCGTCCGTGCCCGTCGCGCGGACCGTGAACGAGGCGTTCACCGCGCTCGTCGGCGTCCCGGCGATCGAGCCGGTGCTCCGGTCGAGCGTCAGGCCGGCCGGCAGCGACCCGGAGGCGATCGTCCACGCGTACGGGGCGGTCCCGCCCGTCGCGCTGACGCTCGTCTCGTACGCGACGCCCGTCGTCCCGTCCGGGTGGACGGCGCTCGCGATCGTCGGCGGGACGCCGACGGTCGCGGAGCAGCGGTAGGCCGTCCCGTCGGAGAGGATCGCCTGGTTGTTGGAGATCTGCGTCCCCCACTCGCCGGTCGGGCCCTCGACGCCGGCCGTCGCGGACTGGCCGCGGTCGTACGTCGCGCTGCCGGCGATCATGTCGAGGTACTGGAACCGGACGACGTCCCCACCCTCCTCGAGGATCGCCTGGAACGAGACGGCGCTCCCGGCGAGGCTGAAGTGCGGGATCCCCGCCCAGGTGACGACGAAGCTGCGGGCCGGAGCGGTCCCGACGGTCCGGTACGAGACCTGGCCGCCCGCGCCCGGGTTCCAGTCGTCCCAGGCCGGCGCGATCGTCGCGTTCGGGTCGGCGGTGCTCGGGATCGCGACGTTCGTGTACGAGGTCGCGGCACCGGAGCCGAGCCGGAGGTAGCCGTTCGAGGAGATCGTCACCGACGAGTACGGCGACCCGTACGAGGTGAAGGTGAAGGGGAGCGCCCGGAGCGACGAGACGTCGTCACCGCCGGTCAGCACCGTGCCGCCGGACGGGTCGATCCACTCGAACGCCGCCGCGCTGCAGACGTAGGCCGGGGGCGGGCTCGCGGTCCGCGCGGAGGCCGGGTCGGACCATGCCGTCACGCTCGTCCCGTTGAAGGTGTTCGTCCCGCGGACGCGGAAGCAGTAGTCGGTGGAGCTCGCGAGCCCGCCGATCGTCGCGCTCGTGGAGTCGCCCGGGGCGCTCGCGACCGTCGTGAAGGTCCCGCACGTGGCGAGCGTCCCCGGAGCGCGCTGGATCTCGTACGAGGTCTCGCCCGTCACGCCGTCGGTCCACGTGAGGAGGATCGAGCTGAGCGAGGCGGTCGCCGCCGTCAGCCCCGTCACCGTCCCGGTCGGGGGCTCGGTCGACGGCAGGCAGATGGTCGGGAGTGCGCCGGCGTCGAGCCGGCCGCCGGTGAGCGTCTTCCCGGCGAGCGACGCGGTCGGGACCGCGGAGCCGAGGATCGCGCTCTTGAGCTGCGCGGGGGTGAGCGAGGGGTTGATCGAGGCACAGAGGGCGACCGCGCCCGAGACGTGCGGGGTCGCCATCGACGTCCCGCTGTAGCTCGCGTACGAGTTCACCGGGACCGACGACCAGACGCCGACGCCCGGGGCGCCGATGTCGACCGTCGTCGCCCCGTAGCTGGAGAAGCTCGCGATGTTCCCGGACGAGTCGATCGCGGCGACCGAGACGACGCAGTCCCAGCCGCGGGTCCCGCCCTTCGTGCACTGGTAGTTCGTGGGGTAGTACGAGCCGCTGTCGTTGTTCGTCGTCGAGTTGCCGGCCGCCGCGACGAAGAGGATCCCCTCGTCGCCGCCGCGCTCGATGGCATCGAGGAGGCCCTGGCTGAAGCCGCCGCCGCCCCACGAGTTGCTCGTCGCGACGATGTTCAGGCCCTTCGTCCGCTTCAGGTTCGTCATGTAGTCGACGGCGAGGATCGCGCCGGACGTGGAGCCGCCGCCCGAGCCGAGGAACTTGCCCGAGATGATCGTCACGTTCCAGTTCACGCCGGCGACGCCGATCCCGTTCCCGCCGAGCCCGCCGATCGTCCCCGAGACGTGCGTCCCGTGGGCGTCGACGCTCGAGCCGGTCGTCCCGTCGAAGACGCTCGCGTCGTTCGAGAAGAAGTCCCAGCCGTTCATGTCGTCGATGTAGCCGTTCGAGTCGTCGTCGATCCCGTTCCCGCGGATCTCGTCGGGGTTGACCCAGATGTTCGTCGTCAGGTCCGGGTGCGTCACCTGGATCCCCTCGTCGATGACGCCGATGTAGACGTTCCGGGAGCCGGTCCGGCCGGCCGCCCACGCCTCGTCGGCGCCCGAGCCGAACTGGTTCGCATACGGGGTGATCGAGTCGCCGTGCATCCCCCAGAGCTGGCCGCTCGTGTAGTAGGCGTCGTTCGACGTGTCGAGCGTCGTGACGAGGTAGTCCGGCTCGGCGAAGCGGATCCGCGGGTTCCGCGCGAGCGACTCGATCGCGCGGCCGAGGTCGGCCCCGTCGGGGAGCCGCCACTTCTCGGCGTCGGGCGCGAGCGGCGAGAGCCGCGAGGCGGAGGAGACGCGGGCGCTCGCCCGTGCGGCGGCGCGATCGGCGGCCGTCGCGCCGGGCGCGAACCCGACGAGGAGGGTCCCGGGGACGTGGGGAAGCAGCTTCGCCTCCGCCGGCGTCGCGCGGCCCGGGGCGGCGACGGCGGGGGAGACGCCGAGGCTCGCGAGGAGGGTCGCCGTGACGAGGAGGACGATCGGCCGGAGGATCCGGGATCGGGTCGAGGTCGCCTCGGGTCGCATGTCGGTCACCTGCCTGCCGTGGTATGCGTCGGATAAGGGGGGTTTACGTGTAGGTGTTTATCCTACAAGACCGGTAAAGAGTTGCGCAAGCCCCCGCCGTCCGATCGTCGCTTCCCGTGGCGCATCCGCGCACCGCCGTATCCTCTCGTGGCCGTTGCGGAAGGGTCGTGGAGGAGGTGGTCGGGATCGACGGATCGGGGTTCGGGTCGCTCGTCCCGCTCGCGGCCGCCGAGGTCGTCGAGCCGCTCGTCCGCGGCCTCGTGTTCGGGCTGGCGGCCGGGCTCGCCCCGGGACCGCTCGTCGCGCTCGTCATCGCGCAGACGGTCCGCCACGGACTCCGCGACGGGATCCGGGTCGCCGCCGCGCCGCTCGTCACCGACCTGCCGATCGTCGTCGGCGCCCTCCTCGTCGTCGGGTCGGTGGGGGCGGGCCCGATCCTCGGTGCGATCGCGCTCGCAGGAGCCGGCTTCGTGACGCTCCTCGCGGTCGAGACGTGGCGCGCCGCCCCCGTCGGCCCCGATGCGGCCGCGGGGGAGGCACCCCGGTCCTGGCGGCGCGGGATCGCCGTCAACCTCCTGAGCCCGCACCCGTACCTCTTCTGGCTGACCGTCGGCGCGCCGGCGCTCCTCGCGGCCGCCGCGGTCGGGCCGGTCCCCGCCGTCGGGTTCCTCGCCGGCTTCTACGGGGCGCTCGTCGGGTCGAAGGCCGCGATCGCCGCGGTCGCCGCCCGCGCCGGCCGGCGGGTCGGCGGGCCCCGCTACGCGCTCGTCATGCGCGTCATCGCCGCGATCCTCGTCGTGTTCGCCGCCGGGCTCCTCTTCGACGGCCTCCGCCTCGTCGGCGCCCTCGGGCGGGCGGCGGCCTGACCCGCCTCGCGGTCGCGTAGAGTCGGCACGACGCGCGACCGTACCGCCGGAGGGACCGATGGCCGAGCTCTACCCGCCGATCGAGCCGTACGCGACGCGCCGGCTCCGCGTCTCGGCGCTCCACGAGCTCCACGTCGAGGAGTCGGGGGACCCGGACGGGACGCCGGTCGTCTTCGTCCACGGGGGCCCGGGGGGCGGGACCTCGCCGGACCACCGCCGCTTCTTCGACCCGGCCGCGTACCGGATCGTCCTCTTCGACCAGCGCGGCTGCGGCAGGAGCACGCCGCACGCGTCGCTCGACGAGAACACGACATGGGACCTCGTCGCCGACATGGAGCGGATCCGCGAGGCGCTCGGGATCGAGCGGTGGGCCGTCTTCGGCGGCTCGTGGGGGAGCACGCTCGCGCTCGCGTACGCGGAGACCCACCCGGAGCGGGTCCGGGCGATCGTCCTCCGCGGGATCTTCCTCCTCCGCCCGCACGAGCTCCGGTGGTTCTACCAGGAGGGGGCGAGCTTCATCTACCCGGACGCGTGGGAGGCCTACCTCGCCCCGATCCCCGCGGCGGAGCGGGGCGACCTCATCGCGGCCTACCACCGCAGGCTCACGTCGCCAGACCGGGCGGTCCGGCTCGAGGCGGCCCGCGCGTGGTCGATCTGGGAGGGCTCGACGAGCAAGCTCCTCCCCGACCCCCGCCTCGTCGAGGAGTTCGGGGAGGAGGCGAGCGCCGAGGCGATCGCCCGGATCGAGAACCACTACTTCGTGAACGGCGGCTTCTTCACCCACCCCGACCAGCTGCTCGACGGGGTGGACCGGGTCCGCCACCTCCCGGCGACGATCGTCCAGGGCCGGTACGACATGCCCTGCCCGATGACGACGGCATGGGACCTCCACCGACGCTGGCCGGAGGCGGAGTTCCACGTGGTCCCCGACGCCGGCCACGCCTCGATGGAGCCGGGGATCCGCTCGCGCCTCGTCGAGGCGACCGACCGCTACCGGGGCGCGGTCTAGCCCCGGTCAGCCGACCGGGAGCGGGACGGCGTCGAGCGCGGCGCGGACGTCGGCGACGATGTCCTCGATCGCCTCGCAGCCGGTCGAGACGCGGATGACGTCGCCGCGCTTCGGGTTCGGGTAGATGAGCGTGTAGAGGTCGCCGAGGCTCACGCCGATCGAGCAGAGGCGGGTCGCGTTCGTGAAGGCGTACATCTCTCGCGCGTCCCCGCGGACCTTCACCGTCATCATCCCGCCGCGCGCCGGCCCGAGGAGCCGGTCCGCGACCGCGGCGTCCGGGTGGCTCGGGAGGCCCGGGTACCGCACCCACGCGACCGCCGGATGGGACTCGAACGCCTCGGCGAGCACCAGCCCGTTCCGCGAGTGCGCCTCCATCCGGAGGGGGAGCGTCCGGACGCCGCGGAGCACGAGCCAGGCGTTGAACGGGCTCGCGGCGCCGCCGAGCGCGTCGAGCTGGTAGCGGACCCCGTCGATCAGCTCCTTCGACCCGGCGACGACCCCGGCGAGCGCGTCCCCGTGGCCCGCGAGGTACTTCGTCGCGGAGTGGAGGACCGCGTCGGCGCCGTCCTCGAGCGGCCGGTAGAGGTACGGCGAGAGGAACGTGTTGTCGACGAGGAGCCGGATGCCGCGCTCGCGCGCGATCGCCGCGAGGGCCGGGATGTCGGCGATCCGCATCAGCGGGTTCGACATCACCTCGGTGAAGAGCGCCCGGGTGTTCGGCCGGATCGCCGCCCGGACCGCGTCGAGATCCGTGACGTCGACGGCGCTCACCTCGACCCCGCGCCGCGGGAGGTCGTCGACGAGGAGGACCCGCGAGATGACGAAGATGTCGTTCGAGACGAGGAGGTGGTCGCCCGCGTGGACGAGCGAGTGGACGAGCGACGCGACCGCGGCCATCCCCGACGAGCCGACGACGGCGTCCTCGGCGCTCTCGAGGCTCGCGAGCTTCGTCTCGAGCGCGGCCGTCGTCGGGTTGCCCGTCCGGCTGTAGAAGAAGTTCCCCGGGTCCCACGCGAGCGCCCCGTCGACCGCGGCCTCCTTCTCCTCGCCCGTCTCGAAGGTGAAGGTGGCCGTCATGTGGATCGGCGTGTTGTGGGCGCGGGTCGTCGGATCGGGATGCTCGCCCTCGTGGATCGCCCGGGTCGCGAACGCGCCCTCGCCCCGTCGCAACTTCGCCATCGCCGCAGTCTAGCGGTGTCCCGACCGTGCGCGCCGTCGCGCGACGGGGCAGAATCGCGGCCCGAGCGAGAGGAGGTCGGCGATGCGGACGGTGCTGCTCTGGATGGCGCGGAACCGGTGGCTCCGGGAGCGGATCCCCCGGCTCTCGTTCGCCCGTCGCGCCGTCCGGCGCTTCATGCCCGGCGAGGACCTCGCCTCGGCGATCCGGGCCTCGCGCGAGCTCGCCGACCGGGGCCAGGGGATCATCCTCACCCGCCTCGGCGAGAACGTCACCGAGCTCCGCGAGGCGGACGCGGTCGCCGCGCACTACCACGAGGTCCTCGACGAGGGGGCGCGGGGCGGGCTCGTCCCGGAGATCTCCGTGAAGCTCACCCAGCTCGGCCTCGACATCGACCGCGACGCCTGCCTCCGCCACGCGCTCTCGCTCGCCGAGCACGCGGAGCGGATCGGCTCCAGCTTCTGGATCGACATGGAGGACTCGAGCTACGTCGACGCGACGATCTCGATCTACGAGGAGGTCCTCGCGGCCCATCCGCGGACCGGGATCTGTCTCCAGGCGTATCTCCGTCGCTCCGCCGCCGACGTCGCCCGGCTCCTGCCGAAGGGCGCCTCGTTCCGCCTCGTGAAGGGGGCGTACGACGAGCCGCGCTCGATCGCCTTCCGGACGAAGGCCGAGGTCGACGGGAACTTCCAGGCCCTCTCGCTGACGATCGGCGCGGCCGCCGCGACCGACCGCCGCGTCCGGCTCATCCTCGGGACGCACGACTCCGCGCTCGTCGAGCGGATCGCCGACTTCGCCGCGACGACCGGCGTCGAGCGATCGGTCTTCGAGGTCGCGATGCTCTACGGGATCCGGGTCCGCGAGGCGGCCCGGCTCGTCGCCGCCGGCTTCCGCGTCCGGACGCTCGTCGCCTACGGCGAGTACTGGTATCCGTGGTACATGCGCCGGCTCGCGGAGCGCCCCGCGAACGTCGTCTTCGCGCTCCGGCAGCTCCTCCCGTAGCGCGGTGGCCGGGACGCCGCCGCGGGGGGTCGCGCGGCTCGTGCATCTCGCCGTCGGCGGCTTCCTCACGTCGCGGCCGGGACGGACGCTCCACCTCGCCCTCGACCGGGCGACCGGCGGACGGATCCTCCCGAGCGTCCGCGGCCTCGCGACGATCGTCCTGACGACGACCGGCCGCCGGACCGGGCGGCGGATCGCCGCCCCGCTCAGCGCGCTCGTCCACGGACCGGCGTGGGTCGTCATCGCCTCGAACGGCGGACGGGAGCAGCCGCCGCACTGGCTCCTCAACCTTCGCGCCGAGCCGCGCGCGACGGTCCGGGCCGGCCGCCGGACGCTCGAGGTGGTCGCGCGCGAGGCAGGCCCCGACGAGCACGCGGCGCTCTGGCCGCGGATCGTCGAGCGCTACGCCGGGTACGAGACGTATCGGGCCCGGACGAGCCGGGAGATCCCGCTCGTCCTCCTCGAGCCGGCGGCCGATCCGCCGCGAGCGCGGTAGTATCCGGCCCCGGCCCTCGCGTCCCCATCCGACGGGCGACCCAGGTGCCGGCGGAGATCGCGTGACCGACACGGACCCGACGAGCCCCGGCATCGTTCCCGGAGCGGACCCCGAGCCGACGACGACCGGTGACGCCGCGCGCGCCGCGGACGCGGCGCCCGACGCCCGCCCGCTCCGGCGCCGGTACGCCGCCGCCGCCGCGTCGCTCCTCCTCCCCGGGCTCGGCCAGCTCGTCCTCGGGCGCCGCCGGGCGGCCGCCCTCCTCGCCGGGCCGGTCCTCGCGGTCCTCGTCGCGGGTCTCCTCCTCGGCGCCGCGGCGGGTGGCGACCTCGCGTCGATCGCCGCGCGGCTCGTCGACCCGGCCGTGCTCGGGTGGCTCCTCGCGCTCCAGCTCGCGCTCCTCGCCTGGTGGCTCGTCGGGCTGGGGACGACGCTCCTCGCCGCCCGTCCGCCGCGCTACCGCCGCCGGGAGGCGTTCCCCGTCCTCCTCCTCGTCGCGGCGATCACCCTCCCCGGCGGCGCCGCGGCCGCGCTCACCTGGACCGCCCGCGACGCGGCGCTCGAGGTCTTCGCCGGCGCCGGGGCGGCCTGGCGCCCGTCGCCCACCCCCGGCCCGACGCTCGCCCCGGCCGCCACCCCGTCGCCGACGCCGAGCCCCACCCCGGAGCCGCTCGGCTACCGGACGACGATCCTCCTCATCGGGGAGGATTCGGGGCCGGACCGGAACACCGCGCTCACCGACACGATGGTCGTCGCCTCGCTCGACCCGATCGCGGGGACCGTCTCGATGCTGTCGATCCCGCGCGACCTCGTCGATGCGCCGATCCCGGGCGGCGGCGTCTACGAGGGGAAGATCAACTCGCTCGTCGCGGTCGCGCGGCGCTTCCCGGACCGCTTCCCGGGGTCGAACGGGGTCGGCGAAGGGGTCCTCGCGGCGGTCATCGGCGAGATGATCGGCCTCCCGATCGACTACTGGGCGCGCGTCAACCTCCCCGGGATGTTCCGGCTCATCGACACGGTGGGCGGGATCGACGTGACGATCACCCGCGCGTGGTGCGACCCCCAGTACCGCGAGTACGGGCAGCGGAGCTTCGGCGTCATCCCCGGGCGCTGGCACCTCGACGCGTCGCAGGCGCTCGCCTTCGCCCGCGTCCGGAAGCCGGCGGGGGAGAGCGACTTCTCCCGTGCCGCGCGCCAGCAGGAGGTCCTCATCGGGCTCCGCGACGCGATCGTCCGCGGCGGCTTCATCAACGATCCGCTCGGCTTCCTCCGGACGATCGGCTCGTCCGTCACGACGAACGTGCCCCCCGGCGCGATCCCCTCGGTCGCCGCGTACGCGACGCGGATCCGCCGCGACGCCGTCTACCGGGCGGTCCTCACGTACCCGCTCATCAGCGACTCGACCGGCGACGCGCGCGGCTTCGTCGAGATCCCCGACCTCCCGCGGATCCGCGAGCTCGCGGCGACGCTCTTCCCGCCGGTCGGGACGCTCCCCTCGGTGCCGCGGCTCGGGACCGGGGTCGCGTACGGGTTCACGCCGGTCTCCGGGCCGAGCCCGACGCCGAGCCCGACCCCCCGTCCGAGCGCCGCCGGGCCCGGCGGCGAGTCGTCCGGGCCGACCGCGCCCCCGACCGCGACGCCCGTCACCACCCCGATGCCGACGCTCGCGCCCGTCGTCCCGACGGGGCGCGCCCCGAAGCTCCCGACGATCACGTGCACGCTCGCCCCGGCGACGCCGCGCCCGAGCGCGTCGCCGAGCCCCTCCCCGTCGCCGTCGGGCTCCGCCACGACCGGCGATCCGGCGCCGTCGCCCTCCCCGACCGCGTCGCTCCCGACGGACCCGACGCCCGCACCGACGAGCCCGCCGGCGACGCCGCCGCCCGCGACGGCCCCGCCGACGCCGACCCCGGTCCCGACGCCGACCCCGAAGCCCGGCCGGCCGTAGCGCCGGGGGTACTCGCGCGACCGGGTCCCTCCCGACGGTCGCGGCTCAGCCGGCGGCGAGCCGCTCGAGCCGCTCGAGGAGCTCCCGCTCGGCCGGCGGCCCGGCCCGCTCCACGTCGAGGAGCCGGTCCGGGCGATGGCTCACCGCGACGTACTCGCGCTCGAGCTCGACGCGCATCTCGTCCGAGCCGAGGATCATCACCCGCTCGCGGTCCCCGATCTCGTCGACGACGCGCGCGAGGAACGGGACCCGGGCCGGATCCGGCCCGGCGACGACGGTCACGCTCGACGGTCGTCGGCCCCCCCGCCGCGCGCTCACCGCGTGACGCCGGGCGGTCCAGGCGACCCCGGCAGAGCCGGCGCGCCGGCCCGCGCGCCCGGTCGGCCGTGCGCTCGTCAGCTTGGGATGGCCATGCATCGCCCACCTCCCGATCCTCCCGATCGTCGGATGCGCGAGGCCGGACGCCGACTGCCGGAGGTCCCGAAGCGGGAGGCCGCCCGGACGGTCGCCGTCGCGGGCCGGGGCGGCCGCATCCGCGCTATCCTGTCGCGCGAACCAC
>JBJOLT010000022.1:0-24858 GCA_046045415.1 Chloroflexota bacterium | reverse complement strand
GGTCCCGACGACCTCGTGCCAGTAGGCCTCGCCCGGGTCGCGCGCCGGGTCCCGGGCGACGAGCGCCTCCAGGTACCGACCGCGGAGCGTCTCCGCGGCGGCGCGATCGGTCAGCTCGGCGAAGCGGACGAGCCACCCGGGCCGGTCCGCCGACGACTCGACGACGGTGAGCGGCCGGTCGTCGCCCTCGCGGTGGAGGACGGATCCCGGCGCGAACCGCTCGGCCGGCCGGTCGGTGAGGACCTCGACGCGGACCGCGCCGCGGAGGCCGTGCAGCCCGCGGACGAGCGCGACGACGAGCCGCTCGCGCGCCTCGTCCACGGCCGCCTAGACGATCTCGAGCGAGACGTACTGCCCGTCGCGAGCGGCCATCACCTTGAGCAGGGTTCGCATCGCCTTCGCGACGCTCCCGTTCTTCCCGATCACCTTGCCCATGTCGTCCTCGGCGACGTGCAGCTCGAGGACCGTCCCCTCGGGGTCCTCCACCACCTCGACCGAGACGGCGTCGGGGTCGTCGACGAGCGAGCGCGCGACGTACTCGATCAGCTCCTTCGCAGCCATCGTCCGCTCCTAGCGCTTGACGCCGGCCGCCTTGAAGAGGCGGGCGACCGTCTCGGAGGGCGTCGCGCCCTGCGAGAGCCACTTCTTCGCCTTCTCGGCGTCGATCGCGATCTCCACGGGCTCGCTCCGCGGGTTGTAGTGCCCGATCGTGTCGATGGAGCGCCCGTCCCGCGCATTGCGCCCGTCCATGACGACGACGCGATAGGTCGGCTGCTTCGTCGCGCCGACGCGCGTGAGCCGGATCCGAACTGCCATCTGGCGGCTTCCTCCTGATTGCTGCGGCCCGGTCGGACCGCCTGCCCGTGGATGCCCGGCGCGTGGCCGGGACCTGTCAGCGAAGCGTGAGTGCGAAGCGTACCCGCATCGGCTCCTCCGCGAGCGACGACCACGCGACCGCACCGAGCACCTCGGCGAACGGCGCGAGATCCCGCTCGTAGCTCGTCCGCGCATCGGCGGGGAGCGTCGGGACGATGAGCTCGAGGAGCGCCCGGGGATCGAGGTAGCCCGCGGCAGCGTTCGCTGCCCCGACCCGGGCGATCGCGTCGCGGTATCCGGCGGACGCGGCGAGCGAGCCGGCCTCGTCGACGGCGAGGACCCCGGCGATGAATTCGGTGGAGCCGGCCATGACGAACAGGTCGCCCGCGAGCGTCCACGAGATCGCCGCCGGCGACCCGGCGCTCGACTCGAGGAGCGCCTCGGGGACCGCCCCGCCGGTCGCGGCGGCGAGGAGCCGGGCGACCGCGACCGGATCGGCGACGGCGAGCGTCGTGACCGTCGATCCCGCGATCGTCGACTCGGAGAGCGTCGTCCCGGGGGGCGCGAGGAGCTCGACGATCGCCCGCACCTGGCGGAGCGTCGCGGCCGCGGCGGCCGGATCCGCCGTCGTCGCGACGATGCCGGCGAGCGGCTCGACGGTCCCGGGGAGGATCGCGAGCGCGGCGTCGTCGAGCCAGCCGACGAGCGCGTCGCCGTTCCCGACGAGCGGGAGGACGGCGCCGAGGTCCCCGAGGCCCGAACCGCCGTCGGTCCCGGCCGTCGGCTCGACCGCGGCGGCGATCCCGCCGAGCGCGACGAGGAGGGGGCCCACGTCATGTAGTTCCGAGTACCCGATCGTCGTCGACGGAAGTCGCGTCGCGAGGACGCTCGGCGCGTTCGTGCGCGGCGGGAGGGACGGGGCGGCACCGGTCGTCGCCGCGATCCGATCCGGGGAGGGCCCGACGACCTCGGCGACGAGGCCGTCGTCCTCGATCCGCCAGCCCGCCGCGACCCACGCGGGGGTCGCCGCACGGATCGCGTCGCGCATCGTCGCGGAGAGCCCCGGATCGGAGACGAGGCCGTCCACGAGCCCGGGGCCGTCGGCGACGGCGAAGGCGACGACCGGTCCCTCGATCGCGGCGACCGCGGTCCGGAACGGCTCGCTCGCCGCGTAGGCGCCGGACCCGCCCGCGTCGATCGCCGCCTCCACCGCGCGACGCTCGCCCGCGAGGAGGACCGTCTCGAGCGGCGCGTACGCCCACGAGAGCTCGGGGTCGCCGCGGTACGTGCCGGTCGTCAGCTGGACGCCGCGATAGGTGACGGTCTCCCCGCCGGCGGGGACGTTCGCCGCGATCCAGTCACGGAGCGCCGCGGCGTCGTCGACCGCGAGGATCGCGACGACGGGGGTCGAGCGCTCCTTCGTCGGCGGCGCCACGACGGCGACCGCGGCGGCATCGCCGAGCCACGCGCGGATCGGCGCGTACGCGAGTGCCCCGTCCGTGACGCGCTCGAGGAGGCGGTCGCCCAGCTCGACGACCTTCTCGTCGAGCCGCGCCGGATCCGCGAGTCCCGGGAAGCGCCCGAGGAAGCGCGCGACCGCCGGATCCTGGAGCGACGGCGGGTCCGTCCGGAGCTCCGCGTACGCGACGCTGCCGTCCGGCGCCCAGCCCGCGAGCCGGCCGACCGGCGCGGTGCCGGCCGCGAGGAGCAGGGCGGCGGCGGTGGTGACGAGCGCGACGATCGCGACCGTCCCGGCGATCGCCCACCGGCGTGCGGCCGGGGCGACGGGACGGGAGGCGACGACGAGCTCGTCGGGTCGGAGGCGCGTTGCGGACATGTCTCTCCCCTCGGGTCAGCGCCGGGCAGCGAGGCCGAGTGGACCTCGCCGACCTGCGCCCTTCAGCTGCTTCATGAGGCGCTGCATCTCGCCGAACTGCTTCACGAGACGGTTGACGTCCGGGAGCGTCGTCCCCGAGCCGGCGGCGATCCTCCGCCGCCGCGACGCGTTCAGGACGTCGGGGTCGCGCCGCTCCCGTGGCGTCATCGACCGGATGATCGCCTCGACGCGGCGGAGCTCCCCGCGGTCGACGGCCGCCTCGGCCTCCTTCGCCATCCCGCCGAGGCCGGGGATCATCGAGAGGACCTGGCCGATCGGGCCGAGCCGCTGCACCTGCTGGAGCTGCTCGAGCATGTCCTCGAGGGTGAAGCTCGAGGTACGGAGCTTCTCCTGGAGGCGGGCCGCCTCGGCGCCGTCGAACGCCTCCTGGGCCCGCTCCACGAGCGAGAGGACGTCGCCCATCCCGAGGATCCGCCCGGCGAGGCGGTCCGGATGGAAGAGCTCGAGGGCATCGCTCCGCTCGCCCGTGCCGATCAGCTTCACCGGGAGGCCGGTCACGGCGCCGATCGAGAGGGCCGCCCCGCCGCGCGCGTCGCCGTCGAGCTTCGTCAGGATGAGCCCGGTGAGCGGGACGGCGGCGGCGAACGCCTCGGCGACCGAGACGGCCTCCTGGCCGGTCATCGCATCGACGACGAGGAGCGTCTCGCACGGCCCGACCGCCCCGACGAGCTCCGTCAGCTCGTCCATCAGCTCCGCGTCGACGGAGAGCCGTCCGGCCGTGTCGAGGATGACGAGGTCGCGACCCGTCCGACGGGCGGCGTCGATCCCGGCCGCGGCGATCCCGGGGACGGGAGTGCCGACGGGCGATCGGTGGACCGGGACCTCGAGCGCCCTGCCGAGCGTCTCGAGCTGGTCGGCGGCCGCCGGGCGATATGGATCAGCCGCGACGAGCATCGGTCGCCGTCCGGACTTCGCGAGGTGACGCGCGAGCTTCGCCGCCGAGGTGGTCTTGCCGGAGCCCTGCAATCCCGCGAGGACGACGACCGCGGGCGAACCGGAGAGCCGGAGGTTCCGGTCGCCGGCCGAGAGGAGCGCGGTCAGCTCCTCGTGGACGATCCCGACGACCTGCTGACCCGCGGTGAGGCTGGCGAGCACCTCGGCGCCGACGGCCCGCTCGCGGACCCGGGCGACGAAGTCCTTCACGACGCGGAAGTTGACGTCCGCCTCGAGCAGCGCGAGGCGGACTTCGCGCATCGCCGTGTCGACGTCCGCCTCCGTGACGCGTCCGCGACCCGTGAGGGAACCGAGGGTCCGGCGGAGTCGCTCGCTCAGGGCATCGAACATCGGGTCTCGGTCGACTCCTCGCTGCGGCGGGGTCCCGCCGTGGGCCGCGCACGGGTTCTGGCGCGCCGGCCGAGCCCGAGTCTAGCCCATCCCCCGCCGGACGGCCGCCGGGCGGTCAGTCGAAGAGCGCCGCCACGAACCGATCCGGATCGAACGGGACGAGATCCTCGATCCGCTCGCCGACGCCGACGTACCGGACCGGGATGCCGAGCGTCGCACCGATGGCGAAGACGATCCCGCCCTTCGCGCTCGAGTCGAGCTTCGTGAGGACGATCCCGGTGAGCCCGGCGGACTCGTGGAAGGCGACCGCCTGGGCGAGCCCGTTCTGACCGGTCGTCGCGTCGAGGACGAAGAGGGTCTCGACCGGGGTCCCGGGGAGACGCCGGTCGACGATCCGACGGAGCTTCGCGAGCTCCTCCATCAGGTTCGACTTCGTGTGGAGCCGGCCCGCCGTGTCGACGAGCACGACGTCGGCGCCGCGCGCCACCGCCGCGTCGAGAGCGTCGAACACGACGGCGCCCGGGTCGGCGCCCGGCGCGTGAGCGACGACCTCGCACCCGCTCCGCTCGCCCCAGACGCGGAGCTGGTCGATCGCGGCGGCCCGGAACGTGTCGGCCGCCGCCAGGAGGACGTGCAGCCCGTCGGCCGCGTAGCGGTGGGCGAGCTTCCCGAGCGTCGTCGTCTTCCCGGTGCCGTTGACGCCGACGAGGAGGACGACGGACGGGAGGCCGGGGCCCGCCGACCCCGGGCGCCACCCCGGCGCATCGGCGACGAGCCGTGCCGCGAGCTCGCGACGGACCGCGGCGAACGGCCCTGCCGGATCGCGCCTCGCCCGGGCGGCCTCGACGACCTCCATCGCGAGCCGCGCCCCGACGTCGCCCGCGATCAGCGTCTCCTCCACCTCGTCCCACGACGGACCGCCGGCCGGGGCCCCCTCGAGGAGGCGGCGCAGCCCGGCGACGAACCCGCCGCGCGTGGGCGCCACGCCGCTCGAGAGATCCCGCTCCGGCGCGAGCGGCCCCTGCCGATCGGGACCGTCGGCGTCGCCGGCGTCGCCGGACCGGCCGCGCCCGAAGAGCGGCGCCACGGATCAGCCGCTCGCCAGCCGGCGATCGCGGCCACGTGCGGCGGCGAGCTCGCGCGCCTCCTCGAGCCGCAGGCTGATGACGCGGCTCACCGAGTCGTCGCCGACCGTCACGCCGTAGAGCGCGTCGGCCGCCTCGATCGTCCCGCGGTTGTGGGTGATCACGATGAACTGGGTTGCGGTGGCGAGGCTCCGGAGCGCCTCGGCGAAGCGACCGACGTTCGCCTCGTCCAGTGCGGCATCCACCTCGTCGAGCACGCAGAACGGGACCGGCCGGACCTCGAGCATCGCGAAGAGGAGCGCGACGGCCGTGAGCGCTCGCTCCCCGCCCGACAGCATCGCGAGCCCCTGGGCCTTCTTCCCGGGCGGCCGGGCGACGATCTCGACGCCGGTCGATCCGAGGTCGGACGGATCGGTGAGGCTCAGCTTCGCGAAGCCGCCCCCGAAGAGCTGCTGGAACCGCGTGTCGAACGCCGTCTCGAGCGCCGAGAACGTCTCGCGGAACTGGGCGCTGATCAGACGGTCCAGCTCGCCGATCAGCTCGCGCGTCCCCGCGATCGCCGTCCGAAGGTCGTCCGCCTGGGTCTCGAGCGTCGTCAGCCGCTCGCGGACCTCCTCGTACTCCTCCACGGCGAAGGGGTTCCCGGCGCCGAGGTCGTGATACCGGCGGCGGAGCGCCGCCAGCCGGCCCGGCGGCGGCGGCTCCGCGGTCGGCGCCTCGGCCGCCCACCGTGCCGCGAGCCCGGCGAGCGCGGCCTCGAGCGCCGCCGCCTCGTCGTCGGGAGCCGGGACCGCACCGAGCGTCCGGAGCGCGAGGTCGCCGAGCCCCGCGAGCTCCACGAGGACCCCCTCCCTGATCGACTCGAGGCCGAGCCTCGCCTCGACGTCCTCGACCTCGGCGACCCGGACGCGATCCTCGGCGACCCGGAGCCGCTCACGGGCCCGGGCGGCCGCGGCCTCCGCCGTGGCGAGCGTCCCGCGGTCCGCGGCGTCCGCGGCGCGGAGTTCGTCGAGCGCCCCGCGCGCAGCGACCTCCCGCTCCGTCGCGGCCGCGAGGTCGCCGGCGACCGCCTCCCGCTCGGCGTCCAGCGTCCGCTCACGCTCGGCGAGCCCGGCGATCTCCCGCTCCGCGCGCGCGACCCGTTCCTCGTCGAGCGTGACGGCCGCCTCGGTCCGGGCCCGGATCGCCTCGCGGTCGCGCCGGGCGCGGTCCACATCGGCGAGCTCGGCTGCGACGCGGTCGCGCGCCGTCCTGAGCTCGGCGACGCGGGCTTCCCACGCGGCGATCGCGTCGGCCGCGCCCCCGGGTGCCGCGTCGCCCGCCGACTTCCGGCTCCCGGCGGCGGAACCGGTCCCGGCGCCCGCGCCGCCACCGGTCGTCTCGAGGGTCGCGAGGGTCGCGGCGAGCCCGCCCACCTCGACCTCGAGCCGGGCGACCTGCGCCTCGTGCCACGCGGCCTCGCGGGCGACGGCTTCGAGGGCTCGACCCGCCGACCGCTCCTCCTCCTCGGCGCGACGTCGCGCCGAGGCGGCCGATCCCTCGGCGCTCCGCGCGGTCTCGAGCGACGAGCGCGCCGACTCCGCGGCGACCCGGAGCGTCTCCGCGCGCTCCCGTGCCGCGTCGGCCTCCGCGCTCGCCCCCGCGAGGGCGTTCGCGAGCCGCTCCACCTCCGCCCGTCGCTCGAGCGACCCATCCGGCCGGCCGATCGCGATCGTGAGTCGCGTCGCGACCGCCCTGCCGTCGCGGGCGACGGCGACGACACCGTCGGGCAGCTCGGGCCGGATCGACAGGAGCGCGGCGACGTCGGGCACCCAGACGGCGCGCTCGAGGAGCGGGCGGACGCCACCGGACCCGTCGGCCCGGATCGCCTCGCCGAGCCGACCGCCGCCGAGATCCGCGACCCTCGCGAGGAAGCGCGACGGGAGCGCAGGCGCCGCGGATCCGCCGTCGGCGACGACGAGGAGGCCCCGTTCGGACGCCAGGCCCGCGACCGCGTCCCCCGGGACGAGGTAGCCGCGCGACGCCTCGCCGAGCGCCGCCTCGACGGCGGCCCGGAGCCCCGGGTCCACCTGGAGTCCCTCGTCGATCCGGCGGCCCCCGACCTTGCGGGCCGCCCGGGCGATCCCCCGCGCCTCTTCCTCGGCGAGCCGGGCGGCGAGTTCGTCGTGCCGTCCGCGCATCGCGGCGAGCGCCGCGTCGGCCGCCTCCGCCGCGTCGGATGCCTCGCGCCGCCGTCCGTCGAGCGCCTCGAGCTCGCGTCCCGCCGCCTCGCGCGCGGCACTCGCCGCAGCCTCGGCGGCACCCGCCGCCTCCCGCGCCGTCGCCGCCGTCGCAGCGGCGGCCTCCAGCTCCGCGCGCCGTGCCCCGACCGCCGCGGCCGATCCTCGCTCCTCCTCGAGCCGGCGGGTCGATGCCGCGAGCCGTCGGCGGGCGTCGTCGACCTCGGCCACCCGTGCGGCGGCGGCCCGCGCGAGCGCGGCGACCTCCTCCGACCGGCTGCGATCCGCCGCCCGGAGCGCCGTCAGCTCGGCGAGCGCCTCCGCGAGGGCGCGCTCGGCCGCACCGGCGCGCTCCTCGAGCTCGATCGGCGCGGGCGGCACGGGTTCGGCGAGCTGGCGGCGACGGTTCGCGCGATCCCCTTCGGCAGCGTCGCGCTCGCCGGTCGCACGGATCCGGTCACGCTCGATGGCGCCCGCCTCGCTCTCGAGCCGCTCGCCCCGGAGCCTCAGCTCGGTGAGCGCCCGGAGCGCCGTCTCGTGTGCGGCCCGGCGTTCCGCCTCGCGCGCCACCCGCTCCCCGAGCGACGCCGCGATCCGGCCGGCGACCTCTTCTTCGGCGCCGAGCGCGGCGAGCGCCTCCGCGGCGTCCCGGCGGCCTGCGGCGAGCCGCTCCCCCGCCGCCGCGACGCGGCGGGCGGCCTCGTGCCAGCGGGCGTGGGCGGCGAGGAGGAGCCCGGACGCGAGCTCCTCCCCCGCGCCGATCCGGCTCGTCTGCTGCTCCGCCTGGGCGGCGAGGCGCCGCGCCTGCGGCCGGAGCTCGGCGACGATGTCCTCGAGCCGAGCGAGGTTCAGCTCCGCCTCCGCGAGCTGCTCCTCAGCGCGCCGTCGACGCCGCTCGTGGCGACGGACCCCCGCGACCTCCTCGAACAGCGGGCGTCGCTCCTCGGGACGGAGCGCGAGCGCCTGGTCCACCATCCCCTGGCCGATGAAGAGGAACGCGTTGTCCGCGAGGTTGGCCGCGTCGAGGAGATCGACGAGGTCGCGGAGCCGGAGGCGCTGCCGGTTCAGGAGGTAATCGTTCTCACCGGACCGGTAGAGCCGGCGGCCGATCTCGAGCGTCTCGAACTCGACGGGAAGGAGGCCGTCGGCGTTGTCGAGGACGAGGGTCACGTCGGCCATCCCGAGCGCGGCCCGCTTCTCCGATCCGGCGAAGATCACGTCCTCGGAGCGGCGGGACCTGAGCGCCCGCCCCTGCTCGCCGAGCGCCCAGCGGAGCGCGTCGGCAAGGTTGCTCTTCCCCGATCCGTTCGGCCCGACGACCGCGCTCACCCCGGGCCCGAACTCGAGGATCGTCCGCTCGGCGAACGACTTGAACCCCTGGAGCCGCAGGCCGCGGAGCCGCGCCCCGCGCGGGCCCGCGTCGCCGCCGGCCGTCCCGCCCGCCCGCGATCTCGCGCTCGACCGCGTCCCGCCTCGCGCCGGCGCGGTCATCGTCCCCCCTCGTCGCGACCGGTCCCGCCCCGCTCGTGTTCGAGCCTCGCGAGCGCCGCGGCCGCGGCCGCGGCCTCCGCCTCGCGTCGCGACGGGCCGGTCCCGGCGCCGACGACCGTCTCCTCGATGAGGACCTCGACCCGGAAGGTGCGCGCGTGGTCCGGGCCCGATGCGTCGACGAGCCGGTAGACCGGCCGTCCGGCGGCCTCGCCCTGCGTCAGCTCCTGGAGCCTGCTCTTCGGGCTCTTCAGCGTCGCGACGGGCCGGTCCGGGGCGAGCTCATCCTCGGCGAGCGCAAGGAGCCACGCGGACGCCGCGGCATAGCCCTGGTCGAGGTAGATCGCACCGACGAGCGCCTCGAGCCCGGAGGCGAGGAGCGACGGGCGGCGGCGCCCGCTCCGCGCCGCCTCGCCCTCACCGAGCATGAGCGCCTCGCCGAGCTCGATCCGACCGGCGAGCCTCGCGAGGCCGCCCGTGCTGACGATCGCCGCGCGCCGCGCGGTCAGCGTCCCTTCGTCGTCCGAGGGATGGCGCTTGAACAGCTCCTCGGTGATCGCGAGGTTGATGACCGAATCCCCGAGCAGCTCGAGCCGCTCGTTGTGCGCGGTGACGCGCCCAGGATGCTCGTGGAGGTAGCTGCTGTGGACCAGCGCCAGCTCGAGGAGCGAGGGGTCCCGGAAGGAGAGGCCGAGCCGGGCCGCGAACGCCTCGGCCGACGACATCCCCGCCGGGACGGCGCCGCCGACGGAGCGAGACCGGCGACTAGGAGGAGCGCTCGTCGATGTAATCGACCGCGTCCTGGACGGTCCGGATCCGCTCGGCATCCTCGTCGGAGATCTCGGTCCCGAACTCCTCCTCGAGGCTCATGATCAGCTCGACGAGATCGAGCGAGTCCGCGTTCAGGTCGTCCACGAACGAGGCCTCCGGCCGGACCTCGTCCTCCTCGACGCCGAGTTGCTCGACGACGATCTTCTTGAGCCGGTCGTACGTGGTCGCCAACTGATTCCCTCCTCGGAGTTGGTGCCGAAGCTACCTGCCGTGGGGTCCCCGCGTCCGGGATCCAGTCCTCTCCGGCGCCGCCGCCGGCCCGCCGATCCGGCCGAGCACCCCGTTCACGAGGCGCCGCGCCGGCTCGCCGCTGTACGTTCGCGCCAGCTCGACCCACTCCGCGATCGCCACCCGAGCCGGCGTCGCGGGCGAGTGTAGCACCTCACCGATGCCGCAACGGAGGAGCGCGCGGTCGATCCGGGCGAGCTGGACGACCGGGTACTGAGGCGCCACCTCCTCGATCAGGCGGTCGATCCGCTCCCGGTCCTCGACGACCGCGCCGACGAGGAGGCGCGCGTGCGTCGCGGTCTCCGGATCGGCGTCGTCCTCGGCGAGGTGGCGCTCGAGGACGGCGCCCGCGGTCCGCTGGCCGAAGTCGGCCTCGAAGACGGACGCGAGCGCGAGCCGGCGCGCCGCCCGGCGGGCCCGCGTCCGATCAGGCGCCGACACCGTCGACGACGACGGTCACCGAGGCGGCATCGAGCCCGAGGAGGCGCTCGCACGCCGCCGCGACCGAGGCGCGGACCCCCCGGGCGAGCGCGACGAGCGACTGGGCGGGCCGGGCGACGATGACGACCCTCACCTCGACCCGACCCTCGTCGAGGCGGACGCGGACCGGCTCCCCGTGACGGAAGGCGAGCCATGCGGGGCCGCCGTGGCCGACGCGGAGGACGCCCGGGACCTCCTCGGCGGCGAGCCTCACCATGTCGATGACGACCTCGCGCGTCACGACGAGCTCCGGCGCGCGCATCAGGCGTCCGCCCCTTCCGTCCCGCCGGACGCCGTCGCGTCGCCGCCGAGCGCCTCGGCGATGAGGGCCGGGATCCGGGCCCGCGCCGCCGCCGCCCCGACGCCGACGGCGTACGAGACCATCCGCGCCCGAGCCCGGCCGTGGGTGATGATCACCGTCCCCTTCACGCCGAGGAGCGGGGAGCCGCCGAGCCGCTCGTAGTCGAAGATCCGCCTGATCCGGGCGAGCCCCGGCTTCAGGAGGAGGTACGCGAGGGGCCCGCGCGGCGGCCGCTTCAGCTCGGCGCGGAGCAGGTCGAAGATGAAGCCGGAGAGGCCCTCGAAGAACTTGATCGTCACGTTGCCGAGCACGGCGTCGCAGACGACGACGTCCGCGGCGTGCTTGACGAGGTCCTTCCCCTCGACGTTGCCGACGAAGCGGAGGGACGACACGTCGAGGAGCTCGGTCGCGCGCTGGATCCGCGCATCCCCCTTCCCCTTCTCCTCGCCGATCGAGAGGAGCGCGATCCGCGGGGTGGCGACGCCGAGCGCACGCTCGGCGAAGATCGAGCCCATGTGCGCGTACTGGTAGAGGTTCTCCGGCGTCGAGTCGGGGTTCGCGCCGATGTCGAGGAGGACGAACGGCCCCTGGTCCGTGATCATCTGGATCGCGAGCGCGGGCCGGTCGACGCCCGGGAGGCGGCCGAGCTTCAGGACGGCCGCCGCCATCCCGGCTCCGGTGTGGCCCGCGGTGACGACCGCGTCCGCCTCCCCCGCGCGGACGAGTCCGGTCGCGACGAGGATCGTGGAGTCCTTCTTCTCGCGGAGGGCGAGCGCGGGTGCCTCGTCCATCCCGATCACCTGGCTCGCGTGGACGATCCGGACGTTCTCCGGGAGCGTGCCGGCGATCGCGCCGACCTGATCGCGATCGCCGACGAGGATCACCTCGTCGGTCCGGTTCTCCCTCGCCCAGGCGAGCGCCCCGGGGACGACCTCTCCCGGGCCGTGGTCCCCGCCCATCGCGTCGACGGCGACCCGGACCCGGCCTCCCTGGAATGCACGGATCGAGGTCGGGTCCACGTCGTCAGGACGCGGCCTCGTCCGTCTTCGACTTCACCTCGACCGCCTGACGGTCGCCGTAGTAGCCGCACGTCGGGCAGACCCGGTGCGGCAGCTTCGGCTCGTGGCAGTGCGAGCACTCCTCGAGGACCGGTGTCGAGATCGCGTGATGGCTCCGTCGGTCGCCCTGGCGGGCGTGCGAGACCCGACGCTTCGGGACTCCCATGGGTCGTGGTTCCTCCGCTGCGGGGCGCGGCCTCGGGCGAACCGTCCGGGCCGCCCGCGCGAGTGTCATGCGCCGTCCGGCGTCCGCCGGACCGGGAGCGGAGTTTAGCCGGTCTCGGGCCCGTCGTCGCGGCGGAACGCCCGGAGCGCCTCCAGGCGGGGGTCGATCGGCGCCTCCGGATGGTCGTGCGACCCGCCCGCCAGCTCGCCCCCGCAGACGACGCAGAGCCCGGGGCAATCGGGCCGGCAGAGCGGGGCGATCGGCTCGGCGAGCTGGATCCCCTCGCGGACGAGCGGCTCGAGATCGAGCTCGTGGTGGTCGGTGAGCCGCGCCGCATCGGGCTCGTCGTCGCCGCGCACCGGGAGTCCGGTCGCGATGTCGAGGCTCGGCAGGACCTCCTCCTCCAGGTCGACCCTGACGGGGACCCGGACGGGCCGGAGGCAGCGGCTGCACGTCTCCGCGAGCGAGGCGCTGACCGACCCGGTCACGAGAACGCCGCGGTTCGTCCGCGCGATCCGGATCGTCCCGGAGATCGGCGCCGCGAGCGCGAGGTCCTCGCCGAGGTCGAGCGTCGCGTCTTCGATGGCGACCGTCCGGAAGGAGCCGGCCGGCTCGGTGAGGAGGCGGGCGACGTTCTCGAGGAGCGCGTCATCGCCCCGACGGCCCGGATCGCGGCGGCTCACCTGCGGGAGCGTCGGGGATCCCGATCCTCGTCCCGGTCGTCCGCCGCCCCGTCCTCGTCCTCGTCGTCCGCGCCGTTCCCCTCGCCCTCGGCGTCGTCGTCGTCGCCGCCCCGACCTCCGCGGCCGGCCGCGGTCTCCGGCCGCTCGCGCTCCGTGCCGGACCCGGCATCCGCCGCCGGCCCGCCGGCCGTGCGCTCGTTCAGCAGGTCGATCCCGCGCTTGATGCTCTGGAGCGTCCGGACGAGGTCCCCCTCGAGACGGATCAGGACGCCGACCGCGTACTCGTCCGCACCGCGCCGGACCTCGCCCGCCGCGGCCTCGGCCTCACGGACGATCCGCTCGCTCAGTCGCCGCGCCTCGTCCGCGAGCCCGCGATCCTCGATGAGCATCGCCGCCTGCTCCTGGGCGCGCGCGGTCGTCTGGGCGGCCTCCTCCTGCGCCGCGGCGAGGAGCCGGTCCATGTCGGAGTTCAGCCGCTTCGCGGCGCGGATCTCCTCCGGCACCGCGACCCGGAGCTGGTCGATCAGCTCGAGGGCGGCCTCCTGGTCGATGACGACGTTGTTCGTCAGCGGGAGCCGCTTGCCGTCGGCGATCAGCGACTCGAGCCGCTCGACGAGGAAGATGATGTCCAGCGGGCCGTCCTCCAGGGCGCCGGGAGGCGGGCCGGGACGCCCGGCTCGCGGCGTGATTATCGCACCGCCGGGACAGGGGCCGCGGGCGGTCCGGTGGGGTCTCCGACCGGCGGGCCGGTCGGTGTCGCGGCGAGCGCCCCCGCCTCAGCGACGGGGGAAGCGCCGGCCGAGCGCCTCGACGACCGCCGGCGGCACCATCCCCGAGACGTCGCCACCGAACGAGGCGATCTCCCGGACGAGCGTCGAGCTGACGTACGCGTGCTCCAGCGACGTCATGAGGAAGACGGTGTCGATCCCGGGCGCGAGTCGCCGGTTGTTGTGGGCGAGCTGGAGCTCGAGCTCGAAGTCAGAGACGACGCGGAGGCCGCGGACGATCGACGTGGCGCCGTGCGCCCGGCACGCGTCGACGGTGAGGCCGTCGAAGCTCGCGACCTCGACCCGCGCCGCCCGCTCCGGCGGGAGACCGGCGAGCGCGGCCCGGAGGAGCCCGAGGCGCTCCTCGAGCGGGAGGAGCGGCTGCTTGCGCGGGTTGGCGAGGACCGCGACGACGAGCCGGTCGAAGACCGCGGTCGCGCGCTCGACGACGTCGAGATGGCCGAGCGTGACCGGATCGAACGACCCGGGATAGACCGCGCTCCTCATCGCTCCTCCTCGCCCGCCGCCCGGTAGAAGGTCAGCGCCGTCTCGCCGAAGCGGCGCGAGCGCTCGGATGCTAGCAGCCCCACCCGCCCCGGCAGCTCCTCCCGCCAGAAGTGCTTGACGACGACCCGGCCGTCGGGTGCGAGGATGCGCGCCGTCCCGCCCGCCCCGAGCCGCTCGAGGGTCGCACGGAGCAGCGCGGTCTCCGCGTACGGCGGGTCGACGATGACGAGGTCGTACGGACCCGCGGCCGGTCCGTCCGCGGCCAGCCACGCGAGCGCGTCGGCCCGGATCGCCGTCGCGCGCCCGGAGAGCCCGGTCCGGCGGAGGTTCTCGGCGATCGTCGCGAGCGCCGTCCGGTCGCGCTCGACGAGGTCGGCGTGCGCCGCGCCGCGGGAGAGCGCCTCGATGGCGCCCGCGCCGGAGCCGGCGAAGAGATCGAGGACGCGGGCGCCGGCGAGCTCCGGCTCGAGGATCGCGAAGCAGGTCTGCTTCACCCGATCCCCGAACGGCCGCGTCGCCTCGCCCGGCGCGGCGAGGCGGATCCCGCGGGCGCTCCCGGCGATGACGCGCCCGGCATCAGCCATCCCGGCGTCCCGGGGTCGCTCCCGGGCGGCCCCCGGGCGTCACGCGCCCCCCGTCGGCTCGGCGGCGCGGACCGGCGCGAGCCAGCCCACCTCGAGCTCCGCTGCGAGCGCGTCGTGACCGGCCCTCAGCTCCCCGGACGCATCGAGCAGTGCGTCCGCGTGGCGCCGCGCGGCGGCCGCGAGATCGCGGTGCTCGGGCCGCTGCAGCGACGCGATCCTCAGGCGCGGCAGGCCGCTCTGGGCGAGACCGAGGACATCCCCCTCGCCTCGGAGCGCGAAGTCCGCCTCCGCGAGGGCGAAGCCGTCCGTCGTCCCCTCGACCGCGCGGAGCCGCTCCCAGCCGACGGTCCCCTCGTCGACCTCGGAGACGAGCGCGCAGTACGACTGCGTCGTCCCGCGGCCCACCCGGCCGCGGAGCTGGTGGAGCTGCGAGAGGCCGAACCGGTCGGCGGACTCCACGACCATCACGGTCGCCCGCGGGACGTCGACGCCGACCTCGAGGACCGTCGTCCCGACGAGGACGTCGAGCTCGCCGTCGCGGAGCCGTCCCACCTCGACGTCCCGGTCCGTCGCCTTCATCCGCCCGTGGACGAGGCCCACCCGGAGCGGCGCGAGGAGCGCCGAGAGCCGGGCCGCCTCCGCCTCGGCCGCGACGATCGTCGCATCCTCGCCCTCCTCGATCGCCGGGACGACGACGAACGACGCGTGGCCGCCGGCCGCCTGCTCGCGCACGAACGACCAGAGGCGCTCGAGCTCGCCCGGGCGCCGGATCGCGGTCCGGACGGCGAGCCGTCCCTCGGGCGGCGTCCGGAGGTCCGAGACCTCGAGATCGGCGTAGAGCACCTGGCCGAGCGTCCGTGGGATCGGCGTCGCGGTCATCAGGAGGACGTGCGGGGCGATCCCGCTCTTCCGCTCGAGCGCATCCCGCTGCTCGACGCCGAAGCGGTGCTGCTCGTCGATGACGACGAGCGCGAGGCGGGCGAACCGGACGCGGTCCTGGAGGAGCGCGTGCGTCCCGACCACGACCGCGGCCCGGCCGTCCTCGATCACCTCGAGGCTCCGCTTCGTCCCCGGGCCGCCGAGCGAGCCGGTGAGGAGCGTCACCGGGATGCCGAGCGGCTCGAGGAGGTCGCCGAGCGTCGACGCGTGCTGCCTCGCGAGGAGGTCGGTCGGGGCGAGGAGCGCCCCCTGCACCCCGGCGGCCGCCCCGACCGCGAGCGCGTACGCGGCGACCGCGGTCTTGCCGGAGCCGACGTCCCCCTGGAGGAGCCGGAGCATCGGTTCGCCGCTCGCGAGGTCCGCGGCGATCGCATCCATCGCCCGCCCCTGGTCGTCGGTGAGCGCGACCGCGCGGCCGAGCCGCCGTCCGAGCGCATCGGCGAGTGCCGCCCGCCGTTCCGCATCCGAACCGTCGGGCGCGAGGCGGGGCGGATGGGCGAGCCCGCGCTGCCGTCGCCGGGCGACCATCCCGACCTGGAGCGCGAGGAGTTCGTCGAAGGCGAGCCGGCGGAGCGCGGCGTCCCGCGCCTCCGGTGTCGCCGGGTAGTGGGCGGCGTCGAGCGCCTCGCCGATCGGGAGGAGCCGCTCGGCCGTCCGGACCGCGTCCGGCAGGTACTCGGGGAAGACGGGCCCGAACTCGTCGAGCGCGGCGCGGACGACCGCGCGGAGCCGCTGCACCGTCAGGCCGGCGGTGAGCCGGTAGACCGGGACGATCCGGCCCGCGTGGAGCAGGTCGCCGCCGTCGTCGAGGGAGAAGTCCGGGTTGTCGAAGATCGTCACCCACCCGCGGCGCTTGAGGCGCCCGCTCACGACGAGCCGGCTCCCCTCCGCGAGCCGCCGCTCGATGAAGCGGCGCCCGAACCATGTCGCCTCCGCCTCGCCGGTCCCGTCGCTCAGGTAGGCGATCGTCCGCTGGACGCGGCGCCGGAACGTCTGCTCGACGCGGAGGGAGCGGACCTCGACCCGGGCGCTCACGACGCTCCCCTCCTCTGCCCGGGCGAGCTCGGCGAGCGTCGAGATCCGCCGGAGGTCGTCGTATCGACGAGGGAGGTGGAGGAGGACGCCACGCGCCGTCTCGATCCCGAGGCGCCGCAGGACCCGGGCCGCCGCCGGCGCCCCCGGGAGGCCGCTCTCCGCGAAGGGGACGTCGAGCCGCTCGACGGCCGTCCTGACCGGGACGGGAGCGACCGGGCGCGCTGCGCCGCTCCTCGGCACGCTACTCGACGGCGACGAGGTACCGGTAGTGCGGCTGGCCGCCGTGGACGATCTCGACCTCGAGATCCTCCCGCCAGCCGACGATCCGCCGGCTCAGCTCCTCCGCATGGGGGAGGTCGGCGCCCTCGCCGTAGTAGAGGGTGACGAGCTCGAAGTCCTGCGGGAGCGAACGGAGGCCGTCGAGGAGGGCGGACCCGGCGTCGGGGCCGGAGGCGACGAGGCCGTCGTCGGGGTCGAGGACGATCGTCTGCCCCTTCCGAACCTTGGCGGAACCGATCTTCGCGTCGCGGACCGCCTCGGTCACCTGGAGCGAGCGGAGCCCGCGCGCCGCATCGGTCATCGGCGCGACGTTCGGCTCGCCGCCGGCGGTCGGGTCGAGCGCGAGGAGCGCCGCGATCCCCTCGGCGGCGTTGCGCGTCGCCACGACATGGACCCGCCGATCGGTCATCGTCGCCGCCTGGCGAGCCGCCATCACGACGTTCGGGTTGTTCGGGAGGACGAGGAACTCGTCGGCCGCGATCCCGTCGATCGCCGCGAGCAGCTCGCCGATGCTCGGGTTCGCGGACTGGCCGCCGCGGACGACCGCCGCGACCCCGAACGAGCGGAAGAGCGCCTCGAGCCCGTCGCCCGCGACGACGGCGACGACGGCGAGCGGCAGTCGATGGCCGGCGGCCTCGGTCCCCGCCGGGACGGCGGGCGCGACCGGCGTCGGAGCGGCCGACCCCGGCGCGGCCTCGGTGAACTCGGCGGCCTTCGCCTCCCGGACCCCCTCGACCTGTCCGTCGAGGTTCTCCACGCTGATGCGGCTGAGCGACCCGATCGAGAGGCCGTGCGCGATCACCTCGTCGGGCCGGAGATTGTGGACGTGGATCTTCGCCGCGAGCGGGTCGCCGACGACGAGGACCGACTCCCCGATCGCTTCGAGGTGGTTCCGCAGCGCGTCGAGGTCGAGCCGCTCGCCGGGGCGCGCGCGGACGAGGTACATCGTCTCGTAGCCGAACCCCTCGTCGGCGTGCGGCGTCACGGCACTCGGCGCGGGTCCCGCGGGGCGGCGTGCCGGGACCGCCGGCCGCACCGGGGCGCCACCGCGAAGGAAGGCGAGGGACCCCTGGAGGATCCGGTAGAGCCCCTGGCCGCCGGAGTCGACGACCCCGGCCTCGCGGAGGACCGGGAGGAGGCTCGGCGTCCGCGCGACCGACTGCTCGGCGGCGGCGACCGTCGCGGCGAGGACGGCCTCGATGTCGTTCTCGCGCTCCGCGGTCGCGACCGCCGCGTCCGACGCCTCCCGGATGACGGTGAGGATCGTCCCCTCGACCGGCTTGCCGACGGCGGCATACGCCGTCCGGCTCCCGACGGAGAGGGCATGGGCGAGGTCGAGCCCGTTGAAGTGGCGCTTCCCCGCGAGACCGTCGGCGATGCCGCGGAGGATCTGCGAGGTGATCACCCCGGAGTTCCCGCGCGCCCCCATGAGCGCACCGAAGCCGATCGCGCCGGCGACGCGCTCGACGCCGTCGTCCCCGACCGCCTCCGCCTCGACGAGCGCGCTCCGGACGGTCGCCGCCATGTTCGACCCGGTGTCGCCGTCGGGGACCGGGAAGACGTTCAGGCCGTTCACCTCGTCGACGTGCGCCTCGAGGTTCTCGACGCCGGCCCGGAACGCGGCGAGGAGCCCGGCTCCGTCGCAGGACCGACGGGTCATCGGCGCTTCCCGCGCCGCTTCGGCCGCTCGGCCCCGTCGGGATCGTCGCCCGGACCCGGCGCCGCTTCACGGCTCTGCGGGCTCCCCGGGCTCCCCGCGCCGTAGCGCATCCCGCCGATGTGGATCGACAGGCGGTCGACGTCGCGCTCGAGGGCGCGCCGGACGGCGTACCGGACCGCCGACTCCGCCTGCCGCGCGACCTCGGCGACCGGGAGGCCGAACGCGACGGTGAGATGGAGGTCGACCTCGAGCCGCTCGCCGACGGTCACCGCGATCCCCGGCGCGGCGACGCCGAGCCGCCCGAGGAGCGCCTCGAGCCGCGTCCGCGGCGCGAAGCCGGTGACGCCGTAGCTCCCGGCGACCGCGGGCCGGATGATGTCGGTGAGCGCGCGACGGGTGACGCGGGCGCCGCCCGTGACCGGGTGCTCGCTCAAGCGCCGGGACCTCGTGTGCCTCGGGGGGGTCGGTCGCGGCCCGGCCGGGTGGCCGAGCGCGCGGGATGCCGTGCTATGATACGCGCCCCTCGGGACCGGTCCCCGGCCCCGGCTCGTACAGAACTCTCAGAGGAACTTCCGTGGCCCGTGCGTGTGCCGTCTGCGGCAAGGGATCGATGCCCGGCTTCAACCCCCAGTCGACGGGGATGAACCGCGTCCGGGCGCATCGCCGCCTCCTCCCGAACCTCCAGCTCACCGTCGTGAGCGAGGGGGGCGTCGAGCGCAAGGCGCTCGTCTGCACCCGCTGCCGCCGGACGAACACGAAGGCGTCGCGCTGACGCCGGCGCCGGGCACCGCGCCCGGCGCGACTCACGACTCCGCGGTGTCGAGCCAGATCGTGAACGGCCCGTCGTTCACGAGCTCCACCGCCATCTCCGACCCGAACCGGCCGCGCCCCACCGCGATCCCGAGCGCCTCGGCCGCGCGGCAGAACCCCTCGTAGCGCTCGAGGGCGAGCTCCGGCGCCGCCGCGCCGGTGAAACCCGGCCGACGCCCCCGACGGGTGTCCGCGAAGAGCGTGAACTGGCTGACGACGAGGAGCCCGCCGCCGACCTCGAGAAGCGAGCGGTTCGTCCGTCCCTCCTCGTCCCGGAAGATCCGGAGCTCCGCGATCCGCCGCGCGAGCGCGTCGCCGGTCTCGGCGTCGTCGTCGGGCCCGACGCCGAGGAGGACGAGCAGCCCGAGGCCGGTCGAGCCGATCACCTCGCCGTCGACCCGGACCGCCGCGCGCGTGACGCGCTGGAGGAGCGCCCTCATCCGCGCTCCGCGGCCGCGATCCCGGCGTCCGCGAGCGCCCGGATCGCCGGCAGTTCGACGGCCGGGTCCCGGCCGCCCGCGAAGAGCGCCGACCCGACGACGAGGACGTCGGCGCCGAGGCCCGCGGCCGTCGCCGCCGTCTCGCCGCGGACGCCGCCGTCCACGTGGACCTCGCCGGGACGCTCGTCCGCGTCGGTGCGCGCGGCGAGGAGCGCTCGCGCCGGCCCGATCTTCGCCGCACCGTCCTCCCGGAAGGACTGGCCGCCGAACCCGGGCTCCACCGTCATCACGAGGACGATGTCGAGGAGCGCCGCGTACGGCGCGAGGGCCGAGATCGGCGTCGCCGGCCGGAGCGAGAGCCCGGCGCGGCGCCCGGCGGCGCGGATCGCCCGGAGCGTCGGCTCGATCGGTTCGTCGATCTCGACGTGGAGGGTGATCGAGTCGCACCCGGCATCGAGGAACCCGGCGAGGTAGCGCCCGGGCTCGTCGATCATCAGGTGGGCGTCGAACGGGAGCTCGGTCGCGGACCGGACCGCGGCGATCGTCCGCGCACCGAACGTGAGGTTCGGGACGAAGTGACCGTCCATCACGTCGAGATGGATGCGGTCCGCCCCGGCGTCGGCCGCCCGACGGACCTCGTCCGCCAGCCGCCCGAGGTCGGCGTCGAGGATGCTCGCCGCGATCCCGATCCGGCGCGCGCTCATCGCCCACCCTCCCCCGGGCCGGGTCCCGGCTCCCCCGCGAGGACGGGGGCGGCCGCCTCGCTCCGCTCGCCGCGGAGGGCACGCGCGCTCTCGGCGACGAGCCGCTCCCGCCGCCGCTCGACGACGATCGGCGCCGGCCGGCCCGCCCGGTCCGCCGCGAGCTGCCCGCACGCCGCCCCGATCTCCTGGCCGCGGTTCCGGCGGACCGTCACCGGGATCCCCGCCGCGGCGACGACCGCGGCGAAGCGCTCGATCTCGGGCATCGGCGTCGCGCGCCACGGCGTGTGGGCGACCGGGTTCATCGGGATGAGGTTGACGTGCACGAGCTCGCCCCGGAGCAGCGTCGCGAGGGCCTCGGCGTCGGCGGGGGTGTCGTTCACGCCGTCGATCATCGTGTACTCGTAGGAGACGCGCCGGCCCGTGGCGCGCGCGTGGTCGCTCGCCGCCGCGACGACCTCGGCGACCGGCCAGCGCCGGTTGAGGGGGACGAGCAGGTCCCGGAGCGGATCCCGCGCCGCGTGGAGGGAGATCGCGAGCGTGAACTGCGGCCCGAGTGCCGTGAGGCGCCGGATCCCGGGCACGACGCCGGAGGTGGAGACGACGACGTGGCGGGCGCCGAGGCCGAAGCGCGCCGGGTCGTTCAGCGCCTCGACCGCCGCGAGCACCCGCTCGAGGTTGAGGAGCGGCTCCCCCATCCCCATGAAGACGACGTTCGTCAGCCGCAGCCCGTCGGCCCGGAGACGGCGCGCCGCGTCCCGGACCTGGTCGAGGATCTCCGCCGTCTCGAGATCGCGCCCGAAGCCGAGCTCGCCCGTCGCGCAGAACGGGCAGGCGACCGCGCAGCCGACCTGGCTGGAGATGCAGAGCGTCGCCCGTGGGCGGCCGCCCCCCCTCGCCGGGTAGTGCATGAGGACCGACTCGACGAGCGCCCCGTCGGAGAGGCGGTGGAGCCCCTTGACGGTCCTGCCCGCCTCGGCGGCGACGAGCTCAGTCGTGACGATCGTGTCGACGCGATGCCCGGCGACGAGGTCCGCGCGGAGCGCGGTCGGGAGCGTCCGGAGCTCGTCCGTCTCGCGCGCGAGGCCCGTCCAGATCGCCTCGAGGAGCTGGCGCGTCCGGTACGGCGGCTCGCCCCGCGCGGCGAACCAGGCGGCGAGCTCGTCCGGGGTCATGCCGGAGAGCCCGGGCCGCGGGTCCGGCGTCCCGCCGGCCGCACCGCGATCCGTCATCCGACGATCCTCGTGCCGGCGAGCCCGGGCTGACCGCGGAGGAGCTCCTCGCCGCTCATCGCCGCACGTCCGGCGAGCCGGACCTCCTCGAGGAGGAGGAGCCCGTCGGCGACCGCGAGGGCGAGGCGGCGCCCGAGGGCGACGAGGCTGCCCGCACGCGGCGCATCCCCGTCCGGGAAGGGCTGGGTGCCGACCCGCCGGATGAGCAGTCGTCCAGCCGCCGTCTCGACGAAGCTCCCCGGCCAGGGCTCGAGCGCCCGGACCCGCCGCTCGATCGTCCGGAGCGTGAGCGCCGGGTCGATGCGGCCGTCCTCGCGCCGGAACGGCCGCGTGAGCGTCACCCCGAGCTCGGGCTGGGGTCGCGGGACGAGCCGCCCGGCGAGATAGTCGCCGAGCGTCGCGCGGAGGAGCGCCGCCCCCTCGGCGGCGGCCCGCGCCTCGAGCAGCGGTGTCGTCTCGTCGCCGGCGAGCGGCCACGATGCGGACGCGACGAGCGGGCCGGTATCGAGGCCCTCGTCCATCAGGAAGAGCGTGACGCCCGCGACGGGGTCGCCCGCGAGGATCGTCGCCGGCACGGGGGTCGCGCCTCGGTGTCTCGGCAGGAGGGACGGGTGCACGTTGAGGATGCCGTGAGCGGGGATCGCGAGGATCGCCGGCGGGACGAGCCTCCCGTAGTCGGCGAGGACGCCGAGGTCGGGGGCGAGCGCACGGAACGCCCCGATCGCGTCCTCGTCCCTGATCCTGGCCGGCTGGAGGAGCGGGAGCGAGCGCTCGGCCGCGCGTCGGGCGACGGGTACCGGCGTCGGCGCCCCGCCGCGCCCCGCCGGCCTGTCGGGAGCGGAGACGACCCCGACGACCCGGACGAGGGGGTGGGCCACCAGCTCGTCGAGGATCGGGACGGCGAACGCGCCGGAACCGAGGAAGACGGTCCGGAGCGGACCGTCCTGCGAACGCACCGGGGCGGTGGCGGTCATCGGGGCGTGGGGCCCCGGGTCAGGCGAGCGCGCCGCTCGCCTCGGAGACCTCCTCCGACTCGCCGCTCGCCGGGACGGCGATCAGCTCGTCGAGGGAGTCGAGGTAGTCGATGAAGAGCTTTCCCTCGAGGTGGTCGAGCTCGTGCTGGAGCGCGCGCCCGAGGAGCCCCGAGCCCGCGACCTTGATCCGCTTGCCGTGGCGGTTCTGCGCGACGACCCAGACCTTCTCCTTCCGGGTGACGTACGCGAAGTAGCCGGGGATCGAGAGACAGCCCTCGAGGTCGCGGTCGCTCCCGCTCGCGCGGACGATCTCGGGGTTGACGAGCTCGTGGACCCGGTCGTCGACCTCGATGACGCAGACGCGGAGCGCCTCGCCGAGCTGGGGCGCCGCGAGTCCGACGCCGGGCGCGTGCCGCATCGTGTCGGTCAGGTCGTCGATCAGCTCGTGGAGCTGCTTGCCGAAGCTGTCGACGGTCTCGCCCCGGAGGCGGAGGCGCGGGTCGCCGAGAAGGACGATCGGTTTCACGCTCATGGCCGCGAGTATACCCGGCGACCCGTGGCGGTCAGAGGAGCGACTCGGGGTCGACGTCGATCGACCAGCCTCGTCCCGGCCGCTCCCCGAGGAGGCGGATCGGATCGTCGCCGCGGAGCACGACGTTGAAGCGCCACCGCTCGGCGCGCCGGGCGACGTAGGCGGGCGCCGGCCCCGCGATCGCGACGCGCACCCCGAGCGCTCCGGCGAGGGACCGAAGGCGATCCGCGACGAGCCGCGCCTCCCGTTCGGCGGCCTCCCGGTCCGGGAGCGCGAGCGTGAGCTTCACGAGACGGCCGAACGGCGGCGACCCGAACCGCTCGCGGAGCGCGAGCTCCGACTCGTAGAACGCCGCGGCGTCGCCCGCGACGACCGCCCGGATGACCGGGTGCTCCGGCTGGTAGGTCTGGACGATCGCCCGCCCCGGACGGGTCCCCCGGCCCGCACGCCCGATCGCCTGGACGAGCAGCTGGTACGTCCGCTCGGCGGCGCGCTCGTCCGGGAGGTTGAGCGCGACGTCGGCGGAGACGACGCCGACGAGGGTCACCTCCGGCACGTCGAGACCCTTCGCGACGAGGCTCGTGCCCACGAGGACGTCGAGCCCGCCCTCGGCGAAGGCGTCGAGCACCCGCTCCGCCGCCCCCTTCCGCTCGACGACGTCGCGGTCGAGCCGGCCCACCCGGAGCGCCGGGAAGGCCTCGCGGACCTCGCGCTCCACCCGCTCGGTCCCGCCGCCGAGATAGCGGATCCGCGCCGACCCGCACGCCGGACACCGGGTCGCCGGCGGCGACGCGCCCCCGCAGTGGTGGCAGCGGAGCGTGTTCCCGGTCTGGTGGTAGACGAGCGGCCGGTCGCACTCGCCGCAGCGCTGCGCCTCCCCGCAGTCGCGGCAGAGGACCGCGGACGCGCTCCCGCGCCGGTTGATGACGAGGATCGCCCGCTCGCCGGCGGCGACGTCGAGCGCGGCGAGCGCCGCGGCGAGCCGTCCCGAGACGAGGCCGCGGTTGCCCGCCGCGAGCTCGGCCCGGAGGTCGACGAGCTCCACCGTCGGGGCGGCGCCGCTCGGACGGTCGGCGAGCCTGCACGTGCGGTAGTCGCCGCGCCGGGCCCGCCCGTACGACTCGACCGACGGCGTCGCGCTCCCGAGGACGACCGCCGCACCGGCGAGCCTCCCGAGCGCGATCGCCGCATCCCGCGCCTGGAGCCGGGGGGTCCGCTCGCTCTTGTAGGCCGCCTCGTGCTCCTCGTCGACGATGACGAGCCCGATCCCGTCGAGCGGCGCGAGGACCGCGACGCGCGTCCCGACGACGACGTCCGCGAGGCCGGCGCGGATCCGGCGCCACTCGTCAGCCCGCTCGCCCTCCCCGAGCGCCGAGTGGACGAGCGCGACCTCCGCCTCGAGGTCGGCGCGCAGCCGATCGACGAGCGGGAGCGCGAGCGCGATCTCGGGGACGAGGACGAGCGCCCGCCGGCCCGCCTCGAGCGCCGCGGCGATCGCCTCGACGTAGACCGCCGTCTTCCCGCCCCCGGTCACGCCCTCCAGGAGGAGCGGCGTCGCGTCGCGTCGTTCGATCGCGGCGACGACGCTCGCGGCCGCCTCCGCCTGGGGACCCGTGAGACCGCTCCCCGGCGGCCGGCCGCCCCGGCGACCCGGGCGGCGGGCGGCGAGCGGCAGGCGCGCCACCTCCCGCTGCTCGGCGGTCACGAGCCCGCGGCGGACGAGGCCGGCCGCCGTCCCACCGCCATGGCGGGCCGCGAGCGGCGCCGCGCGCGCCGGTCCGTCGGCGGCGAGTTCGGCGAGGAGCGCCTGCTGGCGGGGTCCGCGCGCCGGTCCGGGGCGCCGCTCGCCGGCCGCGATCCCG
>JBJOLT010000015.1:0-71334 GCA_046045415.1 Chloroflexota bacterium | reverse complement strand
GCGTCGACCCCCGGCACGGCGGGACGCGGCGTGTCGGTACGTGGCGCGTCGTCGGCAGCCGGCGCTTCGGCGGGCGCGGTGGGCGGCGGCGGCACGGGGACCGGTCCCGCACCGGCCCGGTCGGGTTCGGTCGGCCGGGCGCCCGCCCGGAACTCGCCGATCTCGTCGAGTCGGGCGACGAGTCGCTGCGCCACGAGGTCGTCGGGGTCGATCGCGAGCGCCGCGCGCCCGAGTCGGAGCGCACCCTCCTCGTCGCCCCGCTCGATCGCGACGCGGGCGAGGCCGACGGTCGCGATCGCGTTCCGGGGGTCGGCTTCGAGGGTCGCCGCGTAGAGCGCCTCGGCCCGGTCGAGGAGCCCGACGGCGAGCGCGCGCTCGGCCTGGAGGAGGGGTTCGATCATCCGATCCATCGTCGCACCGTTCAGTGCTCCTCCGCCAGCAGCTCCTGCGCGAGGACGAGGAGCGTCGGCCGGTCGTTGAGCGCCGGGTCGGCGATCACCCGCTCCAGGAGCTCGTCGAGGACCGCTCCGAGCCCCGGTCCGGGCTGCGCGCCGAGCTCGGCGATCAGGTCCGCACCGTCGATCGCAAGGTCGCTCCGCTCGAGTGCGACCGGGCCGGCGAGCTGCGCCTCGATCCTCTCCCGGAGCTCGGTCAGCCCGAACGAGTCGGCCGGGATCCCGCTCCCGACGCTGTCGGCCTCGCGGAGGAGGAGGAGCTCCTCGATCGCGGTCGGCCCGATCCGCCGGATGAACCGCCGGACCGCGGCATCGCTCCACGACGCCTCGTAGGTGAACATGTGGTGGCGGACGAGCAGCTCGACGCGCTCGCCGACCGCCCGCGGCATCCGGAGCCGCTGGCAGAACGCGGCGGCGAGCTCGGCCCCGGCCACCTCGTGACCGTGGAAGTGGCCCTCCGCCCGCGTCGCCGGCTTCCCCAGATCGTGGAGGAGCGTCGCGAGCCGGACGATCGGCCGTCCGGCCGGTGACGCGTCGACGCTCCGGAGCGTGTGGTCGAGGAGGTCCTCCCCCGCCACCTTCTCCTGGGGGATCCCGCGCTGCGCGGCGAGCTCGGGGAAGACGACGTCGAGGAGGCCGGTGGACGCCATCAGCCGGAGCCCGACCGACGGCCGCGGCGCCGCGAGGAGCTTCTCCAGCTCCGCCGCGACCCGCTCCTGGGAGAGATGGCCCGCGAGGCCGGCGTGGGTCCGGATCGCCGCGAGCGTCGGCGGGTCGATCGAGAAGTCGAGCGTCGCCGCGAGCCGGACCGCGCGGACCATCCTGAGCGCGTCCTCCCCGAAGCGCGCGTGCGGGTCCCCGACCGCCCGGAGGAGCCGCGCGTCGACGTCGGCACGGCCGCCGTACGGGTCGACGTACGCGGGGGCGGCCTCGCCGGGTCGGCGCCCCCACGCCATCGCGTTCACCGTGAAGTCCCGGCGAGCGAGGTCCTCCTCGATCGACGACCCGAACTCGACCCGCCCCGGCCGGCGGAAGTCCGTGTACTCGTGGTCGCTCCGGAACGTCGTGATCTCGTACGCGACCTCGTCGCGCCGGACGATCACCGTCCCGAAGCGGTTCTTGTAGAGCGCCTCGGGGTGGAGCTCGAGGAGCCGCTCCGGCCGTGCGTCCGTCGCGAGATCCCAGTCTTCCGCCGGTCGGCCGAGGAGCGCGTCGCGGAGGGACCCGCCGACGACGAAGGCCGCGTGACCGGCGTCCACCAGCTCGTCGAGGAGCGCCCCCACCGCCGGGGGGAGCGCGGGCGGGGCGACCGGCGCGCCGATCGCCTCAGCTCCGACCGAGGAAGAGGTAGCCGCGCCAGGCCTCGTTCCGCGCGTCGTCCAGGTAGGGGGTGAAGAGCGAGTAGACGTCGCTCCGCGGCTCGAACGGCGGGCGGACGAGCCTGAGATGCGCCTCCTCCGGGGTCCGGGAGCCCTTGCGGTGGTTGCACGCCTTGCAGGCGGCGACGAGGTTCTCCCACGAGTGGCCGCCGCCATGGCGGCGCGGGACCACGTGGTCGAGCGTCAGGTCGTTCGCCTGCCGCCCGCAGTACTGGCAGGTGTGCCGGTCGCGATTGAAGACCTCCCGGCGCGAGAGCTTCACCCGGGGCCGCGGCCGGCGGACCTGGTGCTGGAGCCGGATCACCGACGGGGCGCGGTAGCTCTCCCGTGGCGTCCGGATCACCTGGTGGTCGTACTCGATCACCTCGGCCTTCGACCCGAAGACGAGCCGGAACGCGCGAGGCAGGTTGCAGACGTTCAGCGGCTCGTAGTTCTGGTTGAGCACGAGGACGACCCCATCCATCGCCGCGATGCTAGCAGGGGTCCGGGTCGCGGTCCGTGCGGACCACGGACCGGGCAGCTCGCGGATCGCGCCGCGTCAGACGAGCGGCGGGTCCTGGTCCCTCGCGAGTCGCGCGAGCTCGACCTCGATCCGGCCGACCTCGGCGATCGCCTTTCGGTGGGCGTCGCTCCCGTGCTCCGCCGCGTCGCGGCGGCGCCGCGCCTCGGCGTGCTCAGCTAGGAGCCGCTCGCGCGTCGTCGCGTAGTCGCTCGTCATCGGACCCTCCATGCGCCACGAGAGGGTACCGCCCCGGGGGCGCGTCGTCGCGGCGCTACGCTGCGCACGTGCCGACCCGGATCGACCACCTCGTCATCGCCGTCGCCGACCCCGACGGCGCGGCGGCGCTCCTCGAGCGCGAGCTCGGCCTCCGGGCGACCGGCGGTGGCGACCATGCGCGGCTCGGGACCTTCAACCGGCTCGTCTGGCTCGGCGACACCTACCTCGAGCTGATCGGGGTGCGCGACCCGACGCTCGCCGCCGCCTCCTGGGTCGGGGCGCCGACCGTCCGGACGCTCGCGGCGGGCGGCGGGCTCGCGACGTGGGCCGTGGCGACCGAGCGGCTCGACGTCGAGGTCGACCGGCTGCGGGCCGGCGGCGCCGACCTCGCCGGGCCGCTGGACGGGGAGCGGACGCGGCCGGACGGCCGGGTCGTCCGCTGGCGGCTCGCCGCCGCGTCCCGCCTCGGCCCCCTCGAACCCCCGTTCCTCATCGAGCACGACGGCGCCGCGGCCGAATGGACGCCCGCGGAGCGGGCGGCGCGGGCGGCCGAGGCCCATCCGATCGGCGGACCCGTGAGGCTCGAGCGGCTCGAGCTCCCGGTCGCCGAGACCCACCGGATCGGGATGCGTCTCCTCGTCGGCGCGGGGATCGGGCCGTTCCGGCCGTCGCTCGCCGGTCGCGGCGCCCGTGACGCGGCGATCGGCGCCGCGACGCTCCGCCTCGTGCCGACGCGGCCGCCGGGGGATCCGCCGGTCGCGACGGTCGTCCTCCGGGTCGCCGGGACGCCCGCGGGCGAGCTCCGGTGCGCGGAGCTCCTCGGCTGCCGCTGGCTCGTCCTCGGCGGGGGGCGATGAGCCCGGCGACCGGACCGGACGGTCGCCGGGCCGTTCGACCACGCGTGCGATAATCCGCGGAGGCGGTGGCCGCGAATGATCAGGTGCGGACGCGGGGCCGGGGCCGTCCCGGCGGCGTTCGGCGCGACCACCACCGCTGAAGGACCGATCCGATCATGACCGAGACCTCCACCTGGGCGACCAAGACGGGCCTCGCGCAGATGCTCAAGGGCGGCGTCATCATGGACGTCGTCACCCCCGACGAGGCGAAGATCGCGGAGGACGCCGGCGCCGTCGCCGTCATGGCGCTCGAGCGCGTCCCCTCCGACATCCGCGCCTCGGGCGGCGTCGCCCGGATGAGCGACCCCGAGATGATCGTCGGGATCATGGACGCCGTGACGATCCCGGTCATGGCGAAGGCCCGGATCGGCCACATCGTCGAGGCGCAGGTCCTCGAGGCGCTCGGCGTCGACTACATCGACGAGTCGGAGGTCCTCACCCCCGCCGACGAGTCGAACCACATCGACAAGCACGCCTTCAAGGTCCCGTTCGTCTGCGGCTCGCGGAACCTCGGCGAGGCCCTCCGCCGGATCAGCGAGGGCGCCGCGATGATGCGGACGAAGGGCGAGGCGGGGACCGGGAACATCGTCGAGGCCGTCCGCCACATCCGGACCGTGAACGCCGAGATCCGCCGGCTCGCGTCGATGCGCGACGACGAGCTCTTCGTCGCGGCGAAGGAGCTGCAGGCGCCGCTCGACCTCGTCCGCGAGGTCGCCCGTGCGGGGAAGCTCCCGGTGGTGAACTTCGTCGCCGGCGGGATCGCGACCCCGGCGGACGCCGCGCTCGCGATGCACCTCGGGGCCGAGGGGGTGTTCGTCGGCTCGGGGATCTTCAAGAGCGAGTCGCCGGCGAGGATGGCGAACGCGATCGTCCAGGCGACGACGCACTTCGAGGACCCGGCGATCATCGCCGACGTCTCGAAGGGGCTCGGCGGGGCGATGCGAGGGATCGCCCTCGAGGCGATCCCGGAGCACGAGCGCCTGGCGGTCCGCGGCTGGTAGTGGGCCGGCTCGGGTGGCCGGTGCGAGCGATCCGCGCGGCGGCACCCCTCTCGTGAGGATCGGGGTCCTTGCCCTCCAGGGGGCGTTCATCGAGCACGTCCAGCTCCTCCGCCGGATCGGCGTCGAGGCGGTCGAGGTGCGCCTTCCCCGCGACCTCGCCGGGGTGAGCGGCCTGATCCTCCCCGGCGGCGAGAGCACGACGATGCGGAAGCTGATCGATCGATGGGGGCTCCGGGAGCCGGTGCTCGAGCTCGCGGCCCGCGGCGCGCCGATCTTCGGGACGTGCGCCGGGATGATCATCCTCGCGAAGGAGATCTCGGGCGGGGACGAGCCGGTCTTCCCCCTCCTCGACGTCACGGTCGCGCGGAACGCGTTCGGCCGCCAGCTCGACTCGTTCGAGGCGGACCTTCCCGTCCCCGTCCTCGGCGACCAGCCGGTCCGGGCGGTCTTCATCCGCGCGCCGGTCATCGAGCGGGTCGGGCCCGGCGTCGACGTCCTCGCCCGGCTCGAGGACGGCCGGATCGTCGCCGTCCGCGAGCGGAACGTCATCGCGACCGCCTTCCATCCGGAGCTCGCGGGGGAGACCCGTTTCCACCGCCTCGTCGCGACGATGGCGACCGAGCACGAGCAGCCCGGCGAGGGATCCGGTCGCCGCCGCCACCCCACCCGCCGGTCGGCAGGGGAGCGGGTCGGCGGATGAGCGCGCGCCCCGGGAAGGTCCGGATCGCGCGCCTCACGGACCTCGCCGCGCTCGGGGAGCTCTCCCGGCTCGCCGAGCGGGAGGCGCAGGAGACCCGCTCGCTCGGGCTGCCGGTGAGCGGTCCGCCGATCGGCGTCTTCAGTCTCTTCCGGCTCCCCCTCGGCGCCTTCAGCCCGCATGACCTGCTCTACGTCTACGAGGAGTCGGGGACCGTCGCGGGCCTCCTGAGGGTCGAGCGGGACGGCCATCGCGACGAGTGGACGATCGTGGAGCTCGACGCGATCGGGGCGGCGACCGCCGGCGACATCCGCTTCCGCCTCCTCCAGCAGCTGATGCGCGAGGGGTCCCGGCGCGGGGCGATCCGCCTCCACGTCGCGTGCCTCGACCGGGCGGGGAACGTCGAGCTCTTCATGCAGTCGGGCTTCGCCCGCTACGGCGAGGAGCTCGTGATGGTCCGCCCGGCCGACCGGCCGCTCCCCGAGCCGATGGGCCGGGACGAGATCGCCGCGGCACGGATCCGGCCGACGACCCCGCTCGACGCCCTCGCGCTCAGCCGCCTCTACGAGGCGACGACCCCGGTCCCCGTCCGGCGGCTCGAGGCCTACCGGCTCGTCGACTGGGAGCGGCAGGGCGGCGCGTGGCGCGTCCCGCGCTCCAGCCTCGCGCCGCTCCTCCGCTTCGCGGACGTCCGCTCGTTCGTCGTCGAGGCCGAGGACGGGGGCGAGGACGGGACGCTCCTCGACGCCTTCGTCCAGGTGGGGGTCGCGGAGGCGGACCAGCCGCACTACCTCAAGGTGATCGCCCGTCCCGGGGCCGACCCGTCCGGCGCGATCCGCCACGGTCTCGGCGTCATCGCCGAGCATCGCGGCGGCGACCGGCGGGAGCACGGCGTCATCTCCCCGGTCCGCACGTACGAGGCGCCGCTCGACCGCCGCCTCGAGGAGGCGGGCTTCGCGACGGTCGCGAGCGTCGTCCTCCTCCTGAAGGAGACGCTCGTCCGCGTCGCCCAGCCGGCGCTCGTCCCCGCGATCCGCTGAGCGTGGAAGGAGAGACCGTGCCCGACCCGCGCCCGACCGCAGCCACCCGCCGCGAGGCGGCCGACGACCTCGAGCTCCTCCTGACGGCGCTCCCGCCGGAGGTGGTCGCCGCCGTCCGCGCCCTCCCGGACCGGTCCGACCTCATCGAGGTCGTCCTCGACCTGGGCCGGCGTCCCGAGGCGCGCTTCCCGAACGACGAGGTGATGCTCCTCGAGCGCGAGGTCACCGAGGCCGACATCGGCTACGTCGTCGACCACATCGGGTCGTTCGGCGACGACAACCGGGCGGGCATCGAGCGGACGCTCCACCGGATCAGCGCCATCCGGAACCGGAACGGGAAGATCGTCGGGCTCACCTGCCGGATCGGGCGCGCCGTCTTCGGGACGATCGAGATCATCGGGGACTTCGTCGAGAGCGGGAAGTCGATCCTCATCATGGGCCGCCCGGGGATCGGCAAGACGACGATGCTCCGCGAGGCGGCGCGCGTCCTCGCCGACGACCTCCGCAAGCGGGTCGTCGTCGTCGACACGTCGAACGAGATCGCCGGGGACGGCGACATCCCGCATCCGGCGATCGGCAAGGCGCGCCGGATGCAGGTCCGGACGCCCTCGCTCCAGCACGAGGTGATGATCGAGGCGGTCGAGAACCACATGCCCCAGGTGATCGTCATCGACGAGATCGGGACGGAGCTCGAGGCGCAGGCCGCCCGGACGATCGCGGAGCGGGGCGTCCAGCTGATCGGGACGGCGCACGGGAACAACCTCGACAACCTGATGCTCAACCCGACCCTCTCGGACCTGATCGGCGGGATCCAGAGCGTCACGCTCGGCGACGAGGAAGCCCGCCGCCGCCGCTCGCAGAAGAGCGTCCTCGAGCGGAAGGCGCCGCCCACCTTCGACGTCGTCATCGAGATCCAGGACCGCGACCGGGTGATCGTCCACGCCGACGTCGCGGAGACCGTCGACTCGCTCCTCCGCGGGGAGCCCGAGGCGCCGGAGCTCCGGTGGCGCGACGAGGAGGGGGTCCACCGGTCCCAGTCGCGGCCGCGCCCGTCGCCGCGCGAGCGTCTCGGCACCGAGCGCTTCGCCGGCCTCGTCGGTGGCGGCGCGCCATGGCGGATGGAGCCGGGCTGGCGCGGTGGCTCGTACCGCGGCGGCCACGGGGAGCAGGGAGCGGCGTACCGCCCGGGGTACCGGCCCGGTCAGTCCGGCGGCTGGCGGGGGGCGCGCGGCCGCGAGCCGGGCGGCCGCGAGTCGGCGGGTCGCGGGACCGGCACCCGCCACGACCGCGGCGACGGCGGCCCGCCCGGGGGACCGTACTCGCTCCCCGGGGAGCGGCTCTCCGGTCGCGACCTCGCAGTCGGTCCGGCCGCCCCCGGCGGCGCGGCGCCGACCGTGCCGGGCGTCCCGTTCGTCATCGGCGAGATCGCGGACCGCGGTCCGCTCGAGCGCGGCGCCGTCCCCTCCCCGGAGCCGCGCGCCCGCGACGCCCGGGAGCTCCGCCGCCAGCAGGAGTGGCTCGACCAGGCGGAGCGGGCGATCACGTCGCTCCGGGCCGAGGAGGGGACCGGCCCGGTCAACGCGGAGCAGCTCGCCGCCGAGGCCTTCGGGTCCGGCGCAGACGCGGACGCCGGGTACGACGACGAGGAGGGGTCGATCCTCCCGACGATCCGGGTCCTGCCGATCGGGGTGAGCCGGAAGCGGCTCGAGCAGGCGGTCCGCGAGCTCCAGCTCCCCGTCGTCGTCGCGCGCGACGTGGACGAGGCCGACGTCGTCATGGTGCTGAAGAGCGAGTACCGCCAGAAGACGCCGCAGCTCCGCGAGGCGGAGGAGCGCTCGATGCCCGTCTACGTCCTGAAGAGCAACACGGTCCTCCAGATGGAGGCGAGCCTCACCTCGATCTTCTCGCTCGCGATCGACCCGCGCGAGGCGGCGCTCCGCGAGGCCGAGGAGGGGATCGGGCTCGTCCTCCACGGCTCGGAGCCGGTGGAGCTCTCGCCGCAGAACGCGTACATCCGCCGCCTCCAGCACCAGCTCGCCGAGCGCGCGAACGTCGTCTCGCGGTCCCGCGGCCGGGAGCCGTACCGGCGCGTCAGGCTCTACCCCGAGACGGCCCGCAGCTCGTGGGGCTGACCGGGGGCGCCGGGTCGCTCGTCGTCCTCTACGACGGGGAGTGCTCGTTCTGCCGCTGGGCGGTCGCGCACCTCCGGCGCTGGGATGCCGGGCCGAGGGGCCGCCGGGCGTTCGAGCTGCTCCCGCTCGCCGAGGCGCCCGGGTCCGCCCACGACCACGTGCGCGCGGCTGCAGGGACGCACGATCTCGCCGAGGCGCTCACCGTCGTCGACCCGCGGAGCGGGGAGGTGGCGCGTGGCGGCGACGCGATCCTCGCGATCGCGGTCCGGCTCCCGGGGGGCGGCGCGGTCCGCCCGTGGCTCGGCGTCACCCCGTTCCGTCGCGCGGTCCGGCTCCTCTACGCGGCGGTGGCGGCGAACCGGGACCTGCTCGTCCGGCTCGGGTTCTTCGACGGACGAGGCGCCCGCCGCTGACGGCTACCCGAGCCTGAGGGCCGGGATGACGTCCTTCCCGAAGACCTCGATGAACTCGGCCTGGTTCCGGCCGACGTTGTGGACGTGGACCTCGTCGAAGCCCATGTCGACGTAGTGCTGGATGTGGGCGATGTGCCTGCCGAGATCGGACGTCATGAGGACGCGGTTCTTGAAGTCCTCCGGCCTGACGAGTTTCGCCATCGCGGCGAAGTCCTCCGGGTTCTTGATGTCCTGCTTCGGGAAGGGCATCCCGCCGTTCGGCCACTCCTTCATCGCGTTCTCGACCGCCTCGTCGTCGGTCCGCGCCCAGGAGACGTGGATCTGGAGGAGCTTCGGCGTCGTCGTGACGTCCTTGCCCGCCTCCTTCGCGCCCTCCTCGTACTTCCCCCAGAGCATCGCGATCTTCTCGTCCGCCGCGCCGACGGTGATGATCCCGTCCGCGTACTTCCCGGTCTTCTTCGCGTTCACCGGGCCCGCGGTGGCGACGAGGATCGGGACCGGCTTCTCCGGGCGGGTGTAGAGACGGGCGCTCTCGAGCGTGAAGTACTCGCCCTTGTGCTTGACGACCTCGCCGGTGAAGAGCTTGTTGATGATCTCGATCGACTCGAACATCATCGCGCTCCGGACGCCGATCTCCGGCCAGAACGACCCGACGACGTGCTCGTTGAGCGCCTCCCCGGCGCCGAGCCCCAGGTAGAAGCGGCCGGGGAACATCGCACCGAGCGTCGCGGCGGCATGGGCGATGACCGCCGGGTGGTAGCGGAAGCCGGGGCAGGTGACGGCGGTGCCGAACGGGAGCGACGTCCGCGTCCCGAGCGCCCCCATGAAGCTCCACGCGAAGGCGGACTGGCCCTGCTGCGGCGTCCACGGGTGGAAGTGCTCGGAGACCATGAAGCCCGCCGAGAACCCCGCCGCCTCCGCCTGCGCGCACCAGTCGAGCAGGTCCGTCGGGTGGAACTGCTCGAGCATCGCCGCGTAGCCGATCTTCGCCATCCGTCCGCCTCCCGCGAAGTCAGCGCTCCGTCGCGCCCGTGAACGTGAACGAGTCGGCCCGGATCGACGGGACGACGTACGTGCCGAGCATCCCCGAGATCGTCCGCCGCTCGCGGCCGACCGCGCTCGTCGCGGCGAGCGCATCGAGATAGCTGTGCGTGAAGCGGAGGTTCCGGACCGGTCCGACGATCCGTCCGCCCTCGACGAGGAAGGTCCCGTCGCGGGTCATCCCGGTCATGATCAGCTGCTTCTGGTGGACCGGGTTCGAGTACCAGATCCGCGTCACGAGGAGCCCCCGCTCCAGGCCGCCGATCAGCTCGTCGCGGCTCGCGTCGCCGGCGCGCATCACCATGTTGAGCGGGAAGGGGCCCCACGTGTTCGGCGCGGGGAGGCCGTGGCCCGTCGAGCGGCGTCCCGCGGCGGCGGCCGTCGCCGCGTCGTGGACGATCTCGCGGCAGACCCCGTCGACGACGAGCGGGACCCGCTGCTTCGCGACGCCCTCGAAGTCGAACGACGCCGGCGTCCCGGCCGGGTCGAGCGCGTCGTCCCAGATCGTCACGAGGGGCGAGCCGATCCGCTTCCCCGCCTCGAAGAACGAGCGTCCCTGCTGGACGGCGAGGGCGGAGAAGCCGCAGTAGCCGAGGTAGTCGAGGATGTCGCCGACCGCGTACTCCGCGAGGACGACCGGGTAGTCGCCCGGGGCGATGTCCACCGGACGCGCCGAGGCACGGGCGGTCGCGGCCGCCTCCCGGCCGAGCGCCGCCGCGTCGATCGTGCCGACGTCGACCGCGCACGACTCCGCGTAGCCCGTCCCCTCGTCCGGGCCCATCGCGACCGTGACGAGGTGCGCCCGGGTCCGCGCCTCCGCGACGCGGATCCCGCGCGAGTTGACGACGGCCGTCCAGTCGACCGAGGTCGTGAACGAACCGAACGACCCGACACCCGCCGCGTCGGCCGCCGCGATCACGGCCCGTGCCCCCTCGGCCCGCATCGCCGGCGACGCCGTCGCCGTCGCCTCGGCGAACGCGCCGGTCACCTCTGGGAGCGGCGTCGGGTCGGGGAGCGACGGGAGGTCCGGCTGCGGCTCGAGGAGCCTCGTCAGGCCGGCGGCCGATCCGGCGAGCCGGCGGAGCCCCTCGTCGTCCGTCGCGTCGGCGGTGACGACCCCGGACCGGCCGTCGCGGATGAACCGGAGCCGGACCTCGAGGCTCCGCTCGGCGACGTTCTGGTGGATCTCGCTGTTCGCGAAGCGGGTGAGTGCCGAGTCGCTCGCGAGGACCACCGCCTCGGCCTCGTCGGCCCCGGCGTCGAGCGCGTGCCGGACCGCGGCCTCGGCGAGCTCGAGCGTCGGCGCGGGATCGCGCGGGGGCGGCGCGTACCTCATCCGCGCCACTTCCCGACCCCGACCTGGACGTCGCGGAACCGGGCGCCGCTCACCCCGTGGCCGACGAAGCCGACCTGGCCGGGCTCGCCCTTCCCGCAGTTCGGGGTCCCGAACATCCGGTAGCTGCTCGCGTCCGCGACGGCGTCGCACGAGCGCCAGAACTCGGGCGTGATCCCGGTGTACGTCGGGTTCTTCAGGAGCCGGCCGATCTTCCCGCCCTTCACCTCGTACGCGACCTCGGTCGCGAACTGGAAGTTGAGCCGCCGGTCGTCGATCGACCACGAGCGGTTCGTCACGAGGTAGAGGCCGTCGTCGGTCGACTCGATGATCTGCCCGAGCGACATCCCGTCGCGCGGCACGAGGCTGACGTTCGTCATCCGGATGAGCGGGATCCGGTTCCAGCCGTCGGCCCGCATCGCCCCGCCGCTCCGTCGCCCGATCCGCGGGGCCGTCTCGCGGGACGAGAGGTAGCCGACGAAGATCCCGTCCTCGACGAGCGGGACCCGCTGGGCGGCGACCCCTTCGTCGTCCCAGCCGAAGGTGCCGAGGCCTCCCGGCTCGGTCGCGTCGGCGACGATCGTCACGAGGTCGGAGCCGTACCGGAAGCCGGCCTCGAGCTTGTCCGTCGTGAGGAAGCTAGTGCCGGCGTACGACGCCTCGGTCCCGAAGACCCGGTCGAGCTCGGTCGGGTGGCCGCAGCTCTCGTGGACCTGGAGGTAGAGCTGGCTCGGGTCGAGGATCACCGTCATCCGGCCCGACGGGCACTGCGGCGCGGAGAGGAGCGCGACCGCCTCCTCGGCGATCCGCCCGGCGTTCTCGACGAGCCCGAGGCCGCGGATGTGCTCGTAGCCCGCGGATCGCCACGAGCCGGTGTCCATCGGGTAGCTCCGCCGCTGGTGCTCGTCGCCCTCGACGGCGTTCGCCTCGATGCCCGCCCCGGCGTGGACGATCGTCTGCTCCACGAAGGAGCCGTCCGAGGCGGCGAACGTCTTCCGCTCGCGTCGCGCCCCGTAGGTCGCCTCCGTCCACGCGATGCCCTTCACCCGGCCCATCTCGGCATCGGCGGCGAGGAGCTCGGCGACCTTCTGCTCGAGCGGGACGGCGAACGGGTCCTCCGCGCACGGCGTCTCGTAGCGGCCCCGCGCGACCGGCCGGTCGTCGAGCCGGACCGGGGTCCTGAGCGCGGTGGCGGACGCCCGGGCGATCTCGACCGCCTCGGCGGCGACCCGCTCCACGTCCTGTCGCTCGAGTCGGTGGGTCGCCGCGAAGCCCCACGCACCGTCGACGAGGACCCGCACCCCGACCCCGTCCTCCGCCCCGGAGGCGGCGGCCTCGAGCCGCCCGGAGCGGACCGTCACGGACTCCTCCGTCCGCTCGACGATCCGGACGTCGGCATAGCCGGCGCCGGCTGCGGTGGCGGTGTCGAGCGCGAGGTCGGCGAGGTCCTTCATCGGGTCGGAAGCCTAGCACCGCGGACGGCGCCGGGCCGGGTCGCGACGGTAGACTCGCCCGGTGAGCGACCCGACCGCCCCTCCCCGGCAGCACGCCGCGCGCGGCCGGTTCATCACGATCGAGGGCCCCGACGGGAGCGGCAAGACCTCGCAGGCGGCCCGGCTCGCCGCGGCGCTCACCGCCGCCGGGCACCGGGTGAGGCTCTCGCGGGAGCCGGGGGGGACGGCCGCCGGCGAGCGGATCCGCGAGCTGCTCCTCCGCGCGGACCCGGCCGAGGTCCCGATCGGGCCGCGGACCGACGTCCTCCTCTTCAACGCCGCCCGCGCCCAGCACGTCGACGAGGTGATCGAGCCGGCGCTCGCGAGCGGCGAGGTCGTCATCGTCGCCCGGTACGCGGACTCGACGCTCGCCTACCAGGGCTTCGGCTCCGGGCAGCCGGTCGACGAGCTCCGGGCGATCGGCGCCTACGCGACCGGCGGCCTCCGGCCGGACCTCACGATCCTCCTCGACGTCCCGGTCGCCGCCGGTCTCGCGCGGAAGGGCTCCGACGAGCATCTCCGGTTCGAGTCGGCCTTCGACGTCGCGTTCCACGAGCGGGTCCGGGCGGGCTTCCTCCGGCTCGCGGCCGAGGACCCGGCCCGCTGGGTCGTCGTCGACGCGACTCGCGACGAGGCGACGGTCGCGGGCTCGCTCGCCGATGCGGTCCGGCGGCTCGGGCTCGCCGTCGGGACGCCCGGGGCCTAGGGCGCGAGGTACTCCGCGGCCTCGACCGAACCGGGGCCCTGCGCCTTCGCCCGGGCGATCGCCGCCTCGGCGGCCGCGATCAGCTCCGGACCGTCCGCCCCGTCGCTCGGGTAGCGGACGACGGCGGCGGAGGTGGTGAACGGCTCCCCGCCCTCCGCGTTCCCGGCCGCGAGCGTCGCGAGGATGCGGCGGGCGACGACGACGCCGCCCGCCCCGGGGGCGCTGACGATGAACTCGTCCGGTCCGAGCCGGGCGACGGTGTCGACGAGGCGGACCCCCTCCGCGATCGTCGCGGCGATCGTCCGGAGGACGTCGTCGCCGACGGCGTGGCCGCGGGTCGCGTTCAGGTTCCCGAAGTCGTCGACGTCGAAGACGACGAGCGAGAGCTCGGTCCGCTGCCGCGCGGCCCGGGCGAGGTCCATCTCGAGGACCCGCTCGAAGGTCCGCCGGTTCGCGAGCCCGGTGAGGGCGTCCGTGTGGGTGAGCCGCTCGTACCACTCCGCCCGCTCGGCGAGGAGCGCGCCGAGGTGCGCCCGGTCGACCGCGGCGGCGATGAGGTCCGCGGCGGCGCGCGCGAGCTGCTGCTCGCTCCGGGAGGTCGTCCGCGCGCTCGCCCAGGCGAGCGTCATCACGCCGAGGGCGAGGTCGAGGCCCTCGTGGGTGACGACGAGCGGGAGGTCCGCCGCCGAGCGGGCCCGCGGTTCGGCGCCGACGACCGGGCGGTCGAAGACCGCGGCGACGTCGCGGGCGGCGGCGGCGACCGGGTGGGCCGGGTCCTCGACCTCGCGCTCGAAGGTCGCGACCGCGGCGTCGTCGAGGCCGTGGCGGGCGGCGACGTAGAGGATCGGCGAGTCGGGCTGGCGGAGGAAGACCGCGCCGGCGGTCGCGCCGACCGCGCCGACGGTCGCGTCGAGGATCGCCCCGATCGCGGCGTCGAGGTCGCTCGCCCGCGCGAGCGCAGCCGCTGCGTCGGTCAGCGCGTCGAGCTTCGTCTCCGTGCCGGGTCCCTCGATCGCCACCAGCTCCTCCTCCGGGGTCGTCCCGCGCATTGTAGGGGGTCGCGACGAGCCCCCTCCCCGGGCCGGTCCCCCGACCGTCCCCGGGAGGGTGGACCCGGCGGCCCGCCTGACCGATACTCGTCCCCGTGAAGCTCGTCATCGCGATCGTCCACGGCGAGGATGCGGGCCCGCTCGTCGAGGCGCTCCTCGCCGCCGACCACCGGGCGACCCGCCTCCAGTCGTCGGGCGGGTTCCTCCGCCAGTCGAACGCGACCGTCCTCGTCGGCGCCGAGGAGGATCGGATCGACGAGATCCTCGGGATCGTCCGCGAGACGTGCCGCGCCCGGACCCAGGTCGTCGACCCGCTGCCGCCGATCGTCGAGCCGGGCGAGTTCTTCATGCCGTACCCGCTCGAGGTGGAGATCGGCGGGGCGACGGTCTTCGTCGTCCCGGTCGAGCGGTTCGAGCGGCTCTGATCGCCGCCGCCCCGTGAGCCTCAGGCCGGACCTCGTCGACTGCTGGGTCGTCCGGCGCGCCGGCGACCGCCTCGAGACCCTGCTCCTCCGCCGCGCCCCGGGCCGGATCCTCCCCGGCCTCTGGCAGTGCGTCTCCGGGTCGCTCGAGCCGGGGGAGCGGATCACCTTCGGCGCGCTCCGCGAGCTCGCCGAGGAGACCGGGATCGCCGCCGACGGGATCGAGGCCTTCTACGACCTCGACCTCGTGAACCAGTTCCACGAGCCGTCGGTCGACGCCGTCGTCTTGAGCGCGGTCTTCGCCGTCGTCGTCCGCCCGGGGATCGAGCCCGTCCGTTCGCACGAGCACGACGGGCACCGGTGGGTCCCGATCGAGGACGCGATCGCCGAGGTCGTCTGGCCCGGCTATCGCGAGGCGCTCCGGCGGATCGCCGAGGATCTCGCGGACCCGGCGCGCGCCGTCTGGTTCGAGCTGACGCTCGCGGGGGCCCGGGCACTGACCTGAGGGACGCGCCACGGCTGCGCGGCGCGGCCGGACGCCGGTGCGGCACGTCGATCGGGGTCGTCGATCCGGCCGCCTCCGCGGCGCCGCTGTAGACTGGCGTGCAACCCGCTCACCCCCGCCGGCAGCGCCGGCAACCCTGGAGGGCCGCGTTGCAGCACGGAAGAGGCGTCCCGGTCTCGGCGACCGATCCCGCGGCCCGGCGGGTCTTCCGCTCGAAGGTCGATGCGATCCGCCCGACCTACGGCTTCGAGGACGTCTCGCTCGCTCCCGGAACGAGCACGGTCGAGCCCGGCGACGTCGACCTCTCCCAGGTCTTCGCCGGGATCCCGCTCGCGATCCCGGTCCTCGCCGCCGCGATGGACGCCGTCGTCGACGCGCGGCTCGCCGGCGAGCTCGCCCGCCTCGGCGGGCTCGCGGTCCTCAACCTCGAGGGCGTCCAGGGTCGCTTCCCCGACCCCGACGCCGTCCTCGCCCGGATCGCGGCCGCGCCGAAGGACGAGGTCCAGGGGCTGCTCGCGGCGGCATACGCCGAGCCTCTTCAGGAGGAGCTCGTCGCCCGACGCCTCGCCGCGATCCGCGACGCCGGCTCGAAGGTCGCGGTGGCCGCCACCCCCGCCGCGGCCCGACGGTGGGGTCCCTTCTGCGCCGAGCACGGCGCCGACCTCTTCCTCGTCCAGAGCCAGGTGAGCAGCGCCCGCCACCTCGCGACCGGCTACGAGCCGCTCGAGCTCGGCGACTTCACCCGCTTCATGCCGATCCCGGTCGCGGTCGGGAACACGACGAACGCGGAAGCGGCGTTCGCCCTCATGGAGCAGGGCGCCGCCGCGGTCTTCGTCGGCGTCGGGCCCGGGGCCGCGTGCACGACGCGCGAGGTCCTCGGGATCGGCGTCCCGCAGGTCACCGCGATCGCCGACGTCGCCGCCGCGCGCGACGCGTACATGAAGGAGACCGGCCGGTACGTCCCGGTCGTCGCCGACGGCGGGATGCGCCGGGGCGGCGAGCTGGCGAAGGCGATCGCCGCCGGAGCGGATGCGGTGATGCTCGGCTCGCCGCTCGCCCGCGCCGAGGAGGCGCCCGGCCGGGGGACGAACTGGGGGATGGCCGCCCCGTCGCCGACGCTCCCGCGCGGGACGCGGATCTCGGTCGGGACGGTCGGGAGCCTCGAGCGGATCCTCTTCGGCCCGGCGCGCGTCACCGACGGCTCCGAGAACCTCGTCGGCGCGCTCCGCCAGTCGATGGCCGCCCTCGGGGCCCGCACGCTCCGCGAGATGCAGGCGGTCGAGATCGTCCATGCCCCGTCGGTGCAGACCGAGGGGAAGAGCTGGCAGCGCGGCGGCTGACCCGGGACCCGTGACGAGCGAACCGGCCGCCGCCGGAGCCGACGACGAGACGAGCGTCTTCGAGGCCGCCGGCGGGATGCCGTTCTTCGAGCGGCTCGTCGACGGCTTCTACGATCGGGTGGCGACCGACGAGGTCCTCCTTCGCCTCTACCCCGAGCGGGATGACCTCGGCCCCGCCCGACGCCGCCTCACCCTCTTCCTCGCCCAGTACTGGGGCGGCCCGACGACCTACTCCGCCGAGCGCGGCCACCCCCGCCTCCGAGCGCGTCACTTCGAGTTCCCGATCGGGCCGGAGGAGCGCGACCACTGGCTCGAGGCGATGCGCGCCTCGCTCGCCGTGACGGCGGCCGAGCTCGGGACGCCGCCGGTCGTCGTCGAGCGGATCGACGGCTACCTCGCGATGGCCGCCGAGGCGATGCGGAACCGGTCGTGAGCCCACCGATAGACTGTCGCGGACGGGGTGGACGCGGCCGACGGAGGATCGATCGAGCGTGACCGAGCGCGGGAGGACCGAGCGCGGGAAGACCGTCCACGGCGACGCGGCGAACGCCGGGCACCGGGTCCTCGCGCCCGACGACGCGGAGGTCGAGGCCTATCTCGAGGTCGCGCTCGATGCGCCCGCGCCGTCGCGGGCGCCGTCGGACCCGCCGCCGACGGCCGCGATCGTCCCGGAGCCGGGCGTCGTCGCCGTCCTCGACTTCGGGAGCCAGTTCGCGCAGCTGATCGCCCGCCGGGTCCGCGAGCTGAACGTCTACTCCGAGCTCCTCCCGCACGACACGCCGGTCGACGAGCTCGAGCGACGCGGCGTCCGCGCGGTGATCCTCTCCGGCGGCCCGAACTCCGTCTACGACGCCGGGGCGCCGCGGCCGCACGCCTCGATCTGGGGCGGCCGGCTCCCGGTCCTCGGGATCTGCTACGGCGCGCAGCTGATGGCGCGCGAGCTCGGCGGCGAGGTCGCCGCCTCCGCGAAGCGCGAGTACGGGCCGGCGTCGGTCCACGTGACGAGCGAGTCGGACGCGCTCTTCGCCGGGCTCGAGCGGGATCAGCCGGTCTGGATGAGCCACGGCGACTCGATCACCCGGCTCCCCGAGGGCTTCGTCGCGACCGCCCAGACCGACTCGACGCCGTACGCGGGGCTCGCCGCCCCGGACCGGCGCCTCTACGGGATCCAGTTCCACCCCGAGGTCGTCCACACGCCGCGCGGCAAGGACCTCCTCCGCAACTTCGTGACCGGGATCGCCCGGATCGCCCCCGCGTGGACCCCGGCGAACTTCATCGAGACGACCGTCGCGGAGATCCGCGACCGGGTCGACGGGCACGCCGCGTCCACCGGCTCCGACGGGAAGGTGATCTGCGCGCTCTCCGGCGGGGTGGACTCGGCGGTCGCGGCGGCGCTCGTCCATCGCGCGGTCGGCGACCGGCTCACGTGCATCTACGTCGACCACGGGCTGATGCGGAAGAAGGAGTCGGAGCTCCTCCGCGCGACCTTCGAGGCGAACCTCGGGATGCGGCTCGTGATGGTCGACGCGCGGGAGCGCTTCCTCGCCCGGCTCGCGGGGGTCATCGACCCGGAGCAGAAGCGCCGGATCATCGGCGACGAGTTCATCCGCGTCTTCGAGGAGGAGGCGACGAAGCTCGGGCGGATCGACTTCCTCACCCAGGGGACCCTCTACCCAGACGTGATCGAGTCGGCCACCTCGGACACGAAGACCGCCCAGAAGATCAAGACGCACCACAACGTCGGCGGCCTCCCGGCGGACCTCCGGTTCCAGCTGATCGAGCCGCTCCGGTACCTCTTCAAGGACGAGGTCCGGGTCGTCGGGCTGGAGCTCGGGCTCCCGGAGGCGATGGTCCAGCGCCAGCCCTTCCCCGGCCCCGGCCTCGCGATCCGGATCATCGGCGAGGTGACCGCCGAGCGGCTCGACACGCTCCGCGAGGCGGATTGGATCGTGATCGACGAGATCAAGGCGGCCGGCCTCTACCGGAGCGTCTGGCAGTCGTTCGCGATCCTCACCCCGGTCCGCTCCGTCGGCGTCATGGGCGACGGCCGCACCTACGCGAACGTCGTCGCGATCCGCGCCGTCACCTCCGAGGACGGGATGACCGCCGACTGGGCGAAGCTCCCGTACGACGTCCTCGGGCGGATCTCCGCCCGGATCGTGAACGAGGTGCCCGGCGTGAACCGCGTCGTCTACGACATCAGCTCGAAGCCGCCGGCGACGATCGAATGGGAGTGACCGCCTGCCCCTGGTGCTCGGAGCCGCTCCCGAAGGCGTCGCGGGCGAAGTCGGCCGCCGTCTGTCCGTCGTGCGGCGCGACGCTCCCGAAGCCGGGCGCCGCAGAGGACGAGCTCCCGCCGATCCCCGGCGTCACGACCGTCGCCCTCCCCGAGCGTCCCCGGCCGCGCCGCGGCCTCCTCCTCCGCCTCCTGATCGGGACCGACGAGGGCGAGGAGGACCGGTCCGGGCGCCGATGAGCGACCGGCTCGCGGTCCCCGGGAGCTCGGTCGCCCCCGAGGTCGAGGTCCGCGCCCCCGGCGGGACGCTCCGCGCCGGGGTCTCGGAGGTCCGCGACCTCGAGGGCTGGTGGCTCGCGCTCCTCTGGGTCGCCGACGACGCGGGGATCGTCCCGCTCCGCGCCCTCGCGCCGCGCTCCGGCCCGCCCGCCGACCCGCCGCTCGCCCGGCTCGGCCCGGCGCTCGCGGGCGCCCTCTCCGGGATGATCCTCGAGGAGGGCGGACGGCAGATGATCCGCCTCCGGCTCGGCGTCGCCCCGGAGGACGAGGGGCGCCCGTGGACCGCGCCCGCGATCGTCGTCGCGGGCTTCCGCTGGGAGCCGATGCGGGCCGCGACGATGGAGCCGTCGGAGCTCGCGGCGACCGCGCTCGACGGGTTCCGGCGTGCGGCGGAGCGGCTCGGCAGCCCCTGAACGGGATTCGTCGTACGCTTCCTCCCAGACGCCCGACCCCCTCGACCCCTGAGTCCCACCGCCCACGAGAGATCGCGAGACGATGAAGGACCTCTTCGGCGAGTTCATGGAAGAGCTGCGGCGCCGCCAGGAAGCCGAGGCCGCGATGGCCCGCGGCGAGCGGCCGCCCGGCGAGAGCGGTCCGCGCGACCCCGGCGACCGGGACGCGGACGACGAGCCGGAGCCGATCCGGCGGCCCCGCGCCGACGGACCCGGCGGGTCCGGGCCGCGCCCGCCGCGCCGGGGCGCCGGCGGACCGAACGACGGCGCCGGGATCGGCGCCGTCCGCCAGGTCTCCCTCACCGTCGTCGCCGGGGTCGCCTTCCTCGTCTTCCTCCTCGGCGGCTTCGTCCTCGACCTCTGGACCGACGCGATCTGGTTCACGAGCGTCGGCTACGACGACGTCTTCTGGACCCGCGTCGGGACGCAGCTGATCCTCTTCGCCGCCGCCCTCGCCGTCGCGCTCCTCTTCCTGCTCGGGAACCTCTGGGTCGCCGGTCGGCTCGGCCCGCCGCCGGATCCGGACGGCCGCGGGACCCTCGCCCGCCTCATCGACCGGATGAACGAGGCGGCCGCCGCCGGGGAGCGCGGCTGGACCGTCTCCGGTCAGGGCGACGACCGCTACCGGGCCCGGTCGGGCGGGGCCCGCGACGTGACGCCGGGCGCCTCGATGCCCGATCTCGGGCCGGTCGGGATCCCGCTCATCGTCGGCCTCTCGCTCCTCCTCGCGCTCGGGATCGGCGCCGCGGCCGCCGGGTCGTGGGAGACGATCCAGCTCTACCTCAACCGCGTCCCGTTCGACGCCGCCGGTGCGGCCGCCCCGGACCCGGTCTTCGGGCAGGACATCTCGTTCTTCCTCTTCGACCTCCCGTTCCTCCGGCTCGTCCAGTCGGTCCTCAACGGGCTCGTCGTCGGCGCGCTCATCGTCGCCGGCGCCCGGTACCTCCTCGCGGGGCTCCGCGGTGACCTCCGCCCCACGACGCCGATCCGGGTCCACATCGGCGTCCTCGCCGGCCTCTACCTCCTCTCGGTCGCCGCCGGGTACCAGCTCGACAAGTACGAGCTCGTCTACGGCGCCCAGGGCGTCGCCACCGGCGTCAGCTACACGGACGCGAACGCCCGCTTCCTCGGCCTCGACGTCCTCACGGCGATCGCAGCGCTCGCCGCCGCGTTCCTCGTCGGCGGCGCCTTCACGAACATGGTCTGGCCGCTCGCGATGACGGTCGCGATCTGGCTCGGCGCATCCGTCGTCCTCGGGACGCTCTACCCGGAGTTCATCCAGCGCTTCACCGTCGTCCCGAACCAGTTCGCCCAGGAGCAGCCGTACATCCGGAACAACATCGAGATGACGCGGCTCGCCTACGACCTCGACGACTGGCGCCAGGTCGACTACGGCGGCGAGGCGCCCCTCACCGCGGCGAGCGTCGCCGCCGAGGACGAGACCTTCCGGAGCGCCCGCGTCTGGGACTACCGGCCGCTCCGCGACGTCATCGACCAGGTCCAGACGGTCCGCCAGTACTACGAGTTCGTCGACGTCGACACGGACCGCTATCTGATCGACGGCGAGCAGCGCCAGGTGATGCTCTCGGCGCGCGAGCTCGCCCCCGAGAAGAACCCGCAGGCGAACTCGTGGGTCAACCAGAAGATCACCTTCACGCACGGCGTCGGGGCGGTCCTCGTCCCGGTGAACGAGGCGACGCAGAGCGGCCAGCCGAACCTCTACGTCAAGGATCTCCCGCCCGTCTCCGTCGACGGCGCGCCGTCGATCGACCAGTTCCGGATCTACTTCGGCGAGCGCCCGAGCGACTGGGTCCTCGTCGGCGCCCGCCAGAGCGAGTTCGACTACCCGGTCGGGAGCGACGCGGAGGGCGGCTCGGCCGGGCTCGGGCAGCAGACCCGCTGGACCGGCACGACCGGCGTCCGCATCGACAACACGCTGACGCGGCTCCTCTTCGCCGCGCGCTTCCGCGACCTGAACCTCTTCATCAGCGACCAGGTCACCTCGGAGAGCCAGATCCTCTTCCACCGATCGCTCGAGGAGCGGCTCCGGCTCGTCGCCCCCTTCCTCCGGTACGACAAGGATCCGTACCTCGTCATCCGCGAGGACGGCCGGCTCGTCTGGATCCAGGACGCCTACTCCGTGAGCGACCGCTTCCCGAACGCCCAGCGCTTCGATCCGCTCGAACTCCCCGGGACCGGGCTCGGCGACCTTCCGTTCAACTACATCCGGAACTCCGTGAAGGTCGTCATGGACGCGTACGACGGGACGATGAGCTTCTACGTCGCGGACACCGACGACCCGCTCGTCCGGGCCTACGGCGGCGTCTTCCCGACGCTCTTCCGGCCGCTCGACGAGCTCCCCGAGGATCTCCGCTCGCACGTCCGCTACCCGGAGGAGCTCTTCAACGTCCAGACGCGCCTCTACGCCACCTACCACGTGAGCGACCCGGCCGCCTTCTACAACCGCGAGGACCTCTGGACCGTCCCGGTCGACTCGGGGAGCGACCAGACGCTCCCCGCCGAGGCGTACTACGTCCAGATGCGGATGCCCGGGGAGACCGCGACCGAGTTCCTCCTCCTCCAGCCGATGGTCCCGCAGCGGCGGCCGAACATGATCGCGTGGATCGCGGCCCGGAACGACGGCGAGGCGTACGGCGAGGTCCGGGTCCACAAGTTCCCGGAGAACACGTCGGTCCTCGGCCCGAACCAGATCGAGGCGCGGATCGACGCCGATCCGACGATCAGCGCGCAGATCAGCCTCTGGAGCCAGGCCGGGAGCCGGGTGATCCGCGGGAACCTGATCGTCATGCCGATCCAGGACTCGCTCATCTACCTCCAGCCGATCTACCTGCAGTCGACGAGTTCCGCCTTCCCCGAGCTCCAGAAGGTGATCATCGCGACCTCGACGACCGTCGTCTGGGGCGACACGCTCGAGGAGGCCCTCGAGGCGCAGCTCGCCTCGAACGGGACCGGCGGCTCCGGGGGTTCGGGCGGCTCGGGCGGCTCGGGCGGTGCGACGCCGACCCCGACGCCGGCGCCGGGCGGGAGCCCCGCGCCGACCCCGCCGACCGGCGACGTCGCGGCGCTCATCGAGTACGCGAACCTTCACTTCGAGCTCGCGCAGGCGGCGCTCCGCCGCGGCGACTTCGCCACGTACGGGAGCGAGATCGCGCTCGTCGAGGAGGCGCTCAGCCAGCTCGCCGAGCTGACCGGCGGCGCCAGCCCCGCCCCGTGACGTCCGGATGCGGGACGGCCCGGCCCGGATGAGCGGCGGGCCGCTCGGCCTCCGGGCGGCACTCGCGCGACGCGACCTCTGGCCCGCCGCGCTCGCGGTCGCGCTCCTCCACGGCTGGCTCGCGGTCGCGCTCCTCCCGGTCGTCGTCCTCCCGTCGTCCGTCGGGGTCGCCACCTTCGTCGGCCCGACGGCGATCACGCCGTCCGGCCCCTCGCCCGCCCTGCTCGGCGCGATCGCGTCCGCCGTCCTCGGGGTCGCCGGCTGGCTCGCCGGCGCGGGACTCGTCGCGGCGGTCGTCGAGGCCGCCCTCCTCCGTACCGCGGCCGGAGCCGACGGGAGGGTCGTGCCCGTCGCCACTCCCCGGCGCGGCGACCCGCTCCGGATCCTCGCCGTCCGCGCCTTCCTCGCGATCCCGCTCGGCGTCGCCCTCGCATGGTCGGTGCCCCGGCTCGTCGCGGTGGCGTACGGGGAGCTGACCGGCCCATCGGACCCCGCCGTCGCCCTCCCGCTCAGGGTCGCGGCGGGTGCCGCCGACGTCCTCCTCCTCGTGGGAGCGGCGTGGCTCCTCGCGAGCCGGCTCGGGGGCGTCGCCGCCCGGCGGGTCGCGGTCGACGGCACGGGGTCCGGGAGCGCGGTCGCGGCCGCCCTCGCCGCGGCGATCCGACGGCCCGGGGAGCTCGTCCGCGGCGGACTCCGCGACGCCGCCCGCACCGCCCTCCTCGTCGTCCCGTCGCTCGCGCTCGCGCGGTTCGCCTGGGAGGCGGCCGGCGACGCCCTCGCGATCGGGAGTCCCGCCGCCCTCCCGCTCGCCCTTCTCTTCGTCGGGGCGTGGGGCGGCTCGCTCGCCCTCCTCGCGGTCGTCGCGACCTCCTCGCTCCTCGGCCGAGCCGGGCCGGACGCCTGCTAGACTCGCGCTCCGCCCCGCGGCGCCGCGCCGGGGCAGCGACGGAGGCCCCCACGACCCGATGGCCGACATCATCGACGGGATCACCGGCGCGATCGGCGGCTTCCTCGGGAGCCCGATCGTCCAGCTCGGGATCCGCGCCTTCGCGATCTACTGGGTCGTCCTCTGGCTCGCGTCCGCGTACTGGGCCTTCCGCGACCTCCAGCTCCGGACCGACAACGCCGTCCTCCCGTACGTCGCCGCGGCCGTCATCGTCGTCTTCACGCCCATCCTCTTCCCGGCCGCCGTCCTCCTCTACCGGCTGATCCGGCCCCAGGAGCGGACGGACGACGTCTACGAGCGGACGCTCGCGCAGGAGGCGCTCCTCGCCGAGGTGGACGCGTCGGGGTCCTGCCCGCGCTGCCGCCGGCGCGTCCGCGACGACTGGATCGCGTGTCCCTCTTGCCGGGTGCGGCTGAGCCGGCCGTGCCCGGGGTGCAGCCGCCTCGTCGCGACCGACTGGCTCCTCTGCGCCTGGTGCGGCCGCGACCTCGGGGAGCGGGCGAGCGAGTCGGCACCGGCCGGGTCGGAGGCGACCGCGGGCGGCCCGGCCGCCGCCGGTCGCGCTCCGTCGTCCGCGACCGCGCCGTCGAAGCAGCCGAGCGCGAGCGCAGCCACCGGGTCGCTGCCGGAGCGGTGACCGACCCGACCCGCGAGGAGCCGCCCGGAGCCGCGCCCGAGCCGACGCGGGCAGGGCCGCCGGGGAGCGCGACGTTCGGCCTCGACCGCCGTGCTGCGCCCGGCCTCTACCTCGTCGCCTGGCTCCTCACGATCGTCGGCGGCGGCCTGATCCTCGTCTCGCTCCTCGCCGGCGGGCGGGCGGCGGCGAGCGGCCTGCTGCTCGCAGGCCTCCTCTTCCTCGGCCTCGGCCTCTTCGGCGGCGCCGGCTCCCAGGCGCTCGAACGGCGCCGCGGGTCGCCGGATGCGGTGGGCGACGACGATCACGGGAGCGACGGCGGCGCGGCGCCGTATCGCGGCCCGTCGCCCTTCCTCGTCTTCGCGGCGACGATCCCGCTCACCCTCCTCCTCGTCGCCCTCCTCGTGGCGCTCCTCGGTGCGGCCGGCGTCCCGGCGCGTTCGCCGACGACGGCGCTCGCCTCCGTCCTCGCGACCGGCGTCGTCTACCTCGTCCTCGTCCGCCTCCTCGTCGTGGGGTCCGGCGCGCTCTCGTGGTCGGAGATCGGCCTCGCCGTGCCGCCCGGACGGGCGCTCCGCGAGCTCCTCGCCGGTGCGCTCCTCGCGGCGCCGGTCGTCCTCGTCACCGGACTCCTCCTCGACCTCCTCATCCGCGTCGTCGGATCGACCCCGGAGCCCGCGCTCCCCGAGGCGACCGACGCGGCCGGCCTCGCGCTGAACCTCGTGACGGCGGCGATCGTCGCGCCGATCGGCGAGGAGATCTTCTTCCGCGGCTTCGCGACGACCGCCTGGGCGCGGGCGATCGGCGAGCGGGCGGCCCTCGTCCGGGGGGCACTCTTCTTCGCGCTCGTCCACGTGATCGCCGTCAGCGCCCCGACGTTCGGCGAGGCGGTCGGGATCGCCGCCGTCGGCTTCGCGGGACGGCTCCCCGTCGCGATCGCCCTCGGCTGGATCTTCCTCCGCCGCCGGTCGCTCTACGCCGCGATCGGCCTCCACGCCGCGTTCAACGGCGCCCTCATCGTCGTCGCGCAGGCGGCCTCGAACCTCGCCGGCACCTGACGGCCCTCGCCCGACGACGGCGCCGGCGGCGAGCCCGGGTGGAGGCCCCGTCGATCGACCGGTGAGCGGCGCCGCCTAGTCTCGCCTCGTCCCCGGATCCGGATGGCGGGGGAATCGGCGGGCTCCGTCGTCCGGGTCCGGGGATCCAGCGCTGGAGGTCGGGGTGGACGTGAGCGGAGACGGGACGGGCATGGCGCCCCGGGGGCGGGCGGCACGGCCGGGTCGCACGATCAGGGAGCTCCCCGCCGCGGAGCGACCCCGTGAGCGCCTCGTCCAGCGCGGGGTCGCCGGCCTCACCTCGGCCGAGCTGATCGCGCTCCTCTGGGGGAGCGGCGTCCGGGGCGCGAGCGCCGTCGCGATCGCCGAGGACGCGCTCGCCCGCCATGACGGGCTGAGCGGTCTCGCGCGGGCCGCGCCGTCGGAGCTCGACTCGCTCCCGGGGGTCGGTGCCGCGCGGGCGGCGCGCCTCGTCGCGGCCTTCGAGCTCGGTCGCCGCCTCCTCGCCGACTGGCCGACCGGCCGCTGGATCGTCCGCTCCCCGAGGGACATCGCCGACCGGCTCGTCCTCCAGATGGGCCGGCTCGAGCGCGAGGAGCTCCGGGTCGTCCTCCTCAACAGCCGGAACGCCGTCCTCCGGGTCGTCACGGTCTACCAGGGGAACGTGAGCGCGTCGCTCGTCCGGGTGGGGGAGCTCTTCCGCGACGCGGTCCGGGAGAACGCCGTCGGGGTGATCCTCGTCCACAACCACCCGTCGGGCGACCCGACCCCGAGCCCCGACGACCTCCATCTCACCGCCGAGGCGCTCGCGGCCGGCCGGCTCCTCGACGTCGAGGTCCTCGACCACCTCGTCGTCGGGCACGACGCGTTCGTCAGCCTCCGCGACCGTGGCGTCGCCTTCGACCGGGGGCCGTCGGCGGCACGCGCGGCGGAGTGAGCGCCGCATCGCTCCCGAGAGTCCGCGTGGGGGCGGCGGGTATACTGCGGTGCCTTCATCACCAGCCCGTGGGGACACACGCCCGGATGTTCGACCGCCTCCTCGGCCTCTTCTCCCGCGACATCGGGATCGACCTCGGCACCGCCAACACCCTCGTCCACGTCCGGGACCGGGGGATCGTCATGAGCGAGCCGAGCGTCGTCGCGATCGACGCGAAGACGAAGAAGGTCCTCGCGATCGGCGCCGAGGCGAAGCGGATGGTCGGGCGGACGCCCGCGAACATCATCGCGGTCAGGCCGCTCCGCGACGGCGTCATCAGCGACTTCGACGTCACCGAGCAGATGCTCAAGTACTTCGTCGGCCGGGTCCACGACCGGGTCGGGCTCATCCCGCGCCCGCGGATGCTCCTCGGGATCCCGTCGGGCGTGACCGAGGTGGAGAAGCGCGCCGTCCGCGACGCGGCCCTGAACGCCGGCGCCCGCTGGGCGCGCCTGATCGAGGAGCCGATGGCGGCCGCGATCGGCGCCGGGCTGCCGGTGAGCGAGCCGTCGGGGAGCCTGATCGTCGACATCGGCGGCGGGACGACCGAGGTGGCGGTCATCAGCCTCGGCGGGATCGTCGTGAGCCGGAGCATCCGGATCGGCGGCGACGAGATGGACCAGGACATCGTCACGTACGCCCGGCGCGAGTACAACCTCTTCCTCGGGGAGCGGACCGCGGAGGACATCAAGATCGCGATCGCGTCGGCCTACCCGGGGGAGTGGGACGCCCAGCGGATCACGCTCCGCGGCCGCGACCTCCTCACCGGCCTCCCGCGGAGCGTCGAGGTCGGGGCGGAGCAGATCCGCGAGGCGATCGAGCCGTCGGTCACCGCGATCATCGACACGATCAAGGACACGATCGAGGAGACGCCGCCGGAGCTCGTCGCCGACATCATGGATCAGGGGATCGTCCTCGCCGGGGGCGGCGCGCTCCTCTCCGGGATGGACCGGCGGGTCGCCGAGTCGACCCAGATGCCGGTCCACGTCGCCGACGACCCGCTCACGTGCGTCGCCCGCGGGACCGGGGTCGTCCTCGAGGAGCTCGACAACCTGACCGGGGTCCTCGTCGCCGACACCTACCTCCGGGCGCCGCGCTAGCCCGGGCCCGGGTCGTCGATGGCCGGGGTCGGTCCCTCCGCCGCCGCCCTCGCCGCGCGCGCCGCGCGGCGGCGGGTCGCCACGTACGTCGTCTTCCTCGTCGCGACGGTCGTCCTCATGGCCTTCTCGAGCGCCGAGCCGATCGTCGAGGTCCAGAAGGGGATCGGCTTCGCCTTCCGGCCGCTCCAGGCGGCGCTCACCTCGGTCGCGAGGACGGGGGCGTCCATCACCGCGGCGCTCACCGAGATCGACGGGCTCCGGCGCGACAACGCCCGGCTCATCGACGAGAACGCGCGGCTCCGGGCCGAGAACGCCCGGGCGGTCGAGCTCGCGCGGGAGAACGAGCTCCTCACCGGGCTCCTCCAGCTCCGGAACGGACTCCAGTTCGCGACCGTCACCGCGATCGTCATCGGCCGTGATGCGTCCGACTTCCGACGGGTGATCACGATCGACGTCGGGACCGCGCAGGGGATCGCCGTCGGCGACGTCGTCATCGCGGCGGGCGGCGCGCTCGCCGGCCGGGTCGTCCAGGTCGGCCGCGATGCCGCGAACGTCGTCCTCATCAACGACACGAGCTCGACGGTGATCGGCCAGCTGCAGGCGAGCGCCGCGACCGGGGAGATCGACGGCCAGCTCGGCGGCGTCCTCGTCATGCGGAACATCGACTCGACGGAGAAGATCCTCATCGGCGACGAGGTGGTCACCGCCGGGATCGAGCTCCAGTCGGGGGTCCGCTCCCCGTATCCGAAGGGCCTCGTCGTCGGCCAGGTCGTCGACGTGATCCGCGACGCGAACGCGGTCGTCCAGACCGCCTACCTCCAGCCGACCGCCGACCTCGACCGGCTCGAGTACGTCCTCGTCATCACCGACTACGAGGGCGGCCTCCCGGACCTCGGCGAGCAGCCGACCGAGGTGACGAACGACGACGGGACGCTCCCCGACTCGGAGCAGCCGTTCGTCACCCCCGACCCCGCCGCGCCGAGCCCGACCCCGGTCCCGTAGCGGGCGGCCGCCCCGCCGTGGGCGTCCGCGCACCGGGCACAGCCGGACGAAGGGGCCAGCGACCCGCGGACCTTCGCACGGCTGCGCACCACCCCGGGCCGCGCCCACGATCGTCCTCCCTCGCAGAGCGGAGGTCTCGATCGCGTGAACCGACTCGTCGCCGTCATCCTCGCGGCACTCGCCGCCGCCGGCTCCCTCGGGCTCGCCGCCCCGCCGGTCGCCGCCGCGACCCCGCCGAAGGTCGTCGTCATCGTCGGCCCCGCCGGCTCGATGACCTCCTCGTATCGGAGCGAGGCGGAGGCGATCGCCGCGGAGGCCCGCCGGTGGACGAGCGACGTCACGACCCTCTACTCCCCGAACGCGACGTGGGAGCTCGCGAAGCCGGCGCTCCAGGGCGCGAACGTCGTCGTCTACCTCGGCCACGGGAACGGGTTCCCGAGCCCGTACTCGACCACGCTCCTCCCGGCGACCCAGGACGGCCTCGGCCTCAACCCGTATCCGGGGAGCGGCGACTCCACGACCCGCTACTGGGGCGAGGCGTATCTCGCCGCCGAGGTGAGGCTGGCGCCGGGTGCCCTCGTCCTCCTCCACCACCTCTGCTACGCCTCGGGGAACTCCGAGCCGGGCCGGGGCGAGCCGACGATCGACGTCGCGCAGCAGCGCGTCGACAACATGGCGGCCGGCTGGAGCGCGGCGGGCGCGGGCGCCGTCATCGCGGACGCGCACCGCGGCTCCGTCTACTACATGAACGCGCTCTTCGCGACGAGCCAGACGCTCGACTCGCTCTGGCGGGTCGCGCCGGGGGCGAACTGGAACCTCATCCCCTTCCAGAGCGTCCGGACGCCCGGCCGGCTCGGCCAGCTCGATCCGGAGACGCCGACGACCGGCTTCTACCGCTCGTTCCTCGGCGACCCGTCGCTCACGACCGACGCCGTCCGCGGCGCGACCTCGTCCGACCCGCTCGCGCCGTTCGATCCGGCGCTCGGCGCCCCGGTCGTCGCCCCGCCCCCCGACGTCGCCCCGCCGACGCTCGTCGCGGTCGGGAACGCCCTCGCCCCCGTCACCTTCTCGCCGAACGGCGACGGCGTCGGCGAGTCGATCGCACTCCCGCTCGCCCTCGGCGAGGGCGGCCTGCTCGAGGTCGCGATCGCCGCGGAGGGAGGCGGCCCGGTCCGCGCCTGGTCGCTCCCCGTCGCTCCGGGACGGACGACCGTCACGTGGGACGGGCGCGACGACGCGGGCGCGGTCGTCCCCGACGGACGGTACGTCGCGACCGTCTCCGCCCGCGACGCGGCCGGGAACGTGGCGCCGCCGCTCCAGAAGCGGATCGCCGTCCACACGGCGCTCGCGGGGGTCGCCACGAGCCTCCCCGCGATCTGGCCGGCGGACCCGAACGGGACCGCCCCCGGCGCGACCGAGGTCTCGTTCACGCTCGCGGCGGCCGCCACCGTCTCGGTCGCGATCCTCGACGCGGCCGGCCGGACCGTCGCGACCGTCGCCCCGCGAGCGCCGCGGGGGGCCGGGTTCCACGCCGTCCCCTGGGACGGGATCGGGGCGGACGGCCGCCCCGTCGCGCCGGGCACGTACCGGGCGAGCGTCGTCGCGGCGTCGGGCGGGCTCGCGACCCGGATCGGGGTGCCGATCGGGGTCGGGCCGTTCGCCCTCGCGACCGGCCGCTCGATCGCCGTCCGGGGCGGGATCCTCGTCCTCACCGCGGCCGCGGCCGAGCCGGTCGCCGCGCCGCCGGTCGCCCGCGTCATGCAGCCCGGCCTCGCGGCGCGGAGCGTCCGGATGGTCCTCGAGGGCGACCGCTGGGTCGCCCGGATCCCCGTCCTCCGGGGCGGGACGGCCGGTCGCCTCTCGATCGCCGTGAGCGGGACCGACCTCCTCGGGCTCCGCGGCGTGGCGCAGCTCTCGATCCCGCTCCGCTGACCTGCGGGCCGCGGCCCTCCCGCTGACCCGCAGGCCACGCGGCGCCCCGGGAGGGGCCGCCGGACCTGCCCTACACTCCCGGGCGTGGCGCGCCGAACGACCGCGGAGCCCCGTCCCGCCGGGACGTGGGTGGTCCTCCCGACGTACGACGAGGCGGAGAACCTCGCCCCGATCGCGCGCGCCATCCTCGAGGCGCTCCCCGAGGCGACGCTCCTCGTCGTCGACGACGCCTCGCCGGACGGGACCGGCCGGCTCGCCGACGAGCTCGCCGCCGCCGACCCGCGGATCAGGGTCCGCCATCGAGCCGGGAAGGAGGGACTCGGGCGCGCCTACGTCGACGGCTTCGGGGTCGCCCTCGCCGGCGGTGCCGGGACCGTCGTCCAGATGGATGCCGACTGGTCCCACGATCCTGACGCGCTGCCGGCGCTCCTCGGGCCGCTCGAGCGCGGCGAGGCCGACCTCGTCATCGGCTCTCGGTACTGCCGCGGCGGGCGGGTCGAGGACTGGGGGATCGGTCGTCGGATCGTCTCCCGCGGCGGGAGCCTCTTCGCCAAGCTCGTCCTCCGGCTCGGCCCGGGCGACCTCACCGGCGGCTTCAAGGCGTGGCGCGCCGCGACGCTCGCGGCGATCGACCTCGGCGGGATCCATGCCGGCGGCTACGTCTTCCAGATCGAGATGACCTACCGGGCCGCGCGGGGCCGCGCACGGATCCGGGAGGTCCCGATCACCTTCCGCGACCGTCGGGTGGGCCGCTCGAAGATGTCGCGCCGGATCATCTGGGAGGCGCTCGTCCTCGTCCTCGCCCTCCGCCGCGACGAGCTCCGTGCGACCGGAGCGGGCCGGCTCGTCGAGCGCCTCGTCCGCGCGCTCCTCCGCCAGGGTGCGGCCGTCGCGGCGGCGGTCCGCCGGCGATGAGGCCGGGGAGGGCGACCGGCCCGCGCCCACCTGCCCGAGCGCGTCGGACCGACGGGATCGGCCCGTCGCCCGCCGGGTCCCGAAGGGCCGCTCCGGTATACTCCGCCACGCCTCGGTCGCGCTCGCGCCGCGCTCGCCGAGCCCCCGTCGCGCGCCGTCGAAGGAGCCCTTCCCACCCGTGATCGACCCCTCTGCGCGCGTCCACCCGTCGGCCGACATCGAGGCGGACGTCGCGATCGGCGCCGGATCGAGCGTCTGGCACCGCGCCCAGGTGCGGAACCGCGCGACGATCGGCGCGGGCTGCATCGTGGGCCGCGATGCGTTCATCGACGAGGACGTCGTCATCGGCGACCGGGTGAAGATCCAGAACGCCGCGCTCGTCTACCACGGCGTCACGGTCGAGGACGGCGTCTTCATCGGCCCGAACGCGATCCTCACGAACGACCGGTTCCCCCGCGCGATCACCGCGACCGGCGAGCTCGCCCGCGCCGCCGACTGGGTCGTCAGCCCGATCACGCTCCGCTACGGCTGCTCGATCGGTGCGGGCGCCGTCGTCGTCGCGGGGGTGGACGTCGGGCGCTTCGCGACCGTCGGGGCCGGGGCGGTCGTCACGAGGACCGTCCCCGACCACGCGCTCGTCGCCGGCAACCCGGCCCGCCGGATCGGCTGGGTCTGCGCGTGCGGCGACCGGCTGAAGGACGAGCACGGGAACCCGGCGCCGGGGAAGCCCGAGTTGTACGCTCACGATCCGAGTCTCCACTGCGCCCGATGCGGGCGCGCCTACCGGTACGACCCCAGGGCCGACGCGCTCGCCGAGCGGGCCGACGCCCCAGCCGATGGAGCGAGCGCATGATCCCGATCGCGAAGCCGGACATCGGTCCCGAGGAGATCGAGGCGGTGACCGAGGTCCTCCGGAGCGGGATGATCGCCCAGGGGAAGCAGGTCGCGGAGTTCGAGGAGCGGTTCGCCGCGATGTGCGGCGTCCGCCACGCGATCGCGTTCGGCAACGGGACGCTCGCCGAGATGGCGATCTTCGCCGGCCTCGGGCTCGGCCCCGGCGACGAGGCGATCACCGTCGCGCACACGTTCGCGGCGACGGCGAACTCGATCCTCTTCACCGGCGCCACCCCGGTCTTCGTCGACATCGAGCCGGACACCTACGTCATCGACGCGAAGCTGATCGAGAAGGCGATCACGCCGCGGACCCGCGCGATCGTCCCGGTCCATCTCTTCGGCCTCGTCGCCGACATGGACATGATCTGCGCGATCGCCGACCGCCACGGGATCGCGGTCGTGGAGGACGCCTGCCAGGCGCACGGGGCGACCTACCGCGGCCGCCGCGCCGGCTCGTTCGGCCACGGCGCCTTCAGCTTCTACGCGACGAAGAACATGACGACCGCCGAGGGCGGGATGGTGACGACGAACGACGACCGGCTCGCCGACTGGCTCCGGCTCTACCGCAACCAGGGGATGCGGACCCGCTACGCGTTCGAGATCCTCGGCTACAACTTCCGGATGACGAACCTGAACGCGGCGATCGGGCTCGTCCAGCTCGACAAGCTCGAGCGGAACACCGCACGCCGCCAGGCGATCGCCGGTCGGTACGACGAGGCGTTCGCCGATCTCCCGGTCCGGCTCCCGGTCACGCCCGAGGGACGGACGCACGTCTATCACCAGTACACCGTCGAGGTCGGCGGCGCGCGCGACGCGATCCTCGCCGATCTCCGGGAGAACGGGGTCGGCGCCGACGTCTACTACCCGCTCCCGGTCCACCGGCAGGAGTACGTGATGGAGCGCGGCCTCCACGCCGACCTCCCGGTGACCGACGCCGCGGCGGCGCGGACGATCGCCCTCCCGATGCACCCCAACCTGACCGCCGACGAGCAGGCGACGGTGATCGGCGCCGTCCGGGCCGCCGTCGCGCGGCACGGGGACGCCGCCCCCCGATGAGCCCCGCCCGATGAGCCCCGCGCGCTGGACGCCGGTCGGCGAGCGCGAGGTCCGCGTCGGCCTCGCGGGACTCGGCTCGATGGGACGGAACCATCTCCGCGTCCTCGCCGCGCAGCCCGGCTGCCGGCTCGTCGCGGTCGCGGACCCCGCGGCCGCCGCGGTCGAGGAGGCGGTGGCGCGATCGGGCGCACAGGGCTTCTCCGAGCCGCTCGCGATGATCGCCGAGGCGGAGCTCGACGCGGTCGTCGTCGCGGCGCCGACGACCGCCCACCTCCCGCTCGCGCTCGCCGCGATCGAGCGGGGCGTCGCGCTCCTCGTCGAGAAGCCGCTCGCCGCGTCGGTGGAGGAGGGGCTCCGGATCGTCGAGGCCTCCCGCGCCGCGGGTGTCCCGGTCCAGGTCGGCCACGTCGAGCGCTTCAACCCCGCCGTCCTCCGGCTCGGCGAGCTCCTCCGGGGGGGCGCCCTCTCGACGGTCTACGCGATCGCGAGCCGGCGCGCCGGCCCGTTCCCCGCGCGGATCCGCGACGTCGGGGTGACGGTGGACCTCGGCACGCACGATGCCGACATGCTCTGCTGGATCGCCGGCGAGCGCCCCTCCCGCGCCTACGCCGAGCATGCGCAGCGGATCCACGCGACGCACGAGGACCTCCTCTTCGGCCTCCTCCACTTCCCGTCGGGCGCGACCGGGATGATCGACGTCAACTGGCTGACGCCCGCGAAGCGACGCCAGCTGACCGTCATCGGCGAGGAGGGGATGTTCGAGCTCGACTACCTGACGCAGCGCCTCACCTTCACGAAGGCCGACGTCGCGAACCCGCAGACGCTCGGGGGCTACGCGACGACGTTCGCCGGCGACGTCGCGGAGATCCCGGTCGAGAACCGGGAGCCGCTCGTCGCGGAGATCGACGCCTTCCTCGCGACGGTCCGGGGCGGCGGCCGCCCCGCAGTCGACGTCGAGGACGGCCTCTGGGCGGTCGCGATCGCCACCGCACTCCTCGAATCCGCCGACGCCGGGCGCCCGTCCGACCTCTCCGCCCTCGCCGCGCGGCTCCCGGCCCGATGAGGATCGTCGCCCGCCCGAGCGCGACGGGGCCGAGCCTCCTCGGCGGCTCGATCGAGCTCCCGGCGGCGCCGTGCCCGCACGGCGAGACGCGCCGGGTCTCCCCGTGGACCGGCGAGGAGGGGACCGCCGGCCGGGTCGCGGTGATCGGCGCCGGCAAGATGGGGCTCCCGCTCTGCGCCCAGTACGCCTCGCACGGCTGGGAGGTCGTCGCCGTCGACGTCCGACGCGAGGTCGTCGACTCGATCAATCGGGGCGAGTCGCACGTCGACGACGAGCCGGGGCTCGCCGAGCTCGTCGCGGGCGCCCACGCCGCCGGCCGGCTCCGCGCGACGACCGATGCCGCCGCCGCGGCGCGCGAGTCCGACGTCGTCGTCCTCATCGTCCCGGTCATGCTCGACGACGCCCACCAGCCGGACTACCGCTACATGGACGCCGCGGTCGCGTCGATCGCGCCCGGGGTCCATCCGGGCTCGCTCGTCATCTTCGAGACCACGCTCCCGGTCGGGGACACGCGCGGCCGCTTCGCGCCGAAGCTCGAGGCGGCGAGCGGCACGTCGATCGAGCGCGACCTCCACGTCGCCTTCTCGCCGGAGCGGCTCTACAGCGGGGCGGCGCTCCGGAACCTCGCCGCCTATCCGAAGCTCGTCGGGGGGCTGACGCCCGAGGCGACCGACCTCGCCGCCCGCTTCTACGCGTCCGTCCTCGACGCGGAGATCGTCGCGATGTCGTCGGCCGAGGCGGCCGAGTTCAGCAAGCTCGCCGACACCACCTACCGCGACGTGAACATCGCGCTCGCGAACGAGTTCGCGCGCTATGCCGACCGGGTCGGCGTCGACATCCAGGAGGTGATCGACGCGGCGAACAGCCAGCCCTACTCGCACATCCACCAGCCCGGGATCGGCGTCGGGGGCCACTGCATCCCGGTCTATCCGCACTTCCTCCTCAGTCGCGCCCCGGAGATGGAGCTCGTCGCGACGTCGCGGAAGACGAACGACGGGCAGGTCGGCGTCGCGGTCAGGGCGCTCCAGCGGGCGCTCGGCGGGCTCGACGGGACGACGATCCTCGTCCTCGGGCTCACCTACCGCCACGGGGTGAAGGAGCTCGCCTACAGCCGGGCGGTCCCGCTGATCGAGCGCCTCACCTTCCACGGCGCCCGCGTCGCCGCCTACGACCCGCTCCTCGACGAGGCGGAGACGGCCGCCCTCGGCGCCGCCCCGTACCGCTGGGGCGAGCGGAGCGACGCGCTCGCGATCGTCACCCAGACCGCGGATCCCCGCTTCGCGACGCTCGACTTCGGCTGCTTCCCGCACCTGCAGGTCCTCTACGACGGCCGGAACAGCCTTCGGTCGCTCGCCCTCCCGCGCGGGGTCGCCTACCACGGCGTCGGGGTCCCGTCCGCCGTCCGCCGTCCCGCCGCGCGCCGCTGACCCGCCCGGCGGCGGGTAGGCTCTCCGCGTGCGGATCGTCAGCGTCCTCGGGACGCGCCCCCAGTTGATCAAGGCGGCGGCGCTCGGCCCGGTCCTCCGCGCACGCCATGACGAGCGCTTCGTCGACACCGGCCAGCACTACGACGAGGCGATGGCCGGCGCCTTCTTCGCCGAGCTCGGCCTCCCGAAGCCCGACCGCTCCCTCGGGATCGGCGGCGGGACGGCCGGCGAGCAGGTCGCCCGGATGCTCGACGCGCTCGACCCGCTCCTCGCCGAGTGGCGCCCGGACGCGGTCCTCGTCTACGGCGACACGAACTCGACGCTCGCCGGGGCGCTCGCCGCGACCCGGGCGGGGATCCCGCTCGCGCACGTCGAGGCGGGGCTCCGGAGCTTCGACCGGGCGATGCCGGAGGAGCGGAACCGGATCGTCGCCGATCACCTCGCCCGCTGGCGCTTCGCCCCGACCCCGGCGGCCGTCGCGAACCTCGAGGCCGAACGGATCGGGGAGGGCGTCACGCTCGTCGGCGACCTGATGCAGGATCTCGCGGCACGGACGCTCGCGGCGATCCGCGACCCGGCGCCCGTCGCCGCGATCGGGGAGCGCCTCGGGATCCCGCTCCGGCCGGGCGGCTACTGCTTCGCGACGGTCCACCGCGCCGAGAACCGCGACGAGGCGGCGCTCCGCGGCTGGAGCGCGCTCCTCGCCGCCGTCGCCACCCCGGAGCGGCCCGTCGTCCTCGCGCTCCACCCGGGGACCCGGGCGGCGCTCGACGCCGCCGGGATCGAGCTCCCCGCGAGCGTCGCGATCCTCGAGCCGCAGGGCTACCGGACCTCGCTCGCCCTGCAGCTCCACGCCGCCGCCGTCCTCACGGATTCCGGCGGCGTCCAGCGCGAGGCCGCCTGGCTCGCGGTGCCGTGCCTCGTGCTCCGCGGGACGACCGAGTGGGTCGAGGCGGCTGCCGATCCGCGCGGGCTGACGGTCCTCGTCGGCCGCGATGCGGCGCTCGCCGTCGCGGCGCTCGATCGCCTCGCACCGCCGTCGTCGGCCCCGGCCGCGGCACGGGAGCGGGCCGCGACCGTCGCCCTCGCGCCGGCCGGAGCGGCCGAGGCGATCGTCACGGCGCTCGAGGCCGGTGGCGTCCGATGAGCCGCGTCGTCATGTTCGTCTTCAACGACTGCCGGACCGACGCGCGGGTGCTCCGCGAGGCGGGGACGCTCGCCGCGGCCGGTCACGAGGTGACGATCCTCGCCCGCCCGACCGACCCGGCGGCGCGGGTGGGTGACCGCGAGACGCGCGACGGCGTCGAGATCGTCCGCGTCCCGATCCCGCACGCGTGGCGACGCTGGTGGATCTGGGCGCGCTACCCGTGGCGGGCCCGCTCGTGGCTCCTCTTCCGGCTCCGGCACGCGCTCGGCCGCTTCCCGATCGGGCTCCTGAACGCGGCCGCGGCGGCCGCCCTCGCCGTCGTCGCGATGCCGTGGGTCGTCGTCCGCGGCGCGTGGTACCTCGCGTGGGGGCGCGGGAGGCCGCAGCCGCCCGGCGGGACGCTGCTCGACTGGCTCGTCCGCTGGCGCTTCGCGATCCTCGGCTGGGCGGACGCCGCGGCCCGGGCGGCGCCGCTCGCCGACGTCTACCACGGGCACGACCTGACGGGTCTCCCGGCCGCGCTCCGGGCCGCGGCGCGGAACGGCGGCCGCGTCGTCTACGACAGCCACGAGATCTTCCTCGAGTCGGGGACGAACGCCCACCGGCCACGCTGGATCCGCGACCGGTTCCGGCGCCTCGAGGCGCGCTGGGTCGCGGCCGCCGACGCGCTCGTGACCGTGAACGTCTCGCTCGCGGAGGAGCTCGGGCGCCGGTACGCGCCCCGGCGGACCGTCGTCCTCCACAACACGCCGGCCCGCCACGAGCGTCGGATCGAGCGGCGCGACCTGCTGAGGACCGCCGCCGGGGTCCCCGCCGGTGAGCCGATCGCGCTCTATCACGGCGGCTTCTCGGCGCACCGCGGGCTGGAGGAGCTCGCGGCCGCGATCCTCGAGCCGGGCCTCGAGCGGGTCCACGCGGTCTACCTCGGCTACGGGCGGATGCGCGAGGACCTCGACCGCGCCGCGGCGGACCCCCGCTACGGCGGTCGGCTCCACGTCCTCGACGCCGTCCCGCCCGACGAGCTCGTCGAGTGGGTCGCCGGCGCCGACGTCGGTGTCGTCGCCATCCAGGCCTCGACGCTCAACCACGCGCTCTCGACGCCGAACAAGCTCTTCGAGTGCCTCGCGGCCGGCGTCCCGGTCGTCGCGAGCGACTTCCCCGAGATGCGGCGGATCGTCCTCGGCGACCCGGCGGGCCCGCTCGGGGTCGTCTGCGACCCCGCGTCGGTCCCGGCGCTCGCCCGGGGGATCGCCGAGCTCCTCGCCCTGCCCCCGGACGGGATGGCGACGCTCCGGGCGCGCTGCCTCGCGGCCGCGCACGGTCGCTGGAACTGGGAGACCGAATCGGCCGGGCTGATCCGGCTCTACGAGGAGCTCACGGCGGCCGGGCCGGTGCGGACGACGGCGTGAGCGGGGGACGCGCCGCGGCGGACGGCTCGAACGCGCCGGTCCCGCAGCGCTGCACGATCGTCCTCCCGACGACCGGCGAGTTCGACTCACGGACCTTCCGGATCGCGAGCGCGCTCGCCGCCCGCGGCCACGAGGTGACCGTCCTCGCGCGGCTCGCGCCGGGCCTCCCCGCCGAGGCGCGCGATCCGGCCGGCTACCGGATCGTCCGTCTTCCCGTCTCCGCCGCGGACGGCCTTCCGCTCCCGGCCCCGATCCGGCGAGCCGTCGCCCGGTGGCGCTCCGGGCGACGCGCCGCGGCGACGGGCGCGGCGACGACGGACGCGGCGGCGACGGACGCCGCGGCGACGGGCGTGGCGGCCGCCGCGCCATCCCGCGTCGCGTCCCGCGGCCGGCTCCGGCGCGCGGTGGCGGCCGCCGTCCGGATCGCCGCGATCGCGCTCACCGTCCGGTCCCAGGCACGTGCCGCCCGGGCGGTCGCCCCACCGGCCGACGTCGTCCACGGGATGGCGTACATGGGGATCCCGGTCGCGCTCGCGGTCGCCGCCGCCCGCGGCGGCCGGGTCGTCTACGACGCGCGCGACATCTACGTCGATGCGAACAACCTCGCGCGTCTCCCCGGTCCGGCGCGCCGGCTCCTCGGCCGGGTCGAGCGCGGCTGGGCCCGCCGCGCGGACCGGGTGATGACGGTCAACCGGCCGTACGCGGAGGTGATGGCCGACCGCTTCGGCGTCCCGCTCCCGGCGATCGTCATGAACTGCTCGTACCGCTTCGACCCCGGCGACCCGCCCGTGCGCCGCTTCCACGAAGCGCTCGGACTCGCCGCCGGGACGCGCGTCGTCCTCTACCAGGGCGGGCTGGCGCCGCATCGCGGGATCGAGCAGCTCGTCGCCGCGATCGGCGGGGTCCCGGACGCGGTGCTCGTCCTCCTCGGGTACGGGCCGCTCGCCGGGGAGCTGGAGCGGATCGCGGCGGATCCGGCCGGCCCCGCGGCCGGGCGCGTCCGGCTCCTCCCCGCGGTCCCGCCGGCGGAGCTCCTCGGCTGGGTCGCGGCGGCCGACGTCGTCGCGATGCCGATCCAGCCCTCGACGCTCAACCACCGGCTGACGACGCCGAACAAGCTCTTCGAGGCGATGGCGGCCGGGGTCCCGGTCGTCGCGAGCGACCTCCCCGGGATGGCGGCGATCGTCCGGGAGACCGGCTGCGGCCGGCTCGTCGACCCCACCGACCCCGCGGCGATCGCGGCGGCGATCCGGGCGATCCTCGACGCGCCGCCGGCGGAGCGGCGCGCGCTCCGCGACCGCGCCCTCGCCGCGGCGCACGGCCCGTACTCGTGGGAACGCCAGATGGGACTCCTCGTCGAGGAGTACGGGCGTCTGACCGGACGGCCGTGGTGAGCGGCCCCGCCGGTCGCGCCCCCCGCCCGGTCGCCCCGCCGCCGGCGCCCCCGCCCGTGCGGCGCGCCGTCGTCCTCGTCGCGAACGCCGCCGCTCCCTATTCGCGCGGCCTCCGCGTCGCCCGGAGTCTCGAGGGGGCCGGGTTCGAGGTGGAGATCGCCGCGCTCGCGGAGGCCGCGCGCCCCGAGGTCCCCGAGACGGAGCGTGACGGCCGCTCCGGGGTCGTCATCCGCCGCTACCGTCCGCGCGGCCCGTTCGCCCGGTACGCGGTCGGCGCCGCCACCGGCTCGCGCGGCCGTCGGCGCGGGCCGCTCGCGGCGATCCGACGGCTCGTCGACGTCGCCGCCAAGGCGCTCGCCTGGCCGCTCAACGCCCGCGGCTGGTGGGCGGCGCTCCGCGCGGAGCTGCCGCCGGCCGATCTCTACCACGCGTGCGGGATCCTCACCGTCGGGGTGGCGCTCCCGCTCGCCGCGGCCGCGCGCCGCGCGGGCCGCGAGGGCCGGGTCGTCTACGACGTGATCGACGTGATCCTCGAGTCGAACAACGTCGCCGGGCTGCCGCGCCCGCTCGTCGCCGCCTACGCGGCACGGGAGCGGGGCTGGGTCCGGCGCGCCGACGCGGTCGTGACCGTGAACGAGCCGCTCGCCGACCACCTCGCGGCGACCTGGCCGGTCCGGACCCGCCCGACCGTCCTCGCGAACTGCCAGCCGCGATGGGACCCGCCCGCGCGCCGGCCCGACCTCATCCGCGCGGCGGCCGGACTCCCGCCGGAGCGGCGCGTCGTCCTCTGGCTCGGGCGGCTCGGCCGAGAGCGCGGGCTCGAGGAGGCCGCCGAGGCGGTCCTCGGCCTCGAGGACGCGGCGCTCGTCATGCTGGGCTTCGGGCCGTGGGCGGAGCGGCTCCGCGAGCGCGACCGCGACCCGCGCTACGCCGGCCGCCACGTGACGCTCCCGCCGGTGCACCCCGACGACGTCCCGGCCTGGACCGCCTCCGCCGACGCGACGATCATCGCCGTCCCCGCGGGCTCGCTGAACCAGCGGCTCTCGACGCCGAACAAGTTCTGGGAGTCGCTCGCCGCGGGGACCCCGATCGTCCTCGGCCGCGACCTCGAGGTGATGCGCTCGATCCTCGAGGCGGAGCGGATCGGCGCGGTCGCGGACCCGGGCGACGTCGCCGACCTGCGGCGGGCGCTCCGAGCGGTCCTCGAGGCCCCGTCGGACGAGCGCGAGGCGATGCGGGCCCGCGCGCTCGCCGCCGCCAGGGAGCGGTACAACTGGGAGACCGCCGTCGTCCCGTACCTCGCGCTCGCGGCACGGCTCGTCCCCCCGCCGCCCCGCGACGCGCCGCCGCCTCTTGACGCCCCGCCGCCCGCGGGCGGGCGCCCGCCGGTCCCGGCCTAGCGGCCGCCGCCCTCGCGCGCGCCCGCGAGGAGCCGCGCCGCCTCGGCGAGCTTCTCGGCCTTCACCCGCTCGGAGTGCTCGCGGTGGATCGCGACGATCTCCGCCGGATCCCCCTCGGCGACGATCCGGCCTCCCTCGAGGAGGAGCGCCCGGTTGCAGAACTCGGTCACCCAGTTCATGTCGTGGGTCACGAGGACGATCCCCTTCGCCGCGCGGACGAGCTCGAGGACCCGCGCCTGCGACTTCGCCCGGAAGACCTGGTCGCCGGTCGCGAGGACCTCGTCGAGGAGGAGGATGTCCGGGTCGACCGAGGTCGCGATCGAGAAGCCGAGCCGCGCCCGCATCCCGGACGAGTACGTCTTGATCGGGGCGTCGATGAACTGGCCGATGTCCGCGAACGCGATGATCCCGTCGATCCGCCGCTCGATCTCCCGGTGGTCCATCCCCATGAACGCGCCGGCGAGCATGATGTTGTCGCGCCCGCTCAGCTCCGCGTCGAAGCCGGCGCCGAGCGTCAGGAGGCTCGAGATCTGGCCGCGGACGGCGATCTCCCCCTCGGACGGCGTGATGATCCCGGCGAGCGCCTGGAGGAGCGTCGACTTCCCGGCGCCGTTCGGCCCGATCACCGCGAGCGACTCGCCCCGCATCAGCCGGAACGTCACGTCGCGGAGCGCCCAGAAGTCGGTCGGGCCCTCGCGCGGCTTCAGCAGGTTCGCGAAGGACTGCCGGACGGTGTTCCGACGGGTCAGCCGAAGGCTGTAGCGGACGCCGAGCCCATGGACGTCGATCACCGTCGGGGCGGTCGCGTCGACCGCGTCGGGATGGAGTCGCTCGTCGGCCATCAGAGGACCTTCGCGAACGCGGGCTCGAGCCGCTTGAAGACGAACGTCGCGAGCGCGAGGAGGACGACCGAACCGAGGCCCCACGCGGCGAGCTCCGCCCACGGCGGGCTCGTCGGCCCGCCGGCCGCCGTCCCGTAGATCACCGCCCGGTACGACTCGAAGAGCGTGTAGAACGGGTTGAGCCGCATGAGGTCGGCGACGAGCGGGTTCGTCTCGCTGAGCGCCTCGATCGCGTCGGCGCCGTAGAGCCCGGGCGAGAGGTAGAACCAGATCCGGAGCGCGTGCCGGCTCACGTTCGCGACGTCGCGGAAGAAGACGTTCACGGCGGAGACGACGTACGCGACCGCGAGCGTCAGGACGAGCTGGACCGCGGCGATCGCCGGGAGGAGGAGGAGGTACGGCGACGCGCGGTCCGCGTAGAAGACGACGAGGAGCCCGGCGAGGGCGACGAGCCCGAAGCCGAAGTTCGCGATCCCCGCGACCGTCGTCGCGGTCGGGAGGATCAGCTTCGGGAAGTGGATCTGCTTGATGAGCCGCTCCTGGCCGACGACCGAGCCGATCGCGTCGCTCACGCTGCTCGTGTACCACTTCCACGGGAGGATCGCCGCGAAGATGAAGAGCGGGTAGTCCGGGACCGTCCGCTGGAAGATGACGGTGACGAGGACGACGTAGACCGCCATCTGGAGGAGCGGGTCGAGGATCCACCAGACGTTCCCGAGGAGGGTGTCCGACCCCTTCTTCTTCAGGTCCGCCTGGACGAGGTAGCGGATCAGCCGGCGGCGGGACGCGGTCTCGGCGATCGCCTCGCGGATCAGCCCGAGCGGTCCCGGCCGGTCGGCGGTCGAGCGGAGCGCGACGCCGTCCTCGGCGGCCGGCGCGGGGCTTCTCTCCATCGGCGCGCACGGTAGCACGCCCCCGCACGGTGGCGGCGGCCGAGCCGATAGCATCAGCGGGTGAGCCGCCCGCCGGTCTGCATGATCGTCCACTCGTACTACGACGAGGATCCGCGCGTCAGGCGCGAGGCCGAGGCGCTCGTCGCCGCCGGCCGCGAGGTCGACGTCATCGCGCTCCGGCGGCCGGGGGAGCCGTCGGAGGCGACGATCGCCGGGGTCCGGGTCGCCCGGCTCGGGGTCCAGCGCCACCAGGGGGCGGGGATCGGCCGGTACGCCGCCGAGTACCTCGACTTCCTCGTCCGCTCGACGATCGCGCTCGTCCGGGCGCACCGCCGCCGCCGGTACGGGCTCGTCCAGGTCCACACGATCCCCGACCTGCTCGCGGCCGCGGCGCTCCCGCTCCGGCTCGCCGGGGTCCCGCTCCTCGTCGACTTCCACGAGGCGATGCCCGAGTTCTTCCGGAGCCGCTTCCCGGCGGCCGCGAACCCCGTCGCCCACGCGCTCCTCGTCCTCCAGGAGCGGCTCGCCGTCGCGATCGCATCGGAGGTCCTCGTCGTGAACGAGGCGCTGGAGGCGCGGCTCCTCGCCGCCGGCGTCCCGGTGCGGAAGGTGAGCGTCGTCCGGAACCTCGCCGCCCTCGCCCGCTTCGACCCCGCGGCCCATCCGGTCCGCGCGTTCATGGCCGACGGGACGCTCCGGCTCGTCTACGCGGGCGCCCTCACGCCGACCTACGAGGTCGACGTGGCCGTCGAGGCGGTCGCGCTCATCCGCGAGCGGCGCCCGGAGCTCGCGCTCGTGTTCGACATCTACGGCCGGGGCGACACCGCCCCCGCGCTCGCCGCCCTCGCCGCCGCGCGCGGGATCGCCGACCGCGTCCGCCTCCACGGCCGGATCCCGCTCGAGGAGGTCCCCGCCGTCCTCGCGGCCGCCGACGTCGGGCTCGCCCCGACCCGCCGCGACGCCTTCACGGACGTCAGCCTCTCCACGAAGATCTTCGAGTACGCGGCGATGGGGAAGCCGGTCGTCGCGACCCGGCTCCCGATGGTCGAGGCGACCTGCCCGCCCGGGAGCGTCCTCGCGTACGAGCCGGGGGACGCCGCCGCGATGGCCGCCGCGATCCTCTCGCTCGTCGACGAGCCCGAGGCGCGGGCGGCGCGGGTCGGACGGACGCTCGCGCTCGCCCGGGAGCGCTCGTGGGAGGCGGAGGCGCCGCGCTACCTCGCGGTCGTCGATCGCCTGATGAGCGGCCCGGGACGTCCGGTATCCTCGTCCGGATGACCGCCGACCAGCGCCTCGCGATCGTCGGGCTCGGCTACGTCGGGCTCCCGCTCGCGATCTCGTTCGTCGAGGCGGGCCTCGAGGTCGTCGGCGTCGATGCGAGCCGCGAGCGCGTCGCCGAGCTGGCGGCGGGACGTTCGCCGATCGACGACGTCGACGACGCGCGGCTCCGGGCGGCGCTCGGGACCGGCCTGTCGATCGCCCACGTCGACGATGCCGACCTCGGGGCGGTCGACGGGCTCTTCGTCTGCGTCCCCACGCCGATCACCCGCTCGAAGGACCCCGATCTCGAGCCGGTCCTCTCGGCCGCCGCGCTCGTCCGCGGCTCGCTCCGGCGAGGCCAGCTCGTCGTCCTCCAGTCGACGACCTTCCCCGGGACGACGACCGGCCCGTTCCGGGCCGCGCTCGAGGCGGGCGGACTCGCCGCGGGCCGGGACTTCGACCTCGCCTTCGCACCCGAGCGGGTGAACCCCGGCGACCCGGCGAGCGCGCGGCGCGACGTCCCGCGGCTCGTCGGCGGCCTCGGACCCGCGGCGACCGCCCGGGCGGCGACGCTCCTCCGCCGGATCAACGCGACGGTCGTCGAGATGAGCTCGCCCGACGCGGCCGAGCTCGCCAAGCTCCTCGAGAACGTCTTCCGGAACGTGAACATCGCGCTCGTCAACCAGCTCGCCCTCCTCTGCGAGCGGATGGGGCTCGACGTCTGGGAGGTGATCGACGGGGCGGCGACGAAGCCGTTCGGCTTCATGCCGTTCCGGCCCGGGCCGGGGGTCGGCGGCCACTGCATCCCGGTCGATCCCTACTACCTCTCGTGGCGGGCCCGCGAGTTCGACTTCGTCGACCGGTTCGTCGAGCTCGCCGGCGACATCAACCTCGCGATGCCGCGCCACGTCGCGGACCTCGTCGCCGAGGCGCTGAACGACCGCGGCCGCGCCCTCAAGGGAGCGCGGGTGGGGGTCCTCGGGGTCGCCTTCAAGGCCGACGTCCGGGATCCCCGGAACTCGCCGGCGGCGGACGTGATCGCGCTCCTCGCCGAGCGCGGCGCGGCGGTCGAGTACCACGACCCGCACGTCCCTCGCTTCGCCGATGCCGCCGGGACCGAGCGGACCTCGACGGCGCTCGAGCCGCTCCTCGCCGGATCGGATGTCGTCGTGGCGCTCACGCCCCATGCCGCGATCGACTGGGCGGCGGTCTATGCGACGGCCTCGCTCGTCGTCGACACGACGAACACCTCCCGCGGCCGGCAGCTCCGCCCGCGTCAGGTCCTCAGGCTCGGCGCCGGCTGGTCGATGCGGTAGCATGCGACCGATCTCGACCACCACCTCCGCCGGCCTCCCCCCGCCGTGCGACGAACAGGGACCCCGAACCGCATGAGCCTTCGACCCACGCCCGCCGCCCGGCGGCCCCGCCAGCCGATCGACCACGGCGCCCGCCGGACCCTCTACGTCAACCTCTTCCTCGTCGGCTCGACGATCCTCGGCGTCGTCCTCCTCGTCGGCGCCGGCGTCGCGTCGTACTGGAGCGACCACTTCAGCACCGTCGCCGTCGTGAACGGCGAGACGCTGACGAAGGACGACCTCCGCCACCGCGTCCTCGCCGACACGTGGCGGCTCCAGCGGCTCTCGTCGAACGTCCAGAACGCGCTGAGCGCCGGGCGGATCAGCCAGGCCCAGGCGGACGCGCAGTTCCAGGATCTCCAGATCAAGTCGCAGCTCCTCCCCGACTCCTCGCTCGAGGACCTCGTCGACTCCACGCTCCGGATCCAGCTCGCCGAGCGCGAGGGGGTCGGGGTGACCGACGAGGCGGTCGACGCGGCCCTCCTGAAGGAGGCGACCGCGCCGGAGGTCCGGAAGGCGTGGCTCATCTCGGTCACCGCCTCGGGGACCTCGGGCGACACCGCCGAGGACGCCCGGAAGCGGGCCGAGCAGGCGCTCGCCGACGTCCGCGCCGGGAAGGCGTGGGAGGAGGTCGCGACCGCCGTCTCCACCGATCCGAGCGCCGCGAACGGCGGCGACCTCGGCTACGTCTCGCTGACGGACGAGCCGGACCCCTTCCTCACCGCGCTCTTCGCGCTCGAGAAGGACGGGATCACCGACGTGATCGAGGCGTTCGAGGGGACCTACCGGATCGGCCGCGTGACCGAGATCGTCGCGTCGCAGGTCGACCCGAACTACCAGCAGGCGATCGAGGACGCCGACATCCCGATCGAGGCGTACCGCGAGCTCCTCCGCGGCGAGCTCGCCCGGACCGCTCTCGAGGACAAGATCACCGCCGACGCGGTCGAGAGCGAGACGGTCCAGCGGCGCGTCAGCCGGATCGTCGTCCAGGGCGATCCCTCCGCTGCGGCCGTCGAGCAGGCGAAGTCGTCGCACATCCTCTTCTCGCCCGGCGGCGATCCGAGCGCCTCCGGCAGCTTCTCCTCCGGCGATCCCGCGTGGGCGGCGGCCGAGGCGTCGGCGAACACCGTCTACGAGCAGCTCGTCGCCGACCCGTCGCGCTTCGCGGAGCTCGCGACCTCGCAGAGCGACGACAAGGGCTCCGGTGCGAACGGCGGGGACCTCCCCTGGTTCGCCGAGGCGGACGTCGACCCGGCGTTCGGGGCGGCGATCTTCGCCGACGGGCTCGCGGAAGGACAGATCCTCGCCCCGGTCCGCTCGTCGTTCGGCTGGCACGTGATCCGGTACGAGGGACGTCGTGCGGCCGGCGCCGAGCGGATCGCGACGCTCCGGACGCAGGCGAGCGCACCCGGTGCGGACTTCGCGGCGATCGCACGCGAGAGCTCCGAGGGCGACGATGCGACGCGCGGCGGCGACATGGGCTGGATCGCGAAGGGCCAGATCGAGCAGGAGCTCGAGACGGCGATCTTCGCCGCGCCGATCGGGTCGGTCAGCGAGGTCCTCGAGTCCTCGAGCGGCTGGACGATCTTCCTCGTCGCCGAGGAGGCCACGAGGAAGCCCGAGGGCGACCAGATCGCGACGCTCCGCGCGAACGCCTTCCGGAACTGGTACGACGAGCAGAAGGCCGGCGCCGAGATCACGGTCGAGCCCTTCCCGACGGACCTGATCTAGGTCGCGTCGGTGCTCGACGCGCTCGTCCGCGAGGCGCGCCTCCGGTGGGGGCTCGACCCCGCCGCCGGGCTCCAGATCGCCCCTGCCGAGCAGCTCGCCGCGATCCCGATCGAGCCGTCCCGCCCGCTCGTCGTCGTCCCGCTCGCGCTCCTCGGAGGCGAGCCCACGTCCGCCGGGCCGCTCCCGGGCCGCCACGGGCCGCGGGCGACCGACCCGCTCGCCCTCCTCCGCCGCCTCTACCCGGGCGGCCACCCGGTGGGACGGTTCGGACAGCCGGAGCCGACGACCGTCGGGGAGCTGGCGGCCGGCGATCTCGCGGCGCCCGTCTACCTCGCCCCGCTCCCGGTGGACGAGGGGCCCACCGGACCGTGGGCGCTCCCGTGGATCTCCCACCGGCTCCGGGCCCCGGACGGCTGCCCGTGGGATCGCGAGCAGACGCACGAGTCGCTCCGCAAGCACCTCCTCGAGGAGGCGTACGAGGTCTACGACGCGCTGGAGCGCGGGTCCACCCCGGCGCTCGCCGAGGAGCTCGGCGACCTCCTCCTCCAGGTCGTCCTCCATGCGGAGATCGCCGCGGAGGCCGGGGTCTTCGACCTCGCCGACGTCTGGGAGACGCTCGGGCGGAAGATCGTCCGCCGCCACCCCCACGTCTTCGCCGACGCGGTCGCCGAGACCTCGTCCGACGTCAACCGCCAGTGGGAGCGGATCAAGGCGGACGAGCGGCGGGCCGCCGAGGCGGCGAGCGCCGCGGCCGACGAGGCGGGGAGCGCCGCGCCGCCGAAGAGCGCGCTCGACGGGATCAGCCGGGCGATGCCGGCGCTCGCCGCGAGCCAGGAGATGCAGGAGCGGGCCGCCTCGCTCGGCTACGACTGGCCCACCGTCGACGGGATCGTCGAGAAGGTGCGCGAGGAGCTCGGCGAGGTCCTCGACGCCGACGGGCACGAGCACCGCCGCGAGGAACTCGGCGACCTCCTCATGGTCGTCGTCAACCTCGCCCGGCGGCACGGCGTGGAGGCCGAGGCGGCGCTCCGGGCGGCGAACGAGAAGTTCCGCCGCCGCTTCCGGAGCGTCGAGCGGCAGGCGGCGAGCCGCGGGGTCGCGCTCCGCGACCTCGACTTCGACGAGCTCGACCGGCTCTGGGACGCGGCGAAGGCCGAGGAGGCGACACGATGACGATCGGGAACGGCGCCCGGATCCGCGAGGACGGACGCCAGCCGCACCAGCTCCGCCCCGTCTCGATCGAGCTCGGGGTCCAGAAGTGGGCCGAGGGCTCGTGCATCATCTCGTTCGGGGGGACGCGCGTCCTCTGCGCCGCGACGATCGAGGAGCGGATCCCGCCGCACCTTCGCGGCAAGGGGACCGGCTGGGTCACCGCCGAGTACGCGATGCTCCCCCGCGCGACCGCGGAGCGGAGCCCGCGCGAGTCCGTGAAGGGTCGGCTCGGCGGCCGGACCCACGAGATCCAGCGGCTCATCGCGCGCTCGCTCCGCGGCGTCATCGACCTCGCGAAGCTCGGCGAGCGGACGGTGACGGTGGACTGCGACGTCCTCCAGGCGGACGGCGGGACGCGGACCGCCTCGATCACCGGCGGCTACGTCGCGCTCGCCGCCGCGCTCATCGCCGGCGGCTTCGAGCGGACGATCGTCGGCCACGTCGCCGCGGTGAGCGTCGGGCTCGTCGACGGCGTCCCGTACCTCGACCTCGACTACTCCGAGGACTCGCGGGCCGACGTCGACTTCAACGTCGTCGGGACGGATGCGGGGACGTACGTCGAGCTTCAGGGGACCGCGGAGGGGAAGCCGTTCGACCGGCCGGCCGTCGATACGCTGCTCGACCTCGCGAACGACGGGCTCGCGACGCTGTTCGCCGCCCAGGCGGAGACGATCGCCGGGATCCGCCGCTGAGCGGGCCCGCCCGGGGCGCCCGGCCGCGCCTCCTCGTCGCGACCCGCTCGCACCACAAGCTCCGCGAGCTCCGCGAGCTCCTCCACGTCACGCGGGCGGAACTCGTGGACCTCGACGATCTCGGGATCCCCGACGAGGTCGACGAGCCCGGCGAGACGTTCGCCGCGAACGCGGCGCTCAAGGCCCGCGCCTATGCGCGCCGCTCCGGCCTCCCGACGCTCGCCGACGACTCGGGACTCGAGGTCGACGCGCTCGGCGGCGGGCCGGGCGTCCGGACGAAGCGGTACGCCGGGCCGGACGCGACCGACCGGGCGAACAACGAGAAGCTGCTCGGCGCGCTCGCCGGCCTCCCGCCGGAGCGCCGTGGCGCCCGCTACGTCTGCGTCCTCGCGCTCGCGCTCCCGGACGCCGCCGGGCCGCGGGGCGGGATCCCCGTCATGCTCGTCCGCGGGACCTGCCGCGGCCGGATCGCCGCCGGCCCGCGTGGCGACGGCGGCTTCGGCTACGACCCGATCTTCGTCCCGCTCGCCGACCCGGCCGACGGGCGGACGCTCGGCGAGCGATCGGCCGCGGAGAAGCACGCGATCAGCCACCGGGCGGGGGCGGCGCGCCGGATGGCGCCGCGGCTCGCCCGCCTCGGGTTCTGAAATCGGGGAGAATCCTCAGGCGTCCGTCGCGCGGCAGGAGCCGTGCACCGGCCGCCCGACCGGGAGACCCGCCGCGTGTTCGACTTCCTCGACGGCCCGGTACGCGAGGCCGTCGTCACGATCTACGGCGTCATCGGCTACGTCGGGGTCGCCGTCATGGTCGCGGTCGAGAGCGTCGTCGTCCCGCTCCCGTCCGAGCTGATCCTCCCGTTCGCGGGCTTCCTCGTCTCCGACCCGACCGCGATCGAGCCGCTCACCGGGGCCCGCTGGAACCCGGTCGCGATCGTCATCGCGGGCGACATCGGCTCGGTCGTCGGCGCCGTCATCGCCTACGAGATCGGCGCGCGCGGCGGGCGGCCGCTCCTCCTCCGGTACGGCCGCTTCCTCCTCCTCTCGCCCGACGATCTCGCCGCCGCGGAGCGCTTCTTCGCCGCCCACGGCAGGAAGGCCGCGCTCGTCGGACGGGTCTTCCCGGTGATCCGCTCGCTCGTCAGCTTCGCCGCGGGGATCGCCCGGATGCCGCGGCTCCCGTTCGTCGTCTACACGGCGATCGGGTCGCTCCCGTGGGTGATCCTCCTCGTCGGGGCGGGCGTCGCCCTCGGCGCCGCGTGGGAGGGGATCGTCGACGTCCTCAAGCCCGTCGAGCGGCTCGTCCTCGCGGCGCTCGTCGCGGCAGTCGGGCTCGCGGCCGTCTGGCTCGTCCGGCGGCGCCGGGGACGGGCGCGACCGGTCGAGTAGTCTTCGCCCGTCGGGGCGTGGCGTAGTCTGGCAACGCGCGTGCTTTGGGAGCACGAGATCGCCGGTTCGAATCCGGCCGCCCCGACCAGACGCCGCGGTCGACGCACGCTGCGGGACCGATCGGCCGGCGCGGTCCGCCGGCCGGGCTCCGTCAGGCGGGGAGGAACGCGGCCGACCCCTTCGACTTCGAGGCGCGGAGCGCCATCAGCTGCTCGCGGTGCCACTCGCGGTGACAGGCGACGCACAGGTTCGCGAGCGGCAGGGTCGCCACGAAGGCGAGCTCCTCGCCGCGCGCACGGGTCGCGCGCAGTTCCCGCCCGCAGACGAGCTCGGCCCGTCGGGGGGTGTCGTCGAGCTCGGTCGACGGGTCCTCGGTCGCCAGGTGCCAGCGGCCCCGCGGCTCGACGATCGTTCCGTCGGCAGCGAGCACCCGCACCCACCGTCCCCCGGGGATGTACTCCGGGTCCATATTCCCTCCTCCGCGGCGACCGGACGGGACACCGCCCGCCGAGGATGCCCCGCCCCGCACGCGGCGGAAAGGGGGGAGTCGAGCCGAACGTTTCCGCCCCGCACCGGATTCACCAGAACGGGCGCCACCGGCCGTAACGGACGAGGGCATCGCACCCGTGGCATCCTCCCCGGACCGTCGTCATCGACCGTCCCGCGCCACCGCCCCGCCCCGTCGACCCGAGGAGGCCGAGAGATGCAGATCCACGCCCGTCATCCGAGCCCGATCGGCCCGCTCCTCCTCGTCGGCGAGCCCGCGGGACCCGGGGGGCGGGGGGTCCGGCTCTCCGCGATCCACATGGAGGGTGCCCGGTTCGGGCCGGGGGAGACCGACGGGTGGCGCGAGGCGCCCGACGCGTTCGCCGCGGTGGGCCGCCAGCTCGACGAGTATTTCGCCGGTCGCCGCCGCTCGTTCGACCTCGACCTCGACCCAGCGGGGACCCCGTTCCAGCTCGCCGTCTGGGAGGCGCTCCGGTCGATCCCGTACGGCACGACGACGACGTACGGCGAGATCGCCGCGCGGATCTGCCGGCCCGGTGCGGGCAGGGCCGTCGGCGGCGCCGTCGGGCGGAACCCGCTCTCGATCGTCGTCCCGTGCCACCGGGTCGTCGGCTCGGACGGGAGCCTCACCGGGTTCGGCGGCGGGCTCGATCGGAAGACGGCGCTCCTCGTCCTCGAGGGAGCCGTCCCCGCCTGACGCGCCTGGCCCCGCGGGCTCCGGATCCGGGACCCGGCGCGGAGCGGCCGGTCCCGTTCGCGCTCAGGCGGAGCCGAGGAGTGCCGCGAAGCGCTCCCGCACCGCGCGCGCCGAGTCGTCGACGAGCGCCGCCGCCGCGGCCGCCTCGAGCGTCGCGAGGTCGCTCCCGCGGATCGCGCGCCGGACGGCCGGGAGACTCGTCGCTCCCATGCTGAGCGAGCGGATCCCGAGGCCGACGAGGGCGAGCGCCGCGACCGGATCGCCGGCCATCTCCCCGCAGACGGAGAGCTCGGCCCCGGTCCGCCGCGCGCTCTCCACCGAGAGCGCGACGAGCCGGAGGACGGCGGGATGGAGCGAGTCGCGGTAGCGCTCGACGGCGGGGTTCCCGCGGTCGATCGCGAGCGCGTACTGCGTCAGGTCGTTCGTGCCGAGGCTGGCGAACGCGACCTCCCCGAGCCAGGTGTCCGCGGTGAGGATCGCCGACGGGACCTCGAGCATGACGCCGAGCGAGATCTCGCCGTGGTCGACGCCCGCGGCCGCGAGGTCGGCCCGCGCGCGCGCCGTGAGCTCGACGAGGAGGCCGACGTCGTCGTGGTCGGCGATCATCGGCGCCATCACCTTCACCGGGCCGGCGGCCGCGGCCCGCATGCAGGCGCGAAGCTGGGTGAGGAAGACCTCCGGGCGGTCGACGGCGAGCCGGAGCCCGCGGACGCCGAGGAACGGGTTCTCCTCCCGCGGGATCGGGAGGTAGGGGAGCGGCTTGTCGCCCCCGACGTCGAGGAGCCGGATCGTCACCGGGTCGCCCGCGAAGCGCTCGACGACGCGACGGTAGGCGGCCAGTTGCTCGTCCTCCGTCGGCGCGACCGGCCGCTCGAGGAAGAGGAACTCGGTCCGGAAGAGACCCACGCCCCGCGCGCCGAGGGCGATCGCCCGCTCGGCCTCGTCCGGGGTCCCGATGTTCGCGAGGAGCGCGACCGGCGTCCCGTCGCGGGTCGCCGACGGCAGGGCCGCCTCGGCCAGGTCGCGGTCCCGGTCGGCGGAGAGGCGGGCGGCGCGCCGGTCCAGCTCGGCGACCTCCGCGGCGGTCGGCGCGATCAGGACCTCCCCGGTCGACCCGTCGAGCGCCACCTCGCTCGCGTGTCCCGCGGCCGTCACCGCATCGAGGATCCCGGGGACGCCGACGACGGCGGGGATCCCGTAGGCGCGGGCGAGGATGGCGGCGTGCGCCGTGGGCGAGCCGCCGGCGAGGGCGATCCCGAGGAGCCGATCCTTCGGGATCGTCGCCGTGAGCGACGGCGGGAGGTCCTCCGCGACGACGATCGCCGGGGCCCCGAGCGTCACCTCGTCGGTCGGGAGCCCGGCGACGTGGCGGGCGATCCGGTCGGCGACGTCGAGGATGTCGGCGGCCCGCGCCCGGATCAGCTCGTCGTCGACCGCGGCGAGGATCGCGGCGACCTCGTCCCCTGCCGCGAGGATCGCGTCGACCCCGCCGACCCGCCCGTCCCGGATCCGTCCCGTCGCGCCGTCGATCAGCATCGGATCGGCGGCCATCGCCGCGGACGCGGCGAAGATCCCGGCCTCGTCGGCATGCCCCGCCTCGGTCAGCCGGGCCGCGAGGGCGTTCAGCTCCGACTCGGCCGCCGCCGCGGCGGCCGCGAGCGCCGCCACCTCGCGGTCCACCGCCTCGTCGCCCGGCCCGACGGTCCGTCCCCGCGGGAGCGGCCGCCGCTCGATCCGGGCCCAGGCGCCGCGGGCGATCCCCGGTGCCGCCGCCACGCCGACGAGCCGCGTCGATCCTCCGCCCATCGCCCCTCCCGTCATCCGCCAGGCCGCAGCGTCATCGAGGACCGCCGCGGCACGGCCGCCGGCCGCCCCGGCAAGCGTACGACCCGCGTCACGGCTCGCGAACGCGGCCCGGACCCGCGACGAGCGCGATCCCGGCGAGCGTCGTCGCGAAGCCCGCCAGGTCCCCGGGACCCAGGGGCTCGCCGAGGAAGAGCGCGCTCGAGGCGAGCCCGACGACCGGGACGGCGAGGAGGCCGGTCGTCGTCTGCGACGGCGTGAGGGTCCGCGCGATCGTCTGATACGCCCAGAACGCGAAGGCGGTCGCGAGCGGTCCGCTGTAGAGGACGGCGAGGAGGAGCGTCGGGGTGAGGTCGATCGTCGCCGGGTCCTCGAGCACCGCCGCGAGGATCGCGAGCGGGACGAGGCCGATCGCGAGCTGCCACGGCTGGAGGCGAAGCGGGGTGGACCGCCACCGGTGCGCACGGAGCATGAGGACCGCGCCGGCGTTCACGACGGCCCCGGCGACGAGCGCGAGGCTCCCGACGACGAGGCCGGACGACCCGGCAGCCACCCCCGCGCCCGATCCGGCGCCCGCCGCCCCGCCCATGCCCGCATCCGCCGTCCCCGCGCCGCCGCCCAGCCCGGCCGCGAAGAGGAGCCCCATCCCGACGACCCCGACGGCGACCCCGAGCCCCTCGCGCCGGCGGAGCCGGAGGCCGAGGAGCGCCGCGCCGAGGAGCGCGGTCCAGAGCGGGGTCGTGTACGAGAGCACCGACGAGCGGCCCGCCGGGACGACGAGGAGGGCGAGGTTCATGATCGCCGTCCCGATCGCGATCTGGCCGAGGCCGACGACGATGAGGACCGGGAGGTCGCCGCGCGGCGGGAGCTCGATCTCCCGTCGGGCGCCGAGGACGAGGAGGACCGCCGGGATCGCGGTCGCGACCCGGAGTGCCGCGTAGGTCATCGGCGGGAGCTCGCCGAGCACCGCCTTCACGATCGGCCAGTGGAGTCCCCAGACGACGACGAGGCCGCCGAGGAGGAGCCACGCGGTCCTGGACGGGAGCGGCGGGGGCGGGAGCGCGCGCATGCCGAGAGGATGCGCCCCGCGCCACGCGGCCGCACGACGTCCCCGACCCGGCGCGACCCCCCGCGATTGACACGGGCCGGGCCGGTCGATAGCGTCTCGTCCCGTTGCCGAGATGGACCACGCGCTCACGCGGCGCCGGCGCGGCACGGAGGAGGACCACGTGAGCCCGCGCGACTACTCGAAGCTCCACCTCGGGACGGCCCCGGACTCCTGGGGCGTCTGGTTCCCGTACACGCCCGAGCAGGTCCCGTGGGAGCAGTACCTCGACGAGGTCCCGAAGGCCGGCTACCGCTACACGGAGCTCGGCCCCTACGGCTACAACCCGAGCGATCCGGTCCGCCTCAAGGAGGAGCTGGGCCGGCGCGGCCTGACGCTCACCGGCGGGACCGTCCAGACGAAGCTCCAGCGGGGGCGTGCCGCCTGGCAGGAGGCGAAGGAGGCGTGCGACGCCGAGGCGCGGACGCTCCTCCCGCTCGGCGCCGAGTACGTCGTGATCCTCCCCGAGGGGACGACCGACCTCGACGGCAAGCCGGCGATCGACCGGTCGCTCGCCGACGACGGCTGGCGCGACCTGATGGCGCTCCACGACGAGCTCGGGAAGTACCTCCTCGAGCAGCACGGCCTCAAGCTCGTCTACCACTCGCACGCGGACAGCCATGTCGAGACGCACGACGAGATCGTCCGCCTCCTCGACGGGACCGACCCGCGCTACGTCAACCTCTGCCTCGACACCGGCCACGTCGCCTACGGCCGCGCCGACAGCCTCGCGCTGATCCGCGACTTCCCGGAGCGGATCGCGTACGTCCACCTCAAGCAGGTGGACCCGGCGGTCCGCGACCGCGCCCAGGCCGAGCAGTGGGGCTTCGCTCCGGCCTGCCGCCGCGGCGTGATGATCGAGCCGCCGAAGGGGGAGCCGGCGATGGAGCCGGTCCTCGACGCCCTCGCCGCGCTCGACCGCGACCTCTTCTGCATCGTCGAGCAGGACATGCTCGGCTGCGCGCTCGACGCTCCGCTCCCCGTCGCGACCCGGACCCGGGTCTACTTCGAGGGGATCGGCCTCGGTCCCGGTCGGCCGCTCCCGGCGCGCTGAGGGCCCCGTCCCCCGGCGCCCGTCGGACTCGGCGCGGTCGCGGATCGGTCGCGGATCGGTGATGACGAGCGCGCCCGGAGACCGTAAAGTGTCGCCATCTCGCGCGTCATCGCTTGACGCGTGCGATGCCGGCTCGGTAGCGTCCGGCAATCGATGACCGACCGACGGGACGCGTGACCCTCGGGGCACGGACCGGCCGATCGGTGAGACAGAGGAGGAATCCGTAGATGGCGTTCCAGCGCACCGGGAAGCTCGCGAGCCTGCTGATGGCCGCGATGCTCGTCGTCGCGGCGTGCTCCGGGAGCACGACCGAGTCCGAGGCCCCCGCCGACGGCGGGAGCGGCGGCGGCGACATCACGATCGGGGCCGCGTTCCCGAACAGCGACACGTTCCTCAGCCGCGTCCAGGACGGCATGAAGGCGAAGGCGGAGGAGCTCGGCGTCGAGCTCGTCATCACCGACGCGAAGGATGACGTCGCGACCCAGCTCAGCCAGGTCGAGAACTTCATCTCGCAGAAGGTCTCCGCGATCGTCGTCGTCCCGGTCGACACCAGCGCCGCCGGCCCGATGACCGATGCGGCGAAGGCGGCGGGGATCCCGCTCGTCTACGTCAACCGGAACCCGTCGCAGGCCGGGGTCCCCTATGTCGGCTCGGACTCGCTCTACGCGGGCACGGTCGAGATGGAGGAGCTCGCGAAGCTCGCCGGCAACAAGGGTGACATCGTCATCCTCCAGGGCCAGGTCTCGAACGAGGCGGCCGTCCTCCGGACCCAGGGCTGCAACGACGTTGCGGCGAAGGTCGGGATGAAGGTCGCCGCGACGCAGGCCGGCGACTGGGACCGCGCGAAGGGCCAGGCGATCACCGAGAACTGGATCCAGTCGGGCATCCTCAAGGCCGGTGACGTCGTCTGCGCGAACAACGACGAGATGGCGCTCGGCGCGATCAACGCCCTCAAGGCGGCCGGGCTCCTCGACACGGTCTTCGTCGGCGGTGTCGACGCGACCTCCGAGGCGCTCGCCGCGATGCAGGCGGGCGAGCTCGAGGTCACCGTCTTCCAGGACGCGAGCGGCCAGGGTGGCGGCGGCGTCCAGGCGGCCGTCGACCTCATCAACGGCAAGACCGTGCCGGATTACGTCGACATCCCGTATGTCCTCGTGACCCCGGCGAACATCGCGGACTACCTGGGCGCCAACTAGGAGCCCGCGAGGCCGTCCCTCCGGGGCGGTCGAAGCGAACACCGCGAGTGGTACCGTTCGGAGGCCCGGTTCGCCGGGCCTCCGAACGGCGTTTCAGGGCCGGTTCACGGTGACCGGCGGCAGTGTGACGAGCCTGAGGTCGCGAGGCAGGGATGGGTGAGCCGCTCCTCCGGATGACGGGCATCTCGAAGGCGTTCCCGGGCGTCCAGGCGCTCGACGACGTCCACCTCGAGGTCGAGCGCGGGACGGTCCATGCGCTCATGGGCGAGAACGGCGCCGGCAAGTCGACGCTCATGAAGGTCCTCGCCGGCATCTACCACGCCGACGCCGGGACGATCCACTTCGACGGTCGGGACGTGGCGATCCCCGACAGCGCGACCGCGCTCCGGCTGGGGATCTCGATGATCCACCAGGAGCTCGCGCCGGTCCCCGAGATGATCGTCGCGGAGAACATCTTCCTCGGGCGGGAGCCGCTCAACCGCCTCGGTCTCGTCGACCGGCGCCGGATGATCGCCGCGAGCCGCGAGCTCTTCGCGCGCTGGGAGATCGAGATCGACCCGCGCGCCGTCATGCGGACCCTGAGCGTCGCGCAGACGCAGATGGTCGAGATCGCGAAGGCGATCTCCTACGACGCGAAGCTCATCGTCATGGACGAGCCCACCTCGGCGATCAGCGAGCGCGAGGTCGCCCACCTCCACCGGATCATCCGGTCGCTCCGCGGGAGCGGCGTCGCGGTCATCTACATCACCCACAAGATGGACGAGGTCTTCCGGATCGCCGACCGCGTCACCGTCTTCCGCGACGGCCGGCACGTGGCCACGAAGGAGGCCGGCGAGCTCGACCGCCAGAAGCTCATCTCGCTCATGGTCGGGCGCGAGCTGACCCACCTCTTCCCGAAGGAGCATGCCGCGATCGGCGAGGTCGTCCTCTCGGTCCGCGGCCTCACCCGCGAGGGCGTCATCGAGGACATCACGTTCGACCTCCGCCGGGGCGAGATCCTCGGCCTCGCCGGGCTGATGGGCGCGGGGCGGACCGAGGTCCTCGAGGCGATCTTCGGCGTCACGAAGGTGGACCGCGGCGAGGTCCTCGTCGAGGGGAAGCCGATCCGGATCCGTCAGCCCGCCGACGCGATCGCCGCCGGGATGGGCCTCCTCACCGAGGACCGGAAGCTGACCGGGATCATGGGGGTCCTCCCCGTCCGCGACAACATGACGGTCGCGAGCCTCGCCCGGTTCAGCCCCGGCGGCTTCCTCCGGAAGCGGCAGATGGACGTCGAGTGCGCGCGCGAGCGGGACGCGCTCGCGATCAAGACGCCGAGCCTCGCCCAGCTGATCCGGCTCCTCTCCGGCGGGAACCAGCAGAAGGTGCTCGTCTCGCGCTGGCTCCTCACCGGCCCGGAGATCCTCATGATCGACGAACCGACCCGCGGGATCGACGTCGGCGCGAAGGCGGAGATCCACCGCCTCATGTCCGGCCTCGCGAAGCAGGGGAAGGCGATCCTCATGGTCTCGTCGGAGCTCCCCGAGATCCTCGGGATGAGCGACCGGGTCCTCGTGATGGCCGGGGGCCGGATCACCGCCGAGTTCACCCGCGCGGACGTGACGCAGGAGAAGGTCCTCGAGGCGGCGACGATCGCCGCCCCGGCGGCCTGACGGAGGAAGAGGACGATGACCGCTGCCCCGGCCGCCGCCGGCCGCTTCGACCGGACCGCCGCGAGCGGCTTCGTGAGGAAGTACCTGATCGTCTTCATCTTCCTCGGGATGTGCACGATCCTCGCCGTCTTCTCCCCGAACAACTCGTTCGTCCAGGGCCAGAACCTGCTGAACGTCGTGCGCCAGATCTCCGTCATCGGCCTGCTCGCGCTCGGCGTCATGCTCTGCATCATCACGCTCGGGATCGACCTCTCCCTCGGGTCGATCCTCGGCTTCTCGGCGCTCGTCGCCGCGAGCCTCGTGCAGCAGCCCGGCTGGAAGCAGGCGCTCTACCCGGGCCTCGAGCTCCCGGGGATCGTCGCCGTCCTCGCGGGCCTCGGCGTCGGACTCCTCCTCGGGATGACGAACGGCCTCCTCATCGCGGGCTTCAGGATCCCGCCGTTCATCGCGACGCTCGGGATGATGACGGCGGCCCGCGGCTTCGGGTACATCTACTCGAACGGGCGGCCGGTCTCGACGCTGAACGAGGACTTCCTCTGGATCGGCGGCGGCGACCTCCTCGGGATCCCCGTCCCGATCGTCGTCTTCCTCTCGGTCGTCGTCCTCATGCACGTGATGCTGAACTTCACGCGCTTCGGCCGCCACATCTACGCGATCGGCGGGAACGAGACCGCGGCGCGGGTCTCCGGGATCAACGTCGCGCGGACGAAGGTCTTCATCTACATGATCTCCGGGCTCCTCGCGGGCCTCGGCGGCGTCGTCCTCACCGCCCGGGTCGAGTCGGCGACGCCGGCCCTCGGGATGGGGTACGAACTCGACGCGATCGCGGCCGCCGTCATCGGCGGGACGAGCTTCGCGGGCGGGATCGGGACCGTCTGGGGGACCGTCGTCGGAGCGCTGATCATCGGCGTGATGAACAACGGCCTCGACCTGCTGAACGTCTCGCCCTTCTACCAGCAGGTCGTCAAGGGCGTGATCATCGTCGCCGCGATCATCATCGACGAGCGGAAGAACCGCTGACGCGAGCGGTCCGTCCCGGCGGGTCGCGACGCGAGAGGAGCATCGGGTGAAGACGGTACGGCTCACGGTCGGGCAGGCGCTCGTCCGCCACCTCGCGGCGCAGCACGTCGAGCGGGACGGACGCGAGGGGCGCTTCATCGCCGGGGTCTGGGGGATCTTCGGCCACGGCAACGTCGCCGGCTTCGGCCAGGCGCTCGAGGAGCTCGGCGACGAGGTCGCGCTCCCGTACTACCGGCCGCAGAACGAGCAGGGGCAGGTCCACGTCGCGACCGCCTTCGCGAAGCACGCGAACCGGCTCCGCGCCTACGCGTGCACCTCGTCGATCGGGCCCGGGGCGACGAACATGGTGACCGGCGCCGCGACCGCGACGGTGAACCGGCTCCCGGTCCTCCTTCTCCCGTCCGACTACTTCGCGAACCGGCTCGTCGATCCGGTCCTCCAGCAGATCGAGCACCCGGTGGAGCGCGACGTGAGCGCGAACGACGCCTTCCGGCCGGTCTCGCGCTACTTCGACCGGATCTCCCGCCCGGAACAGCTCCTCTCGAGCCTCCCCGAGGCGTTCCGGATCCTCACCGACCCCGCCGAGACGGGCGCGGTGACGATCAGCCTCCCGGAGGACGTCCAGGCGGAGGCGTACGACTGGCCGGTCTCGTTCCTCGAGAAGCGGGTCTGGCGGATCCGGCGGCCGCTCCCCGAGCCCGCGTTCGTCGCGGAGGCGGTGGAGCGGATCCGGGCGGCGAAGCGGCCGATCGTCGTCGCCGGCGGCGGCGTCATCTACGCCGAGGCGTCCGCCGCGCTCGACGCCCTCGCGACCGACTTCGGGATCCCCGTCGCCGAGAGCCAGGCCGGGAAGGGCGCGCTCCCGTGGGACCACCCGTGGAACGTCGGCCCGGTCGGGTCCGCCGGCGGCCTCGCCGCGAACCGGCTCGCACGGGACGCCGACCTCGTCGTCTCGGTGGGGTGCCGGCTCGGCGACTTCGTCACCGCCTCGCGGACCGCCTTCCAGGATCCGGACGTCTCGTTCATCGGGATCAACATCGGCGGGATGGACGCGGCGAAGATGCGGGCGACGCCGCTCGTCGCCGACGCGCGCGAGGCCCTCGTCGCGCTCGCGACCGCGCTCCGCTCCGCCGGCTGGACCGGGACCGATCCCCGCTATCGGGAGCGGGTCGCCGAGGAGAAGCGGACGTGGGAGGCCCGCGTCGACGGGTACCGTCACGGGAGCGGCGGGGCGGCCGCGGCCGACGGCGGCCTCCTCGCCCAGCCGGAGATCATCGGGATCGTGAACGACGCGGTCGGCGGCCACGCGACGGTCGTCTGCGCGGCGGGGAGCCTCCCGGGCGACCTCCTGAAGCTCTGGCGGCCGGAGGACCCGAAGGCGTACCACCTCGAGTACGGCTACTCGTGCATGGGCTACGAGATCGCGGCGGGGCTCGGCGTCCAGCTCGCCGAGCCGGACCGGCGGGTCGTCGTGATCGTCGGCGACGGCTCGTACCTGATGATGAACTCCGAGATCGTCACCGCGGTCGCCGAGCGGCTTCCCGTCACGATCGTCGTCCTCGACAACCACGGGTTCCAGTGCATCCAGGACCTCGCCCGGAGCTCGGGCGTCCGCGACTTCGGGAACGAGCTCCGGTTCCGCGACCCGGCACGGAACCGGCTCGTCGGCGACTGGGTCCCGATCGACTTCCGTGCCCACGCCGAGTCGATGGGAGCCGTCGCGATCGCCGCGCGGACACCCGACGAGATCCGCGCCGCCCTCGACCGGGCGCGGGGCGGCGACCGGCCGACCGTCGTCGTCGTCCCGACCGACCCCGCGGGGCGCGTCCCCGGCCAGGAGAGCTGGTGGGACGTCCCGGTCCCCGAGGCGAGCACGCAGAAGAACGTCCGCGAGGCGCGCGACCGCTACGAGCGCGGACTCGCCGCCCAGCGTCGGGAGCTCATCTGAGCGCGGCGGGCGCCCGATCCCTCCTCCGCCGTCCCGGCGCGGGGTCGCTCGTCCATGCGGTCGACCCGTCGAACGCCGGCTGGACGTGGACGAGCCTCGAGCTCCACCGGCTCCGGAACGGCGACCGGGTCGGCTCGGTCGGCCCTGCCGCGGACGGCCGGGAGCGGCTCGTCCTCGTGCTCGAGGGGACGGCCCGCATCGAGCTCGACGGGGTCGACGCCGGGTCCGTCGGGACGCGGACGTCCGTCTTCGACGGCCCGCCCGCGGGGGTCGTCCTCGTCGCACCCGGTGTCGGCGTCGCCGCGACCGCGACCCGCGACTCGCTCGTCGCGATCGCCTCGGCCCCGGCGGGCCCGCTCCACCGGACCGCGGTCGTCCCCGCCGACGCGATCCGCGCCGAGACGCGCGGGAGCGGCGTCACCGAGCGGCGGGTCCACCACCTCATGTCGCCCGCGATGGAGGCCGGCCGGCTCATCGCGTTCGAGGTGATCACGCCGGGCGGGAACTGGTCGAGCTATCCGCCGCACAAGCACGATACGGAGGACCCGCCGACCGAGGCGCTCCTCGAGGAGCTCTACCTCTATCGGTTCGCGCGGCCCGGTGCCTTCGGCTTCCAGCGGGTCTACACGGCGGACCGTTCGCTCGACGAGTCCTACGCGGTCGGCGACCTCGACCTCGTCCTCGTCCCGCGCGGCTATCACCCGTTCGGCGCACCGGCCGGGTACGACGGCTGGTACCTGAACGTGATGGCGGGCCCGAACCGGGCCTGGCACTTCACGGTGGATCCGGACCACCGCTGGCTGATGGACTGGGACCCGGCCGCGCCGCGGTCGTGAGACGCTCGATGGGGACGCGACGATGACGACGACGATGCTGCCGACCGAGAGCCCGCTGAAGCGGATGACCGACCGCTTCCTCACCGACTACTGGAACGACTCGTGCGCGGTCGAGGAGCTCGCGTACGCCGTCGAGCGGGGCGCCGTCGGGGCCACCTCGAACCCGTCGATCGTCCTCGAGGTGATGCAGAAGGAGCGGGCCCACTGGACCGACCGGGTCCTCGCCCTCCGCGCCGAGCACCCGACGTGGACCGAGGAGGTCCTCACCTGGGCGATCGTCGAGGAGATGGCCGTCCGCGGCGCGGCGATCCTCTGGCCGGTCTTCGAGCGAGAGGGGGGGCGCAAGGGTCGCCTCTCGCTCCAGACGAACCCGACCTTCTACGTCGATCCGGAGCGGATGCTCGAGCAGGCGATCCGCTTCGCCGCGCTCGCGCCGAACATCCAGGTGAAGCTCCCCGCGACGCGCGCCGGGATCGCCGCGATCGAGGAGGCGACCTTCCACGGGGTGAGCGTCAACGCGACCGTCTCGTTCACCGTCCCGCAGATGATCGCCGTCGCCGAGGCGGTGGAGCGCGGCCTCGTCCGGCGCGAGGCGGCGGGTCACGACGTCGCGTCGATGACGCCCGTCTGCACGCTCATGGTGGGGCGGCTCGACGACTGGATGAAGGTCCTCGTGGAGCGCGACGCGATCGCGGTCCACCCCGACGCGACGAACTGGGCGGGCGTCGCCGCCTTCAAGCGGGCCTACGCGATCTACCGCGAACGGGGCTACCGGACGCGGGCGCTCGCCGCCGCGTACCGCCACCGGCTCCACTGGACCGAGTTCGTCGGCGGCGACGTCATCCTCACGATGCCGCACGCGTGGCAGGCCCGCTTCAACGCGAGCGGGATCGACCCGGTCGAGCGGATGGCGGTGCCGGTCGACCCGGCGACGGTGCGGGAGCTCGAGGAGCGGATCCCGGACTTCCGGCGCGCGTACGAGCCCGACGGGATGACGGTCGACGAGTTCGACTCGTACGGCGCGACGATGCGGACGCTCCGCGGCTTCATCAAGTCGTACCACGACCTCGTCGCGACGGTCGGCGAGATCGTCCTCCCGAACCCGGACGTCGCCCGACGCTGACCGGGAGCCATCCGCGCCGAGGACGCGGCCGAACGGAAGGGGTGCGGGCCCATCCCGCGGGAATGTTGTTGCGCTCGAAGGAGACGACGAACCGATGACGGCGACTGCGATCGATCCCGGCCGGAGCCGGTCCCTCGCGCGGTGGAACCGCGCGCTCACGCTCCTCCACGGCATCCAGGCCGTGGTCATGGTGGCGGTCGGCACGACCGAGGCGCGCTTCGCGCCGTTCATCACGACGGCGAAGCCGATCTTCGAGAACGGCACGTTCGCCGGCCTCGAGGAGGTCCAGCTCGCCCTCTTCGACATCCCGCTCGCCTGGTTCATCGCGAGCTTCTTCGCGATGAGCGCGCTCGCCCACGCGACCGCCGGCTGGTTCCTCCGCTCGCGCTACGAGGGGTGGCTCGCCCGGGGGATGAACCCGCTCCGCTGGGTGGAGTACGCGTTCAGCTCGACGGTGATGATCCTCGCGATCTCCAGCCTCTCGTTCATCAACGAGTTCTCGGCGCTCATCGCGATCGCCGGCTGCAACGTCGCGATGAACCTCTTCGGCTGGTCGATGGAGGCCGCGAACGAGGGCCGGCTCGCCAAGGGCGAGAAGGTCGACTGGAAGCACTACATCTTCGGGTGCATCGCCGGGATCATCCCGTGGATCGCGATCCTCGGGCTCGTCGTCGCGTACTCCGTCCAGCCGGACCTCCCGGAGGAGGCGCAGATCCCGGCGTTCGTCTACGCGATCATCGCGTCGCTCTTCCTCGCCTTCAACGTCTTCGCGATCACGATGGTCCTCCAGTACAAGCAGGTGGGCCGCTGGAAGGACTACCTCGCCGGCGAGAAGACGTACATGGCGATGAGCCTCATCGCGAAGACCCTCCTCGCGTGGCAGGTCTTCACGGGGACGCTCCGCCCGGGCGGCTGAACCGCCGCTGAGACTCGCGGGCGCCGGACGGCCGGCGCCCGCGCCGGGGAGGGTCGATGGACGGGCTGCTCGCGCTCATCGCGCCGCCGCTGCCGGGCGGTATCGCCGCGCCGGCGGCGGGCGGCGCGCCCACCGACGTCCTCCTCGGGCTCTTCATCCTCCTCGTCGGGGCGAAGCTCGGCGAGGAGGTCGCTCGGCGCCTCGGCCAGCCCGCCGTCATCGGCGAGCTCGTCGGCGGCTTCCTCGTCGGTCCCCATGCGCTCGGGCTCGTCGTCCCGGGCGAGACGGCGATCACCTTCTCCGAGATCGGCGTCGTCATCCTCCTCTTCGCCGTGGGGCTCGAGGTCCGGACCGACGACCTCCTCGCCGTCGGCCGGGCGGCGGTGGCGACCGCCGTGATCGGGATGCTCCTCCCGCTCGGCGCGGGCGTCGCGATCGCGCTCGCGGTCGGCGAGGAGGCGGGGAGCGCCGCCTTCGTCGGCCTCGCGCTCGCGGCCACGAGCATCGGGATCACGAGCCGGGTCCTCGCGGAGATGGGGGTCCTGTCGCGCCCGTTCGCCCGGGTCGTCCTCGGGGCGGCCGTGATCGACGACGTCCTCGCGCTGATCGCGATCGGGCTCCTCACCGGGGCCGTGGAGGGGGACGTCTCCGCCGCGACCCTCCTCGTCGCCGTCTCCGCGGTGGGCCTCGTGGGCCTCGGGTTCGCCGTCGCGCGGCGAGTCCGCGGCCTCCCGCGCGAGGCGTTCACCTTCCCCCGGTTCGCCGAGACCCCGCTCGTCCCCGCGCTCATCCTCATGCTCGCGCTCGCGCTCTTCGCCGACTTCGTCGGGCTCGCGGCGATCATCGGGGCGTTCGTCGCCGGCCTGATCATCGCGGAGACCGAGGTCGCGAAGGAGCTGGAGCACGAGATCCTCCCGCTCCGCGCGATCTTCACCCCCTTCTTCTTCGCGATCACCGGCGCGCAGCTCGATCTCGGCGCGATCGGCGACCCGGCGATCCTCGGGCTCGCGCTCGTCCTCACCGTCGCGGCCGTCGCGACGAAGGCGATCGGCGGTCTCGTCGGCGCCCGCTCGATGGGCCGGTGGGGCTCGACGGCGGTCGGCGTCGGGATGATCCCGCGCGGCGAGGTGGGGATCGTCGTCGCGAACCTGGGGCTCGCCTCGGGGCTCCTCTCGCCGGGGCTCTTCGGCGCCGTCCTCATCACCGTCGTCCTCACGACCGTGATCGCGCCGTACCTGCTCGCCTGGTCGATCCCGCGAGCGGTCGCGGAGGGCCGGACCTAGACCGCGCCGGCGACCGGGCGCGGGATCCCGCGCCCGGGAGGGCTCCCGGACCTAGGCGGTCGCCCGCGCGCGCTCCGCCCGCCGCTCGAGCGCGATGAGCGGGAGCGGGACGAGGCCGATGACGACGAGCCCCGCGACGAGCGGCGCGAGACCGGCGTGGGCGAGGACCTCGGTCGCCGCGAGCGACCCCACCGCCGCGGCCGTCGTCGCGAGCGCGTCCGCGAGGCCGATCGCCCGGCCGCGCTCCCCCGCGTCGGTCGCGTCCGCGAGGAGGGTCGTCGACGCGACGAACGCGACGTTCCAGCCGAGCCCGACGAGGAAGATCGCCGGGATCATCGTCGGCGGATCGCCTCCCGCGAGGAGGAGGAGCGCCCCCGCGAGCTCCACCGCGATCCCGACGACGAGCGAGCGGCGGTGGCCGACCCGGTCGACGAACGGTCCGACGAGGAGCACGAGCCCGTACATCCCGAGGAAGTGGGCGCTGTACGTGAGCGAGACGGCGGCGAGGTCGTGGCCGTGGCCCACGAGGACGAGCCCGACGACCGCCATCGCCATCGCCATCACCGCCTGGGCGGCGACGAGCGTGATGACGGTGACGCGGACGGTCCGGTTCGCGAGGATCGTCCGGGCGGACCGCGAGCGCTCCTCGACGGGGGCGGCTGCGACCGGCGACCCGGCGGACGAGGACGCCCCGATGACGCCCACCCGCCGCCCCAGCTCCAGCGGTTCGATCCGGATCGCCCCGATGACGAGGGCGCCGGCGAGGAAGACGACGGCGGCGATCAGCCACGGGACCGCCATCGCCGCGAGCTCGTGGTGGACCCCGGCGAGGAGCGGCCCGAAGACGATCGGCCCGACGAGCGCGCCGAAGGCCGAGCCCATGAGGACGACGCTGATGCCGCGCGCCCTCGTCGCGGGCGGGTGGAGGTCGGCCGCCGCGACCCGGGCGAGGCCGATCGTCCCGACCGCCGCCCCGATCGTCGCGATCCCCGCGAGGAAGAGCGGGAGCGACGCGTTCGCGGTCCCGAGGTGGACGACGACCGCCCCGGCGGCCCCGACGAGGAAGCCGGCGCGGAGGCCGGTCCGCCGGCCGCGCCGGTCCATCAGCCGTCCGGAGACGACCGCGGCGACGGCGCCGGCGCCGAGGAAGACGGTCGAGCCGATCCCGGCGAGCGCCGGCGAGGCGAGCTGGGCGAGCGTCACCGCGGTGAGCGACGACTGGAGCTGGATCACCGTCCAGCTGAGCGTCAGGGAGGCGGCGAGGAGGAGCGTCGTCCGGCGGACCTCTCCCCGGAGCCCGTCGTCGGTGCCCGTCCCGGTCGCCACGTCGCTCGCCATCGCGGGGAGTATCCCATCGGTCGTCCCGCCCCGCGTATCGTTCCGCGCACGGGACGCGCCGCGTCCGGATCGTGGAAGGGACGGTGGTCGATGGGCCGCCCGCTGAAGGTCGGGGTCCAGCTCCCGGAGGTCGAGCGCGTCGTCCGGTGGCCGGAGCTCCTCGGGATCGCCCGCGCCGCCGAGGCGATCGGGCTCGACTCGATCTGGGTCGGCGACCACCTCCTCTACCGCTACGAGGACGGCGAGACGCGCGGACCGTGGGAGGCGTGGACGACCCTCGCGGCGCTCGCCGCAGCGACGTCCCGTGTCCAGCTCGGGCCGCTCGTCGCGGCGACGAGCTTCCACGCGCCGCCGATGCTCGCGAAGCTCGCGGCGACGGTCGACGAGATCTCCGGCGGCCGGCTGATCCTCGGGCTCGGCGCGGGCTGGAACGAGGCGGAGTACCGCGGGTTCGGCTTCCCGTTCGACCGGCGCGTCTCGCGCTTCGAGGAGGCGTTCGGGATCGTCCGGACGCTCCTCCGCGAGGGGTCGATCGACCACGCCGGCGAGTTCTACGAGGCGCGCGACTGCGAGCTCCTCCCCCGGCCGTCGCGGGCAGGGGGGCCGCCGCTCATGGTCGGCTCGATCGGGGAGCGGATGCTCGCGATCACCCTTCCGCACGTCGATGCGTGGAACGCGTGGTACGCGTGGTTCGGGAACACGCCCGACGGCCTCCGTCCGATCCTCGCGCGGCTCGACGAGGCGTGCGTCGCCGCCGGACGCGACCCTGCGACGCTCGAGCGGACGGTCGCGCTCCACATCCGCCTCCCGGGGGCCGTCGGCCGGCGCTCGGCGTCGGACGGCGACTACGAGCCGATCGAGGGGGACGCCGCCGCGATCGCGGCGGCGATCGCCGCCTTCGCCCCGCTCGGCGTCGGGCACGTACAGCTCGTCCTCGACCCGATCGACCGCGCGTCGGTCGAGTCGCTCGCCCCGGTCCTCGAGGCGCTCGACCGGGGCTAGGCCGAGCCCGGACGAGCGCGACCGGCCGTCAGCGGCCCGCGGCGTCCCACGCGTCGACGAGCCACCGGAGCCCGCCCGGCGCGAGCGCGGGCCCCTCGGGGCCGAGGAGCTGCCGGACCGCGAGGAGGTCGTCCGCGTCGAGCGCGAGGACGGTCCCGGGACGGCCCGCCGCCACCCACGCCTCGCGGATCAGCCGCGTGACGCACGCGATCCTCATCTCGGCGCGGGCCGCCGCGAGCCGACGCCGCTCGCGTTCCGGGCCCGGCGCGCTGAGGAGGCGCGCGAGGCGGGCGACCCGGCCCGCCGGCGCCGGGGCGCCGAGGGCGGCGAGCCGCTCGCGGTAGTCGCGCTCCGGATCGATCTCCACCCAGGTGCCGACGAGCGCCGGCGGGAGCTCCGCCTCCCCCGGGTGGGTGGCGACCGTGAGGCGTTCGCGGAGCGCGGCGGGGAGCGGGGCGAGCCGGTCCGCGATCAGCTCGCGCGAGAGACCGACGACGAGGGGCGCCTGGAACGTCCCCGCGACCCGTCCGCGCATCCGCCCGTCCGCCGGATCGTCCTGCCGCGTCGCGTCGGTCGCGCCGTCCGCGGGGCGGCGCGACCGTGCGCCGATCAGCTCACGGTACGCGGCGACCGTCCGGTCGGCGACGACCGGGGCGGCGTACGTCGCGGCCATCCGGTCGTGCATCGACCGGGCGTCGAACTCGCCGCGCCGCGCCACGACCGCGACGATCGCCCCCGCGAGTGCCGCGGGGTCGTGGCCCGCCGCGATCTCGCCGAGCGAGCGGTCGGCGACGATCGCCTCGACGCCGCCCGACGGGGTCGCCGCGACCGGGAGGCCGCTCGCGAGCGCCTCGACCGCCACGACGCCGAACGTCTCGCGCGGGCTCGGGTGGACGAACAGGCCGGCGCGCCGCATCGCGGCGGCGACGGCGGGACGGTCGGCCCGTCCCTCGACGGTCACCGCCCCGATGATCCCGAGCTCCGCCGCGAGCGCCGTCCAGCGCTCCTCGTCGGCGGGCGGCCCGGGCGGCCCGACGAGGCGGAGCCGGAGCTCCGGCCGGTCCCCGCGGGCGAGCGCGACCGCACGGAGGAGCAGCTCGATCCCCTTCGATGCCTTGCGCGAGCCGACGAAGAGGAGCTCGGCCGCATCCCGTCCCGACGCGGGGCCGGGCGGGAAGTCGGCGACGGGGACCGCGTTCGGCAGGAGCCCGACCGTCCCCGGGGGGAGCCCGGTCCGTGCCTCGATCTCCGCCGCGAGCCCGGGCCCGACCGCGACGAGCGAGCGCCCCTCGCCGACGAGCCGCCGGTAGAGCTCGACGGCGTCGCGGTCGACGAGCTGGTCGCCGACCGTGGAGCTGTGCTCGGTCGTCAGCAGCGGCAGTCCGAGGTCGTCGGCGAGCCGGAGGGCGGCGACGCCGTCCGGGAGCCCCGTGTGGGCGTGGATCACGTCGAGCGGGTCCCGGAGCGAGAGCGCGCGGCCGAAGGGGACGAGGGCGCGGGCGTGCGCCTCGACGACGTCGGCGGCCCGCCGCCGCGAGCCGTCGAGGATCGCGGGAAGCCGGGCGACGGGGACCGCGGCCCCCCACGAGCTCGGCGTGCCGAGCGCCTCCGGCCGTCCGAGCGCCGGGGCGAGGAGTGCGGCGGCCGCCGCGCCGCGGGCCGGGCGGGTCGCCTCGCCGCCGCGGACCCCGGTCGGGTCGAACGAGGCGACGGTGACGCGATGGCCTGCGGCCACGAGCGCCGCGACGTGATCGGCGACGAACGAGCCGCGACCCGGGTCGTCGAAGGACGGGTACCAGCGGGCGACGACGAGGACGTGGAGCGGCGCCTGACCTCCCATGACGGCCAGTATGGGCTCGCGAGCCGACCCGACGCGACCGGCGCGGGCCGGACCGCACAAGGTGGTGACGCACCGCACCGGAACCCACCGAACGGCGCTCCGGCGCCTCCCCGACACCTAGAATGACGAGAGCCGCGGAGGGCAGGACCGCGGGGGCCCCGCTGAGGTCGACGCGTGCCGGTCGAACCGATCCTCGCGCTCATCGTGATCGTGGTGGTCGCGAACGCCCTGCTCATGGGCGTCATCGCGCTCCCCCCGGTCGTCCGCGCGCTCAGGGCACGCGCCGAGCGGGCGGCGGAGGCGCGGGACGCGGCGAGGCTGGAGTCGGTCGGCGACGCCGGCCTCGTGACGCCGACGGCGGTCGACGACTTCGCGATCGACGGCTCGCCCCGGAGCGCCTACGACCGGCTGATCCGGGTCGCCGCGATCACGTTCATCCTCTTCACGCTCATGCTCGTCTCGCTCCAGGACCTCTGGCCGGGGACGCGCCCCGGCATCGTCCTCCTCCTCGCGGTCGCCGGCCTCCTCGTCCTCCTCTTCCACGACGTCCTCCCCACCGGCTGGCTCGGGAGGGCCGGGATCGTCGTCGAGGGGCTCGCGGTCCTTGCGGGGATCACGCTCCTCATCTCGCTCACCGGCGGCGCGGAGAGCCCGTTCTTCTTCATCTACGCGCTCGTCGTCGTCGGCGCCGCGCTCGTCATCTCGTCGCCGCTCACGGTCGTCTTCTCGACGGTCGCGAGCCTCACGTACGCGCTCGTCGCCGTCATCCTCCCGATCGCGCTCGGCGGGACGCTCGAGAGCGGCGCGATCGCGCGCGTCGGCGTCGAGGTCGTCGCCCTCTCGCTCCTCTCGTACATCGCCGCGTACGTCGCGCGCGAGCAGCGGCGGGCGCGGGATGCGGCGGTCCGGCTCTCGACGCTCGACTCGCTCACCGACCTCTACAACCGCTCCTACTTCGTCACCGCGCTCGAGCGGGAGATCGCCCGGAGCGACCGCTCGGGGCGCGGCTTCAGCGTCCTGATGATGGATCTCGACGGCCTGAAGTCGATCAACGACCAGTACGGGCACTTCGTCGGCGACCGGGTCCTCCGTGGCGTCGGCGACGTCGTCCGGCGGGGGGTGCGCCGGATCGACACGCCGGCCCGCTACGGCGGCGACGAGTTCGTCGTCATCCTCCCCGAGACCGATACGGCCGGCGCGTTCGTCCTCGCCGAGAAGATCCGCCAGCAGGTGGCCGAGCGGGTCTACGACACCGGCCACCGGGGGAGCCGGCGGACGACCGAGCAGATCCGCGCCTCGGTCTCGGTCGGGGTGGTCTCGTACCCGACGGATGGCCGCTCGCTCGAGGAGCTGATGATCAGCGCCGACAAGGCGATGTACGCGTCGAAGCGCGGCGCGGCCGGACGTTCCCCGGCGACGGGCTCCCCGAGCGGGCGCGCGGCTTCACGACGCGTGCGATCCGGGCCGCGACG
>JBJOLT010000013.1:0-13235 GCA_046045415.1 Chloroflexota bacterium | reverse complement strand
TGATCGTGCCAAGGATGTTCGAGCGTGCGTCGTCGAGCGGATCGGCGAAGGAGCCCGGGACCGACGCCTGCGCGGCGCAGTGGATAAGGTGATCGGGCGCGAACTCCCGGATCGCATCCGCAGCCGCGGGTGATGCGACGTCGGCGACGTAGAGTTCCGATCCGGTCGGGATCGCCTCCCGCCGACCGCTGGAGAGATCGTCGACGACGAGGACTGGATTCCCCGCGGCGATTAGCCGCTCGACGATGTGCGATCCGATGAAGCCGGCCCCGCCGGTGACGACCGCGCGCGGCGCCATGCTCGTGCCGGCTACCGCCGCTTCCGGAGGTCCGCGATCACCTCGGCCGCCGCGTTGTCGCCCGGGGCGCCCGTGACGCCGCCACCAGGGTGGGCGCCGGAGCCGGCGAGGTAGAGGCCGTCCAGCGCGAGCCGGTGGTTCGCGTGGCCCATGAGCGGCCGCCAGAGGAACCACTGGTCCAGGCTCATCTCGCCGTGGAGCGGGTGGCCGCCGGTGAGTCCCCAGTCGCGCTCCAGGTCCAGCGGGGTGATCGTCTCGCGCGCGACGACGTGGCGGCCCAGGCCGGGCGAGTGCTCCTCCAGCGTCCGGACGACGAGGTCCGCGACCTCGTCGCGCTTCCGGTCCCACGCATCGGCGCCCCCGTTCGCGAGCCGGTACGGGAGCCACTGGGCGACGACACTCATCACGTGCGTCCCGGCCGGCGCGCCGGCGACGAGCGACGGGTCCGCGAGCGACGGGATCGTGGCGTCGAGGTAGGGCCGCTCGCTCACGAGGCCGTACTTCGCGGCGTCGAAGGCGAGCTCCAGGTAGTCGATGGAGGGGGCGACGACGATCCGCCCGCGAAGCCGCTGCTCCTCCTCGCCACCCGCGCCCGGGAACGACGGGAGCCGGTCGAGGACGAGGTTCACCTTCGCGACGACGCCCGGCGTCCGGTAGTTCCTCCCGCGCCAGCCCATCGACGGGCCGAGCGAGACGGGGTCCGCGAGCCCGAGCGTCCGCTTGGGGTCCAGCGTGGAGACGACGGCGCGCGCGGCGATCTCCTCGCCGGACGAGAGCGCGACGCCGGTGGCCCGGCCGTCGGACTCCGTGAGGCAGCAGACCTCCGCCCCGGTCCGGATCTCGCCGCCCGCGGCGCGGACCGCCGCCGCGAGCGCGTCGGCGAGGGCGCCGGGGCCGCCGACGGCGTAGACGACCTCGCCGGTCGCGGCCGCACTCCCGGCCGCGCTCCCCGCGACGCTCCCGAGGAGGAGGTTCGTGGAGCCGGACGACCACGGGCCGAGGTAGCTGTACTGGACGCCGCGCGTCGCGATCGCGGCCCGGAGCCCCTCGTCCTCGAAGGACTCGGCGACGAAGTCCGCGACCGCCATCGGGAGGACCCGGAGGATCTGGTGGGCGCGCTCCCTGCCGAGCCCGCGGAACGAGCGACCCAGCTTGAGGCCGAGGAGCGCGTCGCCGACGCCGATCCCCGCGAGGTCCGGCGGCGGGGCCGCCGCGAGCTCGCCGACGAAGCGGGCGAGGCCGCGGACGTGCTCGTCGAACGCGGGATAGGCGGCGGCGTCCTTCGCGCTCCGCGCGCGGAGCTCGTCCGCCGTCCGGCCCACGTCGTCCCAGAGGGTGAGCGCCGGCTGGTCGTACCGCGGGGCGAAGACGCGCGCCTTCGGGCTGACGAGCGTGAGGCCGTGCGCCTTGAGGCCCAGCTCGCGGTAGACGGACGGGCGGAGCCGGCCCACGGTGTGCGCGAGCGTGGGGACGCGGACCCCGCCGAGCTCCCCGGTGAGCGCCGCGCCGCCGACGCGCTCACGCCGCTCGAGGACGAGCGTCCGGAGGCCGGCCTTCGCGAGCCGCGCGGCGGCGACGAGGCCGTTGTGGCCGGCGCCGAGGACGACCGCGTCGTAGCGGGACGAGCGGGTGGCCGTCATGCCGCCCGCCTCCCCTTCGCCTTGAGGATCTCCAGCGCGGCGAGGCGGCCGTTCGCCCCCATGATCCCGCCGCCCGGGTGGGTGGAGGAGCCGGCGAGCCAGAGGTCGCGGATGGGCGTCTTGAACCTCGCCCAGCCGGGGACGGGCCGGTTGAAGAAGAGCTGCTCCAGGCTGAGCTCGCCCTGGAAGATGTTCCCCTCCGTGATCCCCATCGTCCGCTCGATGTCGAGCGGCGTGAGGACCTGGCGGCCCACGATGATGTCCCGGATGTTCGGTGCCCGCTCCGCGATCGTGTCCACCACCGCGTCGCCGAACGCCTCGCGCTGGTCGTCCCAGGTGCCCAGGCTGGGATCCAGCTTGTACGGCGCGTACTGGACGAAGCAGCTGATGACGTGCTTCCCGGGGGGCGCCATCTGCGGGTCCACGAGCGTGGGGATGATCATGTCGATGTACGGGCGGCGGCTGAAGCGGCCGTACTTCGCGTCGTCGTACGCCTGCTCCATGTAGTCCAGGCTGGGGCTGAAGCTGATCGCGCCGCGGAGGTGCTCGCCCTCGCCCGGGATGGCCGTGAAGTCCGGGAGCCGGTCGATCGCGAGGTTCACCTTGCCGGAGCTGCCGCGGAACTTGAAGTTCCGGACCTGGCGCTCGAACTCCGGATCCAGCGTCCCGGGCTCCACGAGGTCGATGAACGTCCGCCGGACGTCCGCCGAGCTGACGACCGTGGGCGCGTGGAGCTCGTCCCCGTTCTCCAGGACGACGCCGGTCGCCCGGCCGTCGCGGACGAGGATCCGGCTGACCGGGGCGGAGCGGCGGATCTCCGCGCCGAGCGCCTCGGCCGCCCGGCCGATCGCCTCCGAGACGCCGCCGGTCCCGCCCTTCGGGATCCCCCACGCGCGGAAGGCGCCGTCGATCTCGCCCATGTAGTGGTGGAGGAGGACGTACGCGGTCCCCGGCGAGCGGACCCCCTGGAAGGTCCCGATGATCCCCGACGCCGACATCGTCGCGAGGAGCGGCGGGGTCTCGAACCACTGCTCCAGGAACTCCGCGGCGCTCATCGTCATCAGCTGGACGAAGATCGCCTGCTGGCGCTGCGGGAGGTCGCGGAACGCGCGGGCGAGCGGCGCGAGCGAGAGGAGCTCGCGGGGGTCGTTCCGGGTGAGGTCCGGCGGGACGAGCGAGAGGATCGGCTTGATGAAGCGGGCCATCTCCACCATGAGCTGGCCGTACTCCTCGTACGCCTCCGCGTCCGAGACGCTCCAGCGGCGGATCTCGCGGATCGTCCGCCCGTGGTCGTTCACCCGCCAGAGGTAGTCGCGGTCCAGCGGCGTGAAGGTCCCGTCGAGCGGGAGGATGTCCAGCCCGTGCCGCGGGAGGTCCAGCTCGCGGATGATCTCCGGCCGGAGGAGGCTGACGACGTACGAGGCGACCGAGAAGCGGAAGCCCGGGACGATCTCCTCCGTCACGGCGGCACCGCCGAGGACGTGGCGGCTCTCGAGGACCACCGTCCGGAGGCCGGCGCGCGCGAGGTACGCGGCGCTCACGAGCCCGTTGTGGCCACCACCGATGACGATGGCGTCGTAGCGAGCGGTCACCCCGACCCTCCGTCCGCCGGTCCCGCGCGGGACCGGTACCGATGGGTCAGTGTATCGGCGCACCGACCCGGCTGTATCCTCTCGCCTCGTGAGCGGGCCGCCGCGCGGCGGCGCCGGCTCCGGCTAGGGGACGCAGCTTCATGGGCAAGGCAAGCAGGCGGAAGCGCTACGCGGGCGGGACGGTGGGGGGCGGCTCCATCGCGCTCGGCTCCCAGCGGATGGCGCGCTCGTACGAGACGACCTTCCTCGACCGGGCGTTCGCCCGGTGGGACATCGGCCTCGCCGTCCTCGCCTGGTGCTTCTGGTTCCTGGGCCACTTCGAGGGCGCCGGCGCCGATCTCGCGATCCCGCTCTGGGTCCTCTCCGGCTTCGCCGTGGGCCTCCTCGCCCCGTGGACCGGGCTCCTCCTCGGCATCGCGACGATCCCCTTCCTCGGGGGCGCGATCGACCAGCCCTCCGGCGAGGTCCTCCGGAACCTCCCGATCCACGCCGCGGCGATCCGCGTCCTCCTGGACCGGTTCGTCCTCGGCCCGGCCGTGGGGCGGACGATCCGGACCGGCCCGCCCACGTGGGTCGTCGTCTGCGCGGCGCTCGCCGCCTTCCTCTACACGGTCTCCGTCTCCACCGGCGCCCTCGCCGTCACCGGCGGCCGGGGCTCCGATCCCGCCTTCTGGGACTCCGGGATCCGCTGGGTCATCGGCGGCTCCGCCGGGATGATGTCCGCGTGGATCGCGGGCGCCCACCTCGTCCACGGCCGCGAGAAGACGTTCACGAACTGGGTCTTCGTCGTGCTCTCCGTCGCGCTCGTCGCCGCGCTCCTCGCGTGGGCGAACGACGCCGGCATCCTCGCGCTGGAGTTCATCAAGCAGTTCACGTTCCCCGGGATCGTGAACGGCCGGCTCGCCGCGCTGGGCTACCCCACCCCCACGAGCATGGGGATCGCCGTCAGCCTCCCGTTCGCGCTCTACGGCGCGTGGCGCCTCTCCGGCCGGCTCGCCGACCGGCTCCGCGCCCGCGAGGGGGGCGCCGGCCGCGTCGTCGCCGCCGTCCCGTACGCGATCCCGATCGTCCTCGTGGGCGTCGCGATGCTCGTCATCGCGCTCACGGAGTCCCGCGGACCGATCCTCGCCCTCGCGGCCGGGCTCGTCGCCGCGCTCGTCGGCGGCCTCCGGATCCCGCGCCGCTTCCTCATCCCGGGCGCGGTCGTCGCGGCGGTGATGGTCCTCGTCTTCGTCCAGAACCGGTTCGAGACGATCAACCCGGTGGCGATCTTCGAGAGCCTCGTGACGAACAACGTCAGCGACTTCGACCGGATCATGACGTGGGGCGCCGCCGTCCAGATCGCCCTCGGGAACCCGCTCTTCGGCGGCGGCTGGCGGGCGATCGAGCGCTTCAGCGACTTCGCGTCGCGCCAGGTGGCCTACTCCCACAACACGATCCTCCACGGCTTCGCCGAGGGCGGCCTGCCGCTGGGGATCACGAACGGCGCCGCCGTCCTCTTCTCCGTCTGGATGGTCTGGAAGCGGCGCTCCACGATGGCGCCGTGGCTGATCGCGGCCGCGGTCATCTTCTTCGTCTGCGGCTTCTGGGACATCCCGCAGGTCCGGACCTTCGCCTCGACGATGGGCGGGATCGCGATGGGGATGGCGGCCGGGCCGCTCATCGCCCGCGAGACGCGGTCGGCCGCCCCGGCGGCCCCCGGCGAGGAGCCGGCCGCCGCGTGACGGGCCCCGGCGCGGCGACGGGCACGCGCGCGAGCTGGCGGCTCCGGGAGCTGACCGGGCTCGCGTTCCTCCTCTTCCCGCTCAACCTCTACGCGAGCCAGTGGCGGGTGATCGTCACGCTCGTCCGGACGCAGATCGCCCGGCGGAACCGGCGCTCGCTCCTGGGCTGGGTCTGGAACCTCGTCCAGCCCGGGACGCAGGCGCTCGTCCTCTACCTCGCGACGCGGGGCGCGATCCAGATCCCCGCGACCGAGTCGCCGCTCGCCGGCTTCGGGATCTTCTTCGCGGCGCAGATCATCGCCCAGGGGATGGGCGAGATCGTCACCCGTGGCCCGACGCTCGTCGCGGAGCTGCCGGGCTGGGTGAAGGGGTCGCTCTTCCCGCTCGAGCTCCTCCCGCCGCAGGCGGTGGGCGTCTCGCTCTACCGGGTGGTCCCGGGCGGCCTCCTCGGGATCGCGTGCGTCCTCCTCGGGGGCGGGCTCGTGGACGCCGCCGCGACGCTCGCGGCCTTCGCGGTCGCGCTCGTCCTCGCCGTCGTCTGGGCGACCGCGATCGGGCTCGTCATGGCCGCGGTGGGCGTCTACCTCCGCGACATGCTCTACCTCGCGCCGATCATCACGCTGGGCCTCACGTTCGTCTCGCCGCTCTACGTGGATCCGGGGGCGGACGGCTGGTTCGGCCTCGCGCGGAACGTCAACCCGCTCACCGTCTCCATGAATGTCGTCCTCCAGGGGCTCGACTGGATCGCCGCGAACCCGCTCCACGCGCTCTACGGGTTCGCCGGGCCGTTCATCGCGCTCTGGGCGGCGGCGTGGTTCTTCCGCCGCGCGTCGCGCCTCTTCGCGGACTTCGTGTGAGCGGGCCGGAGGCCGCTCCCGGGGCGGGCGTCGCGTTCGGCTCCGGGGCGCCGCTCCTTGAGCTCGCGGGCGCCGGGAAGCAGTACCCGTCCGGCGCCGCCGTCGGCGTGAAGGTCCTCCTGGGCCGGACGCCGAACACGCGCCAGTGGGCGCTCCAGCCGCTCGACCTCGTCGTCCGCGAGGGCGCCGCGCTCGCGCTCCTCGGCCGGAACGGGAGCGGCAAGTCCACGCTCCTCGGCCTCGCCGCCGGCACGCTGACGCCCACCGCGGGGAGCGTCCGCCGCGCCGTGGACCCGACGCTCCTCTTCCAGGTTGGGACGAGCTTCGACGGCGAGCTCTCCGGGGCCGAGAACGTCCGGCTGGACCTCCTGCTCCGCGGCCTCGACGGCCGGGCGCTCGAGCACGCGCTCGGCGAGGCGCGCGAGATCGCCGGGATCGGCGAGGCGTGGGACGAGCCGCTCCGGACCTACTCCGCCGGGATGCGCGCGCGGATCGCGATGGGGGCGGCGCTCTCCGAATCCGGCCGGCTCCTCCTCATCGACGAGATCCTCGCGGTGAGCGACCAGTCGTTCGTGGAGGAGTGCGTGGAGCGGCTGAAGGCGCTGACGGCGGCCGGGGTCGCGCTCGTCTTCGTGACGCACGACCCGGAGCTCGCGGCGGCCCTGGGGCGCGAGGCGCTCGTCCTCGACGCGGGCCGCGTCGTCGCCCGCGGGACGATCGGCGAGGGGCTGACGGCGTACGAGGCGCTCTCGCACCACCGGTAGGGAGCGGCGCGGCGGCGGAGCGGCGCCCGGATGGGCGTCCCGGTCCTCGGGTACGAGGAGGGGTCCGTCGGGCATACTGGCCGCACCGCACAACCGCGGCCGCCAGGAGACCCTCGTGAGCGTCGGCACCCCGTTCCACTCCCGGACCGCGCCGCTCAACCGGAAGATGCAGTGGCGCGAGTGGTCGGGCTACTTCGCCTCGAGCGTGTACGCCGACCACCACGACATCGAGTACAACGCGATCCGCGAGGCGGCCGGGCTCATCGACCTCTCGCCGCTCTACAAGTACCGGGTGAGCGGACCGGACGCGGAGCGGCTCGTGGACCGGGTGATCACCCGCGACGCGACGAAGCTCGCCGTCGGCGCCGTCTACTACACGCCGTGGTGCGACGAGTCCGGCAAGGTCGTGGACGACGGGACGGTCCACCGCCTCGGTGAGCAGGAGTTCCGCTGGACCGCCGCGGACCCGCAGTACCGCTGGCTGACGCTGAACGCGACCGGGCTCGACGTGACGGTCGAGGACGAGTCGGAGCGGGTGGGCGCGCTCGCGCTCCAGGGCCCGTTCTCGCGCGAGATCCTCGAGATGGCGACCGGCGAGTCGTTCGCGGACCTCCGCTACTTCCGCCGGCGCGCGTCGAAGATCGGGAAGGCCGCGGTCGACGTCTCGCGGACGGGCTACACCGGCGACCTCGGCTACGAGATCTGGTGCGAGGCGGACGCGGCCGTCGGGGTGTGGGACCGGCTGATGGAGGTGGGGAAGGCGCGGGCGATCCGTCCCGCCGGGATGCTCGCGCTCGACGTCGTCCGGCTCGAGGCCGGGCTGATCCTCCTCGAGGTGGACTACACGAGCGCCCGCCATGCGGTGATCCCGGACCAGGCGTACTCGCCGTACGAGATCGGGCTGGGGCGGCTCGTGGACCTCGGGAAGCCCGGCGACTTCGTCGGGAAGCGGGCGCTCCGCGCGGAGGCGGCACGCGGCGGCCCGGAGCGGCGGCTCGTGGGCCTGGAGCTGGAGTGGGCCGGGATCGAGGCGCTCTACGCCGCGCAGAACCTCCCGCCGAGCGCCCCGGCGGCCGTCTCCCGAGCGACGGTCCCCTGCTTCGACGCGACCGGCGGCCGTCAGATCGGCCGGGTGACGAGCTGCGGCTGGAGCCCGATCCTCAAGACCGCGATCGCGCTCGCGTCGGTCCCGGCGTCGTACGAGCCGGTGGGGACGCGGGTCGCCGTGGAGTGGACCGTGGAGGGTCGCCGCGGCCGCGTGCCGGCCCGGGTCGTGTCGCTGCCGTTCCTGGACCTGCCGCGCCGACGCGCGTAGCCGCCCGGCGCTAGGCCAAGCGGACGGTCCGCTCGAGGTAGCGCTCGAACGCCGCAAGCCCCTCGCCGAAGCCGTCGCGGCCGAAGCCGAGCCTGAAGTGGTGCTCGTCCACCCCGAACTGCGACGCGGGGAGGAGCAGGACGCCCTCCGACTCGACGAGGTCCGCCGCGAGCGCGTCGATCCCGCCACCGGGCAGCCCGCCGCCACGGCCGTCGCCGCCGCCCTGACGGACGAGCCGCGGGAAGCCGACGGGCCCCGCGACCGGGCGGACCCACGTGACGACGTCGGCCCAGCGCTCGAAGAACCCGTCGAGGAGCGCGAGGTTCGCCCGGACGATCCGGTGCGAGCGCTCGAGGACGCGATCCCGCGCCCGGAGCGCGATGATCGAGAGGATCTCCGACGGCCCGGGCGGGCAGATCGTCGTGTAGTCCTTGAAGGCGCCGACCCGCGCGAGGAGCTCCCGGTCGCGCGTCGCGAGCCAGCCGATCCGGAGGCCGGCCATCGCGAACGACTTCGACATCACCCCGATGGACGCGTTCCGCGGTCCCGTCTCCGCCCCGGCGGCGATCAGGTCGGCGGGGTCGTGCTCCAGGAACCGGTAGACCTCGTCGGCGAGCAGCCGGACGCCCGCCGCGTCGCACGCCTCGACGAGCCCCGCCCATTCGGCCGCGCTCGGGAGCATCCCGGTGGGGTTGTGCGGCGCGTTGACGACGACGACCCGCGTCGCCGGCCGGAACGAGGCGACGAGCCGCTCCACGTCGAGCCGCCAGCCGTCCGCCTCGCGGAGCTCGTGGAGCGTCACGTCCGCGCCGCTCGCCCGCGCGACCTCGTGGAGCGACTGGTACGCGGGCCAGACGACGATCGCGTGGTCGCCCGGGCCCAGCAGGACGGAGAGCGTGCAGTAGATCGCCTCCTCCGCCCCGGAGAAGACGAGGACGTCGTCCGGGGCGATCCCCCGGTAGAGCCCGGCGATCTCCGCGCGGAGGAGCGGGTGGCCGGCGGCCTCGGTGTAGCCGAGGCGGAGGTCCGCCCAGAGCCCGCGCGTCTCGTCGTCGGCGAGCGCGAGGAGCTCGGCCATCGGGTAGCCCTCGACGTCGGACGCGCAGAGGAGGTGGCGGACGGCGAACTCCCAGCGCGCGAAGTAGCGCTCGAGGGCGAAGTCGGGGAGCGGGCTCCGGGGGGTCGCGGGGCTCATGCGGGCATCCTCATCGGGGCGCCCATGATGCCGGACTTCTCAGGCAGGCCGCCGGACGTGGGCGGGGTCCACGCCGAAGACCTCGCGGATCCGCTCGCCCGTGAGGACGTCCGCAGGCCTGCCGTCGGCGACGATCCGGCCGCCGTCCACGAGGACGAGCCGCGGGAAGAAGTGGGCGGCGAGCCCGAGGTCGTGGAGGACGGCGATCACCGTCGTCCCGTCGCGCTCGTTCAGGTCCACGAGGAGCTCCATCGCCTCGACCTGGTGGCGGAGATCGAGATGGACCGTCGGCTCGTCGAGGAGGAGGAGCGGCGCGGCCTGCGCGACCGCGAGCGCGAGGAGGACGAGCTGGCGCTCCCCGAGCGAGAGTTCGCGCGCGTCCCGCCCGAGCAGGTGCCCGAGACCCACCCGCTCGATCGCCGCCGCGACCGCCGCCCGGTCGCCGTCCCCGGGACCGCGGAGCGCGTCCTCGTGCGGGAGCCGGCCGAGCGCGACCACCTCCTCCACCCGGGTCGCGAACGGGAGCGCGACGAGCTGCGGGACGACCGCGACCCGCCGGGCGAGCTCGAGCCGGTCCAGCGAGGCGATCTCCTCGCCCGCGAGCCGGGCGCTCCCCGTCCGCGGCCGGACGATCCCGGCGACGAGCCGGAGGAGCGACGACTTCCCGGCGCCGTTGGGGCCCACGAGCGCGACCCGCTCCCCCGCCTCCACCCGGAGCGAGACGCCGCTGAGGACGTCGCGCCGCCGGTACGCCATCGCGACGTCGTCGAGGGCGACGAGCGAGCTCACAGCTCGTAGCCCGTCCGCGCGCGCCGGAGGACGGCGAGGAAGAAGGGGGCACCGACGATCGCGGTCACGACCCCAACCGGGATCTCCCCGGAGACCCGCGCGACGGCGTCCGCCCCCACCATGAGCGCCCCGCCGACGATCGCCGAGAGCGGGAGGACGAGCCGGGCGTTCGGGCCGACGAGGAGCCGGACGACGTGCGGGACGACGAGCCCGACGAAGCCGACGAGCCCGGCGATCGCGACGCACGCGGCGGTGACGAGCGAGGCGAGCGCGAGGACGATCCGCCGCTCGGCCGCCACGTCGACCCCGAGGTGCGACGCCGCCTCCTCCCCGAGGAGGAGCCCGTTGAGCGCGCGGGCCCGGACGATGAGCGCGAGGCTCGCGACGAGCACGATCGGGAGTGCGACCGCGAAGCGGCTCCACGAGGCGCCGTCGAAGCCGCCGAGGAGGAAGAAGAAGATCTGGCGGAGGTTCGTCCCCGCGAGGTACATCGCCATCGCGAGCCCCGCCGCGAGGAGGGATGCGACCGCATAGCCGGTGAGGAGGAGGCTCGTGAGCGGGGCGAGCGGGCCGGTCCGGCTGAGGCGGTAGACGACCCACGTCGCCCCGAGCGCGCCGCCGAACGCGAGGAGGTGGAGGAGCCCCAGGTCGAGGAGCGCGGCGCGGAACGGGAGGAGGATCGCGACCGCGGCGCCCAGCCCGGCGCCCGACGCGGTCCCGAGGACGTACGGGTCCGCGAGCGGGTTCCGGAGGAGCCCCTGGAAGGCGGCCCCGGCGACCGCGAGCCCGAAGCCGACGATCACGGCGGAGAGGACGCGCGGGAGCCGGAGGTCGAGGACGATCGCCTCGGCCATCGGCGGCCACGTCGTGGGGACCGGGAGGCCGAGGAGCCGGCTCCCGACGATGCCGAGGATCTCCCCCGGGGCGATCGCGACCGAGCCCAGCCCGACCGAGAGGACGGTGAGCGCGACGAGCGCCACGAGCGCACCCGCGACGACGAGCCCCGGCCGGCGGCGGAGCCGCTCGAGCCGGGGGCCGATCGCGACCGCGAGCGCCGTCACCGGGCGCCGTCCGCGTGCCGTCGCACGTCGCCTACTCGCCGAGCGGCGGGATGACCGGGGCCGGCGGCAGCTCGATCTCGCCGTGGATCGCGAGCGCGAGCTCGCGGAGCCCCTCGACGAGCCGCGGGCCGGGCCGGGTGACGACCGTGTCGTTCACCGGGCGGATCGCGCCGCTCTTCACCGCGGTGATCGACTGCCACGCCGGTCGCGCCGCGACCTGCTCCACGGTGACGCCGTAGTTCGCATCGCCGAGGACGATCACCTCGGGATCCGCGGCGACGAGCACCTCGAGCGGGATCGAGTAGACGGTGGGGCTCCCGGTCGTGACGGGGATCCCGCCGGCGAGCTCGATCATCTCGGCGAGGAACGAGCCGTCGGCGGGGCCGTAGATGTCCTGCGTCGCGTCGATCTCGTAGAAGACGCGCGGGGTGGGGCGCGAGCCGATCGCCTCGATGAGCGCGTCGATCCCAGCCGCCATCTTCCCGACGATCGCCTCGGCCGCCTCGAGCCGGTTCGCCGCGAGGCCCACGAGCCGGATGTCGGCGAGGACCCCGGCGACGTCGCTCGCATGGACGACGAGGACCTGGATGCCGAGCGAGCGGAGCTTCGCGACCGATTCCGGGTTCGTGAAGCCCTGGCCGCCGGCGATGACGAGGTCGGGCGCGAGGGCGACGACCTTCTCGACGTCGACGCCGGCGTAGGTCGCCACCGGCTCGATCTCCGCCGCCTCCGGCGGGTAGTCGTCGAAGTCGTCGTTCCCGACGATCAGGTCGCCCGCGCCGATGGCGAAGAGGGTCTCGGTCACCGCGGGGGTGAGCGAGACGATCCGCTCCGGGGCACGCTCGAGGACGACGGCACCGCCCTCGTCGTCGGTCAGCTCGAGCGGGTAGTCGATCGAGAGGTCGGGGGTGGGGGTGGGGCCGGCGCTCGCGGCGGCGGTCGGCTCGGCCGGGGGCGACTCCTCGGTCGTCGCGGGGGTGCAGGCCGCGAGGAGCGCGGCGAGGATCGCGACGGCGACGGCGGAGCGGGTGGCGCGTGCGGCGCCGGTGGCGCGTGCGGCGCCGAACGAGCGGATCACGGTTGCCTGTCCTTTCTCTCGAAGGCTCGAGCAACACCGTCGTGCCGGCGACCGGACTTCCGCCGCGACGAGCCCGGGGCTCGCAGGGCGGTCACCGTAGCGGGACTGTGCCGGATTCGCACCGGCTTCGCGTCACGGCGGCGAGGTATGAGGTTGCGGGGAGCCTAGCATGGCGGAGTGGGTACGGGGGCGGGGCGGCGGGCTGGTGCGCGGCGGCGGGTGGCCGTGCGCGGCGGCTGGTGCGCGGCGGCTGGTGGCCGTGGGTGATCCGGCGATGAGCGAGCGATGCGGGGGCGATGAGCGGCGACCGCGAGGATGGCTGCGTCGTCCACCGGGGCGACGTCCCGACCCGGCCGCTCCCGCGGCGGCCGGCGAACCCGCCCGCGGAGGTGAACGGATGAACGAGGAGAGGCGCCCGAGGCGGCCGGGTGGGCACGGACTCGCGGCGCGGGCGCTCCCCGTCGTCGCGGCGATCGCGCTCGCCGGGTGCGTCGGGTCCGGCGGGCGACCGCCGGCCGGCTCGCCGTCGGCACCGGCGGCCGCGCTCCCGACAGCGGTCGTCGCGACCGGCGCGGCCGCGGCCGCGGACCGGATCCCGCCGGGACTCGCGGGGATCGCGTGGGTCGCGTGGGGACCCCGGGGCGACGTCGTCGCGGGCACGACCGGCGCGACGGCACGGCTGAGGCTCGCCGGATCGGAGCGACCCCTCGCGGTCGGCGACGGGCTGCTCGCGACGGTCGTCTCGTCGCCGGAGGCGGGCGTCGGGTCGCGGGTCGTGATCCGGACGCTCCCCGAGGGGCGGTCGGTCGCGACGGCGGACCTCGCGGAGGAGGTCCTCGTCGGCGCCTTCGCCGGCGGGTCGCTCGTCGTCGGCGGCCACCTCCCCGGGACGAGCGGCCGGGACCCCGGCCTCGCGGCGATC
>JBJOLT010000079.1:0-90874 GCA_046045415.1 Chloroflexota bacterium | reverse complement strand
CGATGTCGGCGGGCCGGAGGCCGAGGTCGACCCCGTCCCGCTCGAGGACGCGGCGGACCGTCCGCTGGAAGAGCGTCTCGTCGCCGAGGAGCGGGATGAACGGCTTCGGCCGCTCCGGTGAACTGAGCGGCCAGAGGCGCGTCCCGCCGCCGCCGGCCATGACGACCGCGTACATCGGACGATCGTAGCGGTCGCGGCAGGCGCACGGAGCATTCAGGGGCGGCCGCCCCGGGTCAGGCTCCCTGCGGCTCGAGGACGGGGGCCGGGAGCCCGGCCTCCGACGCGAGGAGCGCGGCCTTGTCGGTCCGCTCCCACGGGAGGTCGAGGTCCCGCCGCCCGAAGTGGCCGTACGCGGCCGTCTGACGGTAGATGGGCCGGCGGAGATCGAGCGCGTCGATGATGCTCGCGGGCCGGAGGTCGAAGTGGCGCTCGACGAGCGCGAGGATCCGCGCGTCGTCGATCTTCCCGGTCCCGAACGACTCGACGGAGATCGAGAGCGGGCGGGCGATCCCGATCCCGTACGCGACCTCGATCTCGAACCGGTCGGCGAGCCCGGCCGCGACGACGTTCTTCGCGACCCAGCGCGCGGCGTACGCGGCGGAGCGGTCCACCTTCGTCGGGTCCTTGCCGCTGAAGGCGCCGCCGCCGTGGCGCGCCATCCCGCCGTACGTGTCCACGATGATCTTGCGGCCGGTGAGGCCAGCGTCGCCCATGGGACCGCCGGTGACGAAGCGACCGGTCGGGTTGACGTGCATCACGGGGTCGGACGGGCGGAGCGCCGCGTCGATCGTCGGGAGGATGACGGCCTCCTCGATCTCCTTGCGGAGCCGCTCCGGGCGGACGTCCGGGTCGTGCTGCGCGGAGACGACGACGGTCCGGACCCGCTTCGGGACGCCGTTCTCGTACTCGACGGTCACCTGGGTCTTCCCGTCCGGGCGGAGGTACGGGAGCTGCCCCGACTTCCGCGCCTCGGTGAGGCGGCGCGCCATCCGGTGGGCGAGCGCGATCGGGAGCGGCATCAGCTCCGGGGTCTCGCGGCAGGCGAACCCGAACATCATCCCCTGGTCGCCCGCGCCGAGCTCGGCGCGCGCCCCGTCGAGTCGGACCTCGAGGGCGGCATCGACGCCCTGGGCGATGTCGGAGGACTGCTCCTTGATGCTGACGAGGGTCCCGCACGTCTGGTAGTCGAAGCCGTAGTCCGCGCTCGTGTACCCGATCTCGCGGACGGTGTCGCGGACGACGGACTGGAAGTCGACGTACGTGTCGGTGGTGATCTCGCCGAGGACCATCACGAGGCCGGTCGTCGTCGCGGCCTCGCAGGCGACGCGCGCGTCCGGGTCGTTCGCGATGATCGCGTCGAGGATCGCGTCGGAGATCTGGTCGCACATCTTGTCCGGGTGACCCTCGGTCACCGACTCGGACGTGAAGAGGTAGTGCGCCGCGTTCAGGATGCTCGTCATCGGTCCTCCGGTCGGCCGTCGTCGCGCTCGATGCGACGGCCCGGCCGAGCGTACCACGGGGTCCGGACCGCTCCGAACCCACCCGTTCGTACCCGGCGGGACCGGGACCCGCGGGCGGCGAGCCTCCGCACGCCTCGCGTAGACTCGCCCGGATGGCCGACCCCACCGACGCCGCGACCGCCGCGAGCCTCGACGCGGCCGACCCGCTCGCCCGGTTCCGGGAGCGCTTCCTCGTCGCGGACCCGGACCTCGTCTACCTCGACGGGAACTCGCTCGGCCGGCTCCCGCACGCGACCCGCGACCGGCTCGCGCGGCTCGTGGAGCGGGAGTGGGGCGGGGACCTGATCCGCGGCTGGCCGCGCTGGATGACGCTCCCCGCGAGCGTCGGCGACCTGATCGGCGTCGAGCTCCTCGGGGCGCTCCCGGGCGAGACGCTCGTCGCCGACTCGACGACGGTGAACTTCTACCGCCTCGCGACCGGCGCGCTCGACGCGCGCCCCGGCCGGAGGACGATCGTCACGGACCGCGACAACTTCCCCACCGACCGGTACGTCCTCGAGGGGCTCGCCGCGGCCCGCGGCCTGACGATCCACTGGCTGGAGGGGGACCCGGTGGACGGGCCGACGGTCGCGGACGTCCGCGCCGCGCTCGCCGCGGTGGAGGCCGAGCGGCCGGGCGACGTCGCGCTCGTGACGCTCACCCACGTCAACTACCGCTCCGCCGCGATCGCGGACCTCGCGGGGATCACCGCCGCGGCGCACGAGGCCGGGGCGCTCGTCCTCTGGGACCTCTCCCACTCTGCCGGGGCGGTGGAAGTGGGGCTGGAGGCGGCGGGCGTCGACCTCGCGGTGGGCTGCACGTACAAGTACCTGAACGGCGGCCCCGGCGCGCCAGCCTTCCTCTACGTCCGGCGCGCCCTCCACGAGCTCGTCCGGAACCCGATCCAGGGCTGGTTCGGCCAGACGGACCTCTTCGAGATGGGGCAGGGCTACCGGGCGCAGCCCGGGATCGCCGGCTGGCAGGTGGGGACGCCCGGCGTCCTCGCCCTCGCCGCGGTCGAGGAGGGGGTCCGGCTCGTCGCCGAGGCCGGGATCGCGGCGGTCCGCGCGAAGGGGATCGCCCTCACCTCGTACGCCGTGGAGCTCCACGACGCGTGGCTCGCGCCGCTCGGCTGCACGCTGGGGTCGCCGCGGGAGGCGGCTCGCCGCGGGAACCACGTCTCCATCCGGGTGGACGGGGCGCGGGAGCTGACCGACCGGCTGATCGCCGCCGGGATCGTCCCCGACTTCCGGACCCCGGACTCGATCCGGTTCGGGATGTCGCCGCTCACGACCTCGTTCGGCGACGTGCGGCGCGCCCTCGCGACGCTCCGCGGCTTCCTCGGGGGCTGAGCCGGCCTAGGTCCCGTGCTGCCAGGAGGCGACGTACGCGGCCTGCTCCGCCGTCATGGGGTCGAGCGAGATCCCGAGCGCGGCGAGCTTGAGGCGCGCGACCTCCGCGTCGATCGCCTCCGGGACGACGTAGACGCGCTTCTCGAGCTCGCGCCCGTGCTTCACGACGTACTCGGCGGAGAGCGCCTGGTTCGCGAAGCTCATGTCCATGACGGCGGCCGGGTGCCCCTCGGCCGCGCCGAGGTTGACGAGCCGCCCCTCGGCGACGAGGTGGAGGCGCTTCCGGCCGATGTCGAACTCCTGGACGTTGTCGCGGACCTCGCGGACGCGACCCTCCGCCATCTCGCGGAGCGCCGCGAGGTCCAGCTCCGCATCGAAGTGGCCGGAGTTCGCCATGATCGCGCCGTCGCGCATCGCGGCGAAGTGCTCCCGCCGGAAGACGTTGAGGTTCCCGGTCGCGGTGACGAAGACCTCGCCCCACGGGGCGGCCTCGCCCGCGGTCTTCACCTCGTAGCCGTCCATCAGCGCCTCGAGCGCGCGGACCGGGTCCACCTCGACGATCGCGACGTGCGCCCCCATCCCGGCCATCCGCGACGCGATCCCCCGGCCCACCCAGCCGTAGCCGGCGATGACGACCCGCCGGCCGGCGATGAGGACGTTCGTCGCCCGGAGGATCCCGTCGACCGTCGACTGGCCCGTCCCGTAGCGGTTGTCGAAGAGGTGCTTCGTCTGCGCCTCGTTCACCGCGACGACGGGGAAGCCGAGGGCGCCGTCGGCCGCCATCGCCTTGAGGCGGATGACGCCGGTCGTCGTCTCCTCGGTCCCGGCGAGCACCTCGGCGACCTGCGCGGGCCGCTCCGAGTGGAGGAGCGAGACGAGGTCGCAGCCGTCGTCCATCGTGATCTGCGGGTGCGTGTCGGCGACCTGGCCGAGGTGGCGGTAGTAGGTGTCGCGGTCCTCGCCCCGGCGAGCGAACGTCGAGATCCCGTACTCGGCGACGAGCGCGGAGGCGACGTCGTCCTTCGTGGAGAGCGGGTTCGACGCCGCGAGCGAGACCTCGGCGCCGCCGGCGGCGAGCGTCCGCATCAGGTTCGCCGTCTCGGTCGTGACGTGGAGGCAGGCCCCGATCCGGACCCCGGCGAGCGGCCGCTCCTTCGCGAAGCGCTCGCGGATCAGCCGGAGGACCGGCATCTCGCGCTCCGCCCATTCGATCCGGCGGACTCCCTCGGCGGCGAGGCCGAGATCGGTGACGTCGTGGGGAGGAAGGGCGGCACGGGCGCTCATGTGTCGTCAGGACTCCTTCTGGTGACTGAAGAGGCGGCGGAGGGGCGAGGTGAGCCCGGACCACGGGGCGCCGAGGCGGTGGACGAGCCGCTCCTCGAAGCGGACGTGCTCACGGTACCCGAGCCGGGCATAGGCCTGGAGGGCGGGCGGGTTGTCGGCACGGACGTTGAGGACGACCTGGTCGCACGTGCGGAGGAGCTCGGCGGTGACGGCGCCGGTCACGGCGGTCGCGAAGCCGCGCCCGCGGAAGTCCGCGTGGGTGAAGACGTTGCCGACGACCGCGAGCCGCGCGTCCGGGCTGACGACGTGCGTCCCGGCGGCGGCGACGAGCCGGCCGTGGACCTTGATCCCGAAGTAGGTCCCCTCCCCGACGGCGCTCGGCGGGAGCCACGCCGCGAAACCGAGCTGGTAGAGCCGGTTCAGCTCCCCCGCCTCGACCGGCAGGAGGCGGACCACCTCGGCGGGCTTCGGCCGGAAGCTCGCGCGGTCGACCCACATGCGGACCATCGGCGGCCCGGGGTCCACGCGGTACGAGGCCTCCACCGCGGGGAGCGACTCCGGGAGCCCGGCGACGTAGGCGACGCGCGGGTGGATGACGTCGCGGAGGATCGCCTCGATCCCCGCGGTGGCGCCCATGACGAAGACCGGCTGCGGGCTGAGCCCCGAGTACTCGAGGACGACGGCGACGAGCTCGCCGTCCTGGTACGCGGCGCCCCACCGGGTCCGCGGCCACTCCCGGTCCTCCAGGTCGCAGATCGCGTACGCGGCGAGGAGCCGGTCGCGCTCGAGGAAGTCGCGGATCGCGGTGCGGTCGGCGATCGGCCGGACGTCGAGCTGGCTCCGGGAGCGGACGAGCGCGACCATCAGGTGCGGGTCGCCGCGGGCTCGAGGGGCTCGGTCGTGGCCTCGGCGGACGCGGCCTCGGCGGGGGCCGCTTCGGCGGGCGAAGCCTCGGCGGGCGCGACCGTGGTGGGCGCGACGGCGGCGAGCGCCGGGCCGTACGGCGCCCGGAGGATCCCCGCCTCGGTCGCGAGCGCGGTGACGAGGTCCGCCGGGACCACCTCCTGCGCGAAGGCGCGGGCCCCGACGGCGGCGGGCGCGATCCGCTCCCCGCCGACGACGAGGAGCTCGTCCACCGGCCGCTCCGCGAGCGGGGCGGCGGCCCCGTCCGCGAGCGCGAGGTCGAGCGTCGCGACCGGCGCGCAGACGAGGAACGGGACGCCGTGGCGGGCCGCGACGGCGGCGAGCGCGTAGCTTCCGAGCGGCGCCACGACGTCGCCGTTCGCGGCGACCCGGTCCGCGGCGACGAGGACGACGTCGATCTCCCCCGCGGCGACCCGGCCGGGGGCGGCGGCGTCGGCGACGACGCTCGTCGGGACCCCGAGGTTCACGAGCTCCCACGCGGCGAGCCGGGCGCCGTCGAACGAGGGGCGCGTCTCCGCGACGACGACCCGGAGGTCGCGTCCCGCGCTGACGGCCGCCGAGACGACGCCGAGCGCGGTCCCGAACTGGCCACCGGCGAGGGCGCCCGAGGTCCCGAGCGTGAGGACCCGGAGCGGTCGGGCGTCGGTGGGCGGAAGCTCGGCGAGGAGGAGCTCGGCGATCCGGCCGTGCGCGGCGGTCGCCTCTGCGACGACCGCGTACGCCTCCTCGCGGAACGCCGCCGCGAGCCCGGCGCCGTCCTCGGTCAGGTCGCCGATCGCCTCCCAGCGGGCGAGGAGCCGGCCGATCGCGCGGCGGAGCTGGATCGAGGTGGGGTCGGCGTTGACGAGGGCGTTCGCCGCGCCCTTCAGGCCGGCCCGACGCCCGTACGGGCTCGCGCCGGTCATCCGCTCCGCCGCGATCGCGAGCCCGATCGCCGCGGCCTGCGCGACGGCGGGGCCGCCGCGGACGACCCGCTCCCGGATCGCGCGGGCGACCTCGACCGCGGCCGTGCACTCGTGCTCCACGACCCGCTCCGGGAGCTGACGCTGATCGACGAAGACGATCGAGCGGTCGCCGAGCCGGAAGGCGGTCCGGAAGACGGACGACGGCGCCTCGGTCGTCGGCTGCGTGACGCGGAACGGCTGGACCCCGGCGGCAGGCGAGCGGACGGGGGTGCCGGTCCCCGCCGCGGCAGGGCCGGTCGCCCCGCCGAGCCGGGCGGCGGTGCCCTCAGGGTCGAGGAAGGCGCTCGCCGCCTCGGCCGAGGTCCGCTGGATCGCGCTCGCGGCCCCGACGACGGTCGCGGCGGTCTGGATCACGTCGCTCGTGAGCTGGCGGAAGAAGCGGCGGCGGCCGAGATCGACCGGCGTCGCCGCGGGCGCGGGCTCCGTCGCGGGGGCGGGCTCCGTCGCGGGGGCGGGCTCCGGGGCCTCGGACGACCCGTTCGTCGCCCGCTCGGGCTCGTCCATCCCGGCCGTCAGTACTCGATGACGCTCGTGACGCGCCGTCCGTCGAGCCGGGAGCGGCCGTTCAGGAAGCGGAGCTCGACGAGGAAGCCGACCCCCACGACGACGCCGCCGAGCTTCTCCACGAGCTCCAGCGTCCCGTGGACCGTCCCGCCGGTCGCGAGGAGGTCGTCGACGACGAGGACCTTCTGGCCCGGCTCGATCGCGTCGCGGTGGATCTCGAGCGTGTTCGAGCCGTACTCCAGCGCGTACTCGACGGCGATCGTCTCCGCAGGGAGCTTCCCGAGCTTGCGGACCGGCACGAGGCCCGCATTCAGCTGGTAGGCGATCGGCGCGGAGAAGATGAAGCCGCGCGACTCCATCCCGACGACGACGTCGACCCCGGATCCGCGGTGCGGGTCGGTCATCAGGTCGATCGCCTCGCGGTAGGCGGCCCGGTCCTTCAGGAGCGTCGTGATGTCGTAGAAGAGGATCCCGGGCTTCGGGAAGTCGGGGATCTCGCGGATCCTCGCGCGCAGGTCCTCGGCGGACATCTCGGTCGGGGCCCTCCAGGGTCGGCGGCGCCGTGCGCCGGCCGGGAGGGAAGTCTACCGCAGCGGTCCTCGGCCCCCCACCGTTCGCGACCGGTCCGGACCGACCCGGACGGCCCGCGACGCCACCGGATAGGTCGTTCTCCCGGGTGGACACCGGGCGGTGCGACCTGCTACACCATCCGCCAACGGAGCGACACCGCACCTGAGGAGGGCCGGTGGGCAGAGACGCCGACGAGCGGCGGGGCGCCCTCTCCAACCTCTTGCCGGGAACGGCGATCTCGATCCGGGCGGTCGCGGCGGATTGGCGCGAGGCCGTCCGGCGGGCGGGCGAAGCGCTCGTCCGGAGCGGGGCCGTCACGGCCGCGTACACGGACGAGATGATCGCGACGGTCGAGGAGCTCGGCCCGTACATCGTGATCGCGCCCGGGATCGCCCTCGCCCATTCGCGCCCGTCGCCGGCGGTGAAGCGGACCGGCCTGAGCTTCGTCACGCTCGCGGCGCCGGTCGAGTTCGGGAACGAGGCGAACGACCCCGTCCGGCTCGTCATCGGCCTCGCGGCGCCGGACGAGACCGGCCACGTGGAGGCGCTCGCCGAGCTCGCCGAGCTCCTCGTCGACGACGAGCGGCGCGAGGCGCTCCTCGCGGCCGACGACCCCGGGGCGGTGGGCTCCATCGTCGCCGCCTTCGAGCGGGAGCGCGCGGCGTGAGCGGGCGGATCCGGATCCTCGCCGTCTGCGGGATGGGCCTCGGGAGCGGCCTCATCCTCCGGATGCAGGCGGAGAAGGCGCTCCACACGCTCGGGCTCGAAGCGGATCTCGAGGTCGCCGACATCGGGACCGCGCGGGCGCTCGCGGCGAACGCCGACCTGATCATCACCTCGGCGGAGCTCGCGCAGCAGCTCGCCGGCGTGAAGGCGCGGATCGTCGTCATCCAGAACTTCATCGACGTCGACGAGATGGTCGAGAAGCTTGGGGCCGCCATGGGCTGACCCGATGGCGCGCAGTGCGCGCTCGCCCGATGCCGCACCTGCGGCCTTCACTCATGGAGGGAGAGAATTGGATCCGCTTTCGTACATCCTGAACTGGGTCGCCCGTGACCTGTTCGGCAACCCGGCATACCTCGTCGGGCTCATGACGCTCCTCGCCCTGGTCGCGTCCCGGAAGAGCTCCGGTGAGGTCGTCGGCGGGACGCTCAAGGCGACCCTCGGCTTCATCATCCTCGGCGTCGGCGCCAACGCGGTCATCGGCGCCCTCAACCCGCTCGGTGCGCTCATCACCGGCGCGTTCGGCGTCGAGGGCGTCGTCCCGACGAACGAGGCGATCACCGCGATCGCGAACGGCATCCCGGAGGTGGCCCAGAACGTCGCGTTCGCGATGTTCATCGGCGTCCTCGGGTCGCTCGTCATCGCGCGCCTGACGCCGCTCCGGTACGTCTTCCTGACCGGCCACCACATGCTCTTCATGGCGACCGTCCTCACCGTCGTCCTCTACAACGCGGAGGTGGACTCGGCGATCCAGATCCTCGTCGCGGCCTTCGGCCTCGCGACGATGATGGTGATCATGCCGGCGTTCTCCATGCCGTGGATGCGGAAGGTCACCGGCGGCGAGAAGGTCGCGATGGGCCACTTCGGGACCCTCGGCTACATCGCCGGCGGCATCGCCGGCCAGCTCGTGGGCAAGGGCTCGAAGAGCACCGAGGAGATGGAGTTCCCGGCCGGCCTCCGCTTCCTCCGCGACCCGATGCTCGGCACGGCCGTCGCGATGATCTTCATCTACCTGATCCTCGCGGCCATCTTCGGCGTGCGGGTCGGGATGGACGCGGCGGCCGAGACGGTCGGCGCGGGGACGGGCAGCTCGGGCGGGTGGCTCGGCTGGATGACCGTCATGTTCAACAACGCCCTCGTCTTCGGCGGCGGCGTCGCGGTCATCCTCCTCGGCGTCCGCACGATCCTCGGCGAGATCGTCCCGGCGTTCGCCGGCATCGCCGAGCGCGTCATCCCGGGTGCCGTCCCGGCGCTCGACTGCCCGGTCGCCTTCCCGTACGCGCCGAACGCCGTCATCGTCGGCTTCCTCGCGAGCGTCGTCGGCGGGCTGATCGGGTTCGGCATCCTCGCGGCAGGCCTCGGGGCCGCATTCGCGATCCCGCTGATCCTCCCGGGGATGATCCCGCACTTCTTCACCGGCGGGACCGCCGGTGTCTTCGGTAACGCGACCGGCGGGCGCCGGGGTGCGATCGCCGGTGGCTTCGTGAACGGCCTCCTGATCACGCTCCTCGCGGCGTTCCTCGTCCCGGTCATGAGCGGGATCGGGTTCCAGAACACCACGTTCGGGGACGCGGACTTCCAGTGGTTCGGCTACCTCGTCGGCACGATCGCCGGGATCAAGGGCATCGCCGCCGCGGCCGGGGTCGTCGTCCTCTGCGTCGTGCTCCTCGGCCTGGCGAGCGTCTTCCAGCGCCGCTACGTCGACTCCGGGTGGATCCCCGGCGGCTCGGAGGCGAAGGCGAAGGCCTGAGCCCCGCGCCGAACGCGCGAACCAGTCATCCGACGAACCGCCCGGGCCTCGCCCGGGCGGTTCGTCACTTCCCCGGGCGATCCGCCCGGGCGCATCGTGGGTCGAGCGGGCCGGGAGCCGGCGCCGCCTCGACGGAAAGGAGCGCGATGGCGAGCCGCGAGGTGGTCCTGAAGGACCGCTACGGGCTCCATCCCCGGGCCGCCCTCCGGATCCAGCAGGAGGCGGCGAAGCACGAGACTCGCGTGACGATCGCGCCGGCCGGGGGCGGGTCGGCGATCGCCGCATCGAGCATGATCGCCCTCGTGAGCGCGGGCATCCGGACCGGCGACGCGGTCGTCGTCGGCGGCGACGGCGCGGACGCGGAGGCGGCGGTCGCCGCGATCGCCGACCTGATCGCCGCGGGGGTCTGCCACCCCTGACGCGGGCGCCGGCCGCACGAGCCGTGGCTCAGGCGCCGGGCGGGACCCCTTCCGCCGCGAGCTCCGCGGCGAGCGCCTCCCCGAGGTAGCGGTACTGATCCTCGTGGTCGTGGAGGTGCGCCGAGAGGCGGACGATCCGGTGCGGTCCGAGGCCGGTCGACGCGAGCGGCCCGTCCGGCTCCGGCGGCCAGCGGAAGACCGGGATCTCGATCGAATGCCGCTCGCGGAGGCGGGCGGCGAGCGGGTCCTCGCCGTGCGTCACGGGATCGCCGCCGCGGCCGCGCCCGCCGGCGGGCGGCTCGGGGAGGACGATCGCCGCCATCGACCCGAGCATCGCGTCGGGGGCGACCGGCCGGCCCCAGGGCTCGCCGAAGGCCGCCCCGAGGGCGGCGAGGACGAGGGCGCGGCCGCGTCGCGCGAGCGCGGCGTTCCGCTCCATCACCGCGGGCCAGCCGCCGGGCTCGAGCGCCGCGATCGCGTCGAGGGCGGCGGGGACGGCGAGCCACGGCGTGGGGTCGGCGGTGCCGGTCCAGTCGAACTCCTTGCGGAAGGACGAGCGGCCGGGTCGCCGGTCGCTCGCACCGTGGCTGATCGCGAGCGGCCGGATCCCCTCCTGGCGGTCCCGCCTCACGTGGAGGAACCCGGCGCCCTTCGGCGCGCAGACCCACTTGTGGAGGTTCCCGGCGTACCAGCTCGCACCCAGCGCATCGAGAGCGAGCGGGAGCATCCCCGGGCCGTGCGCGCCGTCGACGAGGACGGGGACGCCGGAGCGCTCCAGAGCGGGGACGATCCGCTCGAGCGGGAGCCGGAGCGCCGTCGGGCTCGTCACGTGGCTGATGACGACGAGCCGCGTCCGCTCCGAGAGCGCGCCGAGGAGCGCCGCCTCGATGAGCTCCGGGCCGTCGTCCCCGAGCGGGAGCGGGATCGCGGCGGTGACGACCCGTGCGCCCGCGGCGTCGGCGGCCGCGACGACGGCGTTCACGGCCGCGCGGTACTCGTGGTCGGTGACGACGACCTCGTCGCCCGGCGCGAGCGGGATCGACCGGAGGACCGTCGCGATCGCGTGCGTCGCGTTCGGGACGAGCGCGAGATCGTCGGCGGCCGCGCCGACGAACCCGGCGAGCCGCTCGCGGACGGCGGCGAACCGGGCCTCGAGCCCGCGACCGAGGAGCTCGACCGGGTTCGCCTCCAGCTCGGTGCGGAGTGCGGCCTGGGCGGCGAGGACGACGCGGGGGCAGGCGCCGAAGGAGCCGTGGTTGAGGAAGACCGTCGCGGGATCCAGCGCCCAGCGCGAGAGGAGCGGGCTCGCCACGGGACGCCTCATCGGAGCGGGACCCCCGCGACGTCATCGGCCGTCCGCTCGGCGGCGGACTCCTCGACGGCCGCGACGAGCCGCGCGACCGTCGCCTGGGTGAGCGTCCACGACGCCTTCGGGTCGCGCGGGAGCCGGATCCGGACCTGGTTCGTCCCGAACGTCAGGTCGCCCGGCCGGACGCCGGGGAGGCCGGCGACGCCGGCACCCGGCGCGAGGATCCGCATCGCCGTCGCGCGCGAGAGCGTCTCGCCGAAGCGGATGACGAGCTGGCCCTCCTGCCGGCCGACTGACACGACCCCCGCCGACTCCGCGGCGAGCCGGAGCTCCGCCACCTCGACGAGGCGGAGGACCGGGGCCGGCGGGGCGCCGAAGCGGTCCGCGAGCTCCTGGCGGAACGCGGCGATGTCGCCGGGCGTCCGCGCCTTCGCGAGCCGGCGGTAGAGCTCCAGCTTCTGCGCCTCGTCGGGGACGTAGTCGGTGGGGAGGTGGGCGTCGAGCGGGAGGTCGAGGACCGCACCCTGCTTCTCGAGGACCGGCGCGCGGTTCTCGCGGTGCGCCTTCCGCTCCTCGACGGCGTCGGCGAGGAGCCGCGAGTAGAGGTCGAACCCGACCGCCGCCATGTGGCCCGACTGCTCGCCCCCGAGGATGTTCCCGGCGCCGCGGATCTCCAGGTCGGAGAGCGCGATCTGGAAGCCCGCGCCGAGCTCGGAGGCGTTGAAGATCGCCTGGAGCCGCTTCCGCGCCTCGTCGGAGAGCCGCTCCCGGCGGCGGTAGAGCAGGTAGGCGTACGCCCGGCGGGACGAGCGGCCCACCCGGCCGCGGAGCTGGTAGAGCTGCGCGAGCCCCAGCGTGTCGGCCCGGTCGATGACGATCGTGTTCGCGTTCGGGATGTCGAGCCCCGACTCGATGATCGTCGTGCAGACGAGGACGTCCGCCTCGCCGGCCGCGAACGAGACCATCACCTTCTCGAGCGCCCCCTCGGGCATCTGGCCGTGCCCCACGACGACCCGGGCGTCGGGGAGGAGCCGGCGGAGCTGCTCGGCCTGCGCCTCGATCGTCTCGACCCGGTTGTGGACGAAGAAGACCTGGCCGCCCCGGTCCAGCTCGCGGAGGATCGCGTCGCGGACGAGCCCGGCCGACGCCTCGGCGACCCGGGTCTGGATCGGGAGCCGGTCCTCGGGCGGGGTCTCGATCACGGAGAGGTCGCGGACGCCGGCGAGCGCGAGGTTGAGCGTCCGCGGGATCGGCGTCGCGGAGAGCGTCAGGACGTCCACCTCGTGGCGGAGCGTCTTCAGCCGCTCCTTCGCGGCGACCCCGAAGCGCTGCTCCTCGTCGACGACGACGAGCCCGAGATCGCGGAAGCGGACGTCCTTCGAGAGGAGGCGGTGGGTCCCGATGACGAGGTCCACCGACCCGTCGGCGAGGCCGGCGAGCGACGCCTCCTGCTCGCGGGCGGGGACGAAGCGGGAGAGGAGGCGGACCTCCACCGGGAAGGCGCCGAAGCGCTGCGAGAACGTCGCATGGTGCTGGGCGGCGAGGACGGTCGTCGGGACGAGGATCGCGACCTGGCGTCCGTCCTGGATCGCCTTGAAGGCCGCGCGGAGGGCGACCTCCGTCTTCCCGTAGCCGACGTCGCCGACGACGAGCCGGTCCATCGGGCGGCGCGCCTCCATGTCGGACTTCACCTCGGCGATCGCGCGGAGCTGGTCCACCGTCTCCTCGTACGGGAACGAGGCCTCGAGCTCGCCCTGCCACGGGGTGTCCGACCCGAACGCGTGCCCCTCGGCCGCCGCGCGACCGGCGTAGAGCGCGAGCAGGTCGTCCGCGAGGTCCGCGACGGCCCGCCGGACCCGCGCCTTCGTCCGCGCCCAGTCGCCGCCGCCGAGCTTCGAGAGCTGCGGGTCCTCGCCGCCGGAATAGCGACTGATCCGGCCGATCTGCTCCACCGGGATGTACGCCCGGTCGCCGCCGGCGAACGTGAGCTCGAGAAAGTCGCGGTCGTCGCCGGAGCCGCTGCTCCGGCGGATCATCCGCTCGTAGCGGGCGATCCCGGAGTCCACGTGGACGACGATGTCGCCGGGGGTGAGCCGCTCGAGGATGTCCCGCGGGAAGACCCGGCGGAGCGCCTTCGGCCGGCGGACGCGGACCGTCCCGAAGAGCTCGCGGTCGGTGACGACGACGAGGCCGTCCGGCCCGCCCTCGAACCCGCCGTTCAGGCTCCGCTCGACGAGCGCGGTCGCGCCGGGGGGCGGCGGCTCGCCGATCCGCCCGACGACCGCGACCGGCCGGCCCGCCTCGGCGAGGATCTCGGCGAGGCGCGGCGCCTGGTCGGAGGTGAGGACGATCCGGGCCCCCGCGCCGCTCCACCCCTCGACCGCCTCGACGACACGGGTCGCCCGTCCGGGAGGAAGACCCGGCTCACGCCAGCCGAACGGGTCGTCCACGGCGCTGCCGCTCCCGGCGAGCGCCGCCATCGCCTCCGGCGCCTCCGACTCCCACGTCAGCTCGAGCGTCCGCGACCCGACGAGCCGCGCCTTCCAGTCGCGCGGCGGGAGGTAGGTGGACGGCCAGTCGGGCGCGAGCTCCCCGGCGGCGACGAGGTCGGTGGATCGCTCGTCGGCCTGGCGCCAGAGGAAGTCCGCCGCCTGGGCGACGTCGCCCGGCTCGTCGACGACGAGGAGCGTCCCCGGCGCGAGGTGATCGAGGCCGGTCGCCGGGGCGAGGAACCCGGCCCAGACCTCCGCCGCGTCGCCGACGTCGATCGCGCGCCCCGACGCGGGACGGCCGGACTCGACGCGGCCGGACTCGACGTGGCCGGGCTCGCTCCCTCCCTCGAAGCGCCCGAGATCGGCGGCGAGCCGCTCCGGGAGCGTCGCCGCGCGCCGCCCGAGCCGCTCGCGGATCGCCGCGACGCCGCCCGCCGGCACGAGGAACTCGGTCGCGGGAAGGAGCTCGACCGCCTCGGCCGGGCCGACGGTCCGCTGGTCGGTGGGGTCGAAGCGACGCAGGGAGTCGATCTCATCGCCGAAGAACTCGACCCGGACCGGGAGCTCCGCGCTCGGCGGGAAGCAGTCGACGATCCCGCCGCGGCGCGCGAGCTCGCCGCGACCCGCGACCTCCAGCGTCGGCGTGTAGCCGAGCCCGAGGAGCTCGCGGACGAGCCGCTCCGGTCCGATCCGCGCCCCGGGCGACAGGGTGAGCGGCTCGGCGGGGAGGTCGGCGGGCTCGAGCGTGTGCTGGAGGAGCGCCTGGACACTCGCGACGAGGATCCGCGCGCGGCCGCTCCGCCATGCGGCGAGCGCGGCGACGCGCGCCGCCGTCTCGTCGGGGAGGAGCTCGCTCCGCTCGTAGGCGAGCGCGGTCCGGGGCTCGAGGACGGTCACCGCGGCCGGATCGCCGAGCCATGCCCGGAGCTCGTCCGCGACCCGGTCGCCGATCTCCGCGTCCCGGGCGATCCAGCAGAGCCGCTCCCCGGCCGGGCCGCCCGCGAGCGCGGCTGCGAGGTACGACTTCGCCCCGTGCGGGACGGCGGCGAGACCGGCATGGCGGCCGGCCCGGCGCGTCGGCCCGTCACCCGTCCCGTCGCCCGGCGCCCCGAGTCGCTCGCGGAGCGCCGCGAACGGCGCGGTCGCCGCGAGGAGCGGCGGGAGCATCGAGAGGTCCGGGAGGCGGCGGCCACCGCGGGGGGTCGCCGCGGCCGTGGGGCGTCGGGCCGCCGCCCGCGCGCTCCCGGGGGCCGGGGCCTCGCCCGCCGCCTCGGCGGCCTCGACGTCGAGCTCCGCGAGCTCGAAGTCGGTCGCGGCCTCGGTCCGCGCGGCGTGCTCGGCGAGGATCCGCTCCCCGAGCCTGCGCTCCTTGCCGCGCTTCCCGCGGAGGACCGGCCGCTCGTCGGTCACCGGCGTCGCCCGCCCGTCGCGTCGTCGGCGGCGTCGGGATCGGCGCCGCCCTTCGCCTTCCGCCACCCGGTCCGCGTCCGGCGGATCCCGTCGGGGCCGGGGGGTCCGTCCACCTCGCCCGGGGCGGCGACGCGGTCCTCGTCGGCCGGGCGGAGCTCGAAGCGGTTGTGGTGGTTCGCCGCGCGGCTCGTCCCCTCTCGCGCCCACGTCTCCACCGCGTCCGCCGCGGCGTCGAGGAGCTCCTCCAGCCGTGCGACCTCGGCGGGCTGGAAGCGGGTGAGCACGTGGTCGACCGCGCCACGGCCCGGCTCGCCGATCCCGATCCGGAGCCTGCTGAAGCGCTCCGTCCCGAGCTCCTCGATGATCGAGCGGAGACCGTTGTGGCCGCCGTGGCTCCCGCCCTCTCGGAAGCGGAGCTTCCCGAACGGGAGCGAGAAGTCATCGGCGACGACGAGGAGCTCGTTGAGCGGCGCATGCTCGCGGGCGAGGACCTTCCGGACCGCGAGCCCGGACTCGTTCATGTAGGTGAGCGGCTTCACGAGCGTCACCTCGAGCCCGCGGAGCCGGCCCGCGACGATCGCCGCGGCGTCGCGCGTCCGCTCGCGGCCGGTGAACCCCGGACGGCCCGCGAGCCGGTCGAGGACCATCCAGCCGATGTTGTGGCGGGTCTCGGCGTACCGGTCGCCCGGGTTCCCGAGGCCGACGACGATCTTCACGGGGCCTCCGACGCACGCCGCCGTGCGGGCGAGCCACGGGCCGCGCGAGCGCGCGACACGCGAACGCGGCCCGATCCCGCGCGGGAGGGCCTCGCGGCGGATGGTACCGCTATCCTCGCGCGGTGACCGCCCCGGACCGCGCCGGACCCGACGACCGCGATGAGCGCGGGCAGCACGACGACCGCGACGCCTGGCGCTCCTGGCCGCCCGAGCGGGTGGAGCGGGAGTACTCGCCGTCGTCCGCGATCGGGGGCGACTACGCGCCGTTCGTCGCCGCATGGGCGGAGCGGAGCGCGGCGGCGAGGCGCGCGGCGACCGGACGGTACGACCTCCGCTTCGGGGACGGCCCGGACGACCGGCTCGACCTCTTCCCGGCGACGGCGTCGGAGCCGGCGCCGCTCCTCGCCTTCCTCCACGGCGGCTACTGGCAGGAAGGGCGGAAGGAGCTCTACCACTTCCCCGCCGCGGCGCTCGTCGGCGACGGGATCGCCTACGCGGCGATCGAGTACCCGCTCTGCCCGGCGACGACGGTCGGCGCGATCGTGGAGGGAGCGGTCCGCGCGGTCGCGTGGCTCCGGGAGCACGCGGGCTCGCTCGGCGTCGATGCCCGGCGGATCGTCGTCGCCGGTCATTCCGCCGGCGGCCAGCTCGTCGCGGAGGTGGCCCTCGCCGACGCGATCGCGGGGAGGGCCCCGCTCGCGGGCGTCGTCCCGGTGAGCGGCGTCCTCGAGCTGGAGCCGATCGTCGGGACCTCGCTGAACGACGCCCTCGGGCTCGACGTCGCGACCGCCCGGTCGCTCAGCCCGCAGCTCCGGCTCGAGACGGCGGCACTCGCCGCGCCGCTCCCCCCGGCGGTCGTCGCATGGGGAGAGCGGGAGCCGTCCGAGTTCGGGCGCCAGAGCCGGACCTTCGCGGCGACCTGGGCCGGGCGGGGCGGCCGGGTCGACTCGTTCGAGGTCGCGGGGCGGAACCACTTCGACATCGTGTTCGACCTCGGCGACCCGGCGACGCGGCTCGGGTCGGCGATCCGGGGGCTCCTGTCGGCCGAGGGTCCGGCGCGACCCCATCCGGGGCAGGCGCGACCCTAGCCGGCGATCCCAGCCGGGTCCGGCGCTGCGCTAGCCGGCGATCCCGAGGAGGCGCCGCTCGAGGCGCCGCATCGCCGCCGCCTCGGCCGGCTCGGCGTGGTCCCAGCCGCAGACGTGGAGCGCCCCGTGGACGACGAGGAGGCGGAGCTCCTCGGCGGGCGACCAGGCGCGATCCCCGTCATGGCCGCCCCGCCCCTCGAGCGCCTGTTCGACCGCCCGCTCCACGGAGACGACGATGTCGCCGAGATGCGGGCGGGCACGGGGCGGGAGGACGAACCGGGGGGTCGGCGCGCGCTCCCCGGCCGCGCGGCCGGCCCCCGGGTGCGGCGGGAACGCCCCCGGCGGGAGGAGCGGGAACGAGAGGACGTCCGTCGGGCCGCGCTTCCCCATGTGCGCCTCGTTCAGCGCGGCGAGCTCGGCGTCGTCGGCGAGCGTCAGCCCGATCGTCGCGCGCGGCGGCGCCCCGCCGGCCTCGAGGGCCGCGGCGACGAGCCGGGCGAGCGCCGCCCCGGGGACGAGCCGGCGGACCCCGGGCCGGACGACGAGGTCGATCCGGTGACCGGCGACCCGGTGCGGGCGGACCACCCCGCCCGGCGGCGCGGGCTCCGTCACGCGCCGGTGCCGGTCTCCCGGCGGGACTCGAGCTCGACGATCCGGCTCTGCGGGTAGGCGACTCGCTGGTGATACATGCCGAGGAGCTGGGCGACGAACGCCTCACGGATCCGCTCGAGGTCGCGGAGCGTCAGGTCGCACTCGTCGAGCTGCCCGTCGGTGAGGCGCTCCTCGACGATCCGGTCCACCATCGCGCGGAGCGTCGCCTCGTCCCGCGACGCGAGCGAGCGGACGGAAGCCTCCACCCCGTCGGCGAGCATGATGAGCGCCGCCTCGCGCGACTGGGGCTTCGGGCCCGCGTGGCGGAAGCGACGCGGGTCGACCGCATCGGCGGCCTTCGCCCCCGCCGCCGTCCCGAGACCGCCGAGCGGCGCCGCCGCCGCCTCGCGCGCCTTCGCGTGGAAGTAGCTCATCAGCGCCGTCCCATGATGCTGCGGGATGAAGGCGACGAGCGGGGTCGGGAGCCGCGCCTCGTGGGCGATCCCGATCCCGTCCGCGACGTGGCGCTTGACGAGCGCGACGGACGCCTCCGGCTCCAGCTCGTCGTGGACGTTCTCGCCCCCCGCCTGGTTCTCGATGAAGGCGAGCGGGTCCGCGAGCTTGCCGACGTCGTGGTAGTAGGCGGCGACGCGGGTGAGGAGCGGGTCGGCGCCGATCGCCTCCGCGGCGCGCTCGGCGAGGTTCCCCACCATGAGCGAGTGGTGGTAGGTCCCCGGCGTCTCGACGAGGAGGCGGCGGAGGAGCGGCTGCGAGGGGTTCGCGAGCTCGAGGAGCTGGAAGGCCGTGAGGATCCCGAAGAGGCGGCCGAGGACGTTGAACGTCCCGAGCGCCGCGACCGCCGCGCCGACGCCGGCCCCGAGCGAGGCGAGCCATAGCTGGAGGATCCCCGTCAGGTCGCGCGTCCCGAGGAGCGAGAAGGTCGTCACCGTCAGCCCGCCGACGAGGAAGATCGCGGCCCCGGCGGCGACGAAGCGGTCGAACCGGTCGCCGCGGCGGATCGCGACGATCCCGGCGATCCCGCCGAGGAGGACGTACGCCGTGATCTCGAGCGACCCACCGGCGACGATCCCGGCGAGGATCGCGATCACCGTCATCACGACGGTCGCGGTCGTCGCGTCGAGGAGGATCGCGAGGAGGACACCGGCGGCGGCGGTGGGGACGACGAAGGGGAGCGCCGAGCGGCCGGCGGTCAGCTTCATCCCGACGACCGCGACGATCACCGCGAGCGCGACGAGGAGGAGGACGTTCCGTCGGTGCCAGAAGGCGGGACGGAAGCGGGCGAGCCACGTGGTGAGGAGCCCGACGAGGAGGAGTGCCGCGAGGAGCCAGCCCGCGACGCGGGCGAGGTCGGTCGTCGCCACGCGGAGGCCGAGCGCGTCGATCTTCTCGAGGTCGGCGACGGTGACCACGTGGCCGGCGTCGACGATCACCTCGTTCTGCTGGAGCGTGACGAGGACCGGGGCGACCGCACGCCCCGCCGCGTCCCGCGCCTCCGCCGTCAGGGCGGCGCTGTACGAGGAGTTCGGGATCACGAGCGGCGCGATGAGCGCCGCGGCGAGCTCCGCCTCCTCGGGGGCGAGCGCCTGGTCGATCCGGCCGGGGATCCCGCGACGGACGGTCGCGAGCTCCGTGTCGCGGAGCTCCGCCCGCTCGACGAGGTCGAGGACGCGCGCCGACTCGGCCCGGACGGCCCGCCAGCGGGTCCCGTCGATCGCGAGGAGCGTCCGCCGCGGCGCCTCCCCCAGCCACGGGGCGACCGAGCCGAGGACCTCGAGCTTCGCCGCCTCGGCGACCTCGGGCTCGGCGGCGGTCGGGGCGAAGGCGGCGTCGATCGGGGCGACGGTCCGTTCGAACGTGAGGCTCTGCTCGGCGGCGATCGTCGCCGCCCGGTCGATCGTGTAGTCGTACTGGGGGACGACCGCGGCGCGCGCCTCTGCTCGTGCCTCGCTCGTGAGCGTCGGGCTCTGGAACGTGACGGCCCGCGGAGCCCGGATCGTCGTCCTCGCGATGTCGCCGACCGCGAGGTCGTAGCGGTCCGGCGAGAGATCGAGCGCGAGGATGCCGCCGACGGCGAGCGCGAGGACGAGGGTGACGCCGACGATCCGGAGCGCGTCGCCCGGGGCGCCGATCGCGGCGAACCCGGCCCGGAGCGCGGTCACCGGCGTCAGCCGCCGGCGAGCGCCGCGGCGACGAGCTCGCTGACGCGCTTCCCGTCCGCGCGACCGCGGACCTTCGGCGAGATCCAGCCCATCACCTTCCCGAGGTCTCGCGGGGAGGTGGCGCCGGTCGCGGCGACGGCCTCGGCGACGAGCGCGCGGAGCTCCTCGTCGGTGAGGGCGGCGGGGAGGTAGCCGGCGATCACCGCGATCTCCGCCTCCTCCTTCGCCGCGAGGTCCTCGCGACCGCCGGCCCGGAAGGCCTCGACCGACTCGCGGCGGGTCTTCACCTCCTTCGCGAGGATCGCGACGACCTCGTCGTCGGCGTACTCGCGTCGGGCGGTCTTCTCGGCGTTCTGGACGGCGTTCAGGACGAGCCGGAGCGTGTCGCGGCGCGCGGCGTCACCCGACCGCATCGCGGCCGTGACGTCGTCGTGGAGTCGTTCTCGAAGGGACACCGGGTCTGGCACCTCGGGCCCGGACCGTGCCGGGCGGCTGCTCGACCGTCCACCGGGGACGGGCTCGTCGCCGCCCGCGCCGCGGGTCTAGCCCTGCTGCGTGCGGGCGGCCTTCTTGCGCTTCGCTTCCTTGCGCTTGCGCTTGACGCTCGGCTTCTCGTAGTGCTCGCGTCGGCGCGCCTCGGCGAGGATGCCGCTCTGCTGGATCTTCTTGTTGAACCGGCGGAGGGCGCTCTCGAAGGTCTCGTTCTCGCCCACTCGGACTTCAGCCAATCCGGGATCACCACCTTCGGCCCGGTCTCGTCTGCCGGCGGGCGCGCCCTGGGCCAGCTCGGCGCGCCGCGTCCCGGACGGCCGTGCCGCGATGCGGCCGGTCGTCGGGCTCGGGGAGTCTAGCCCGCGCCCGGAGGGCGGTCAACCGCGCCGGACGCCCGCCCCGGTCCGCGGGATCCCGGGTCCGCCGGGCCGCGGGACCCGCTCAGGGCTCGAGGTGGAACGTGTGGGTCCAGCTCCCGTCGGCCTCGTGGGTTGACTCCGCCCAGCCGCGCGCCCCCGCCCAGCGGCCGGACCCGCCGATCACCGGCCGGATGACCGTGGCGGCGACCTCGATCGTCGAGCCGGCGGCCGGGTAGGCGGCGCTCCCCTCGAGGATGAGCTGGTCCGACCCGTCGCCGGCGACGATGACGATCGTCGTGAGGCGGGTCTCGACGCCGGCCGCCTCGTCGAGCGCGGTCGTCGTCATCGTCGCATCGAACGTCCCGGTGCCGCCGCCCTCGACCGCGACCTCGGCATGGAACGTGCGGACGGTCCCGATCGCGCCGCCGTCCGCCCCGGGGACGACCGCGGTCGGCGTGACCGCGCCGTGGGTGATCGTGACGGTGCGGGCCCCGCCGCCGGCGCAGCCCGCGAGCACGAGCGCTCCGAGGGCGAGCGCCGAAAGCGCGAGCGGGACGGACGCGTTGCGCCGAGCGTTCACGGGATCTCCTCTCCGGTGCCCGCCGGGTGGCGGCAGGCGACGATGATAGTCACGCCGACGGGACCGGCGCCCCCCTCCCGAGCGTCTCGAGCCGGTCGAGGACGACCGCGGCGGCGGGGTCGGGCGCCTCCGGCTTCAGGCTCGCGACGACGACGGTGCTCCCGATCGCGCGGACGACATGGCGGGTCCCCGGCGGGAACTGGACCGCGCCGGGCCCACTCCCGAGCCAGGCCGCCTGCGCCTGTGCGGCGACCCAGGCGGCGGCGGGGTCCGGGAGCTCGTAGACGACGAGGAGGCCGCCCGCCGGATCGGCCGGAAGGACCGCCTGGAAGACGCCCCGCGGCAGCTCGATCAGCTCCGGCGCCTCCGGCGGACGGAACGGCGTCGTCGGCCGGATCAGCCCGATCCCCTCCGCCCGGAGCGCGGCCTCCACGGTCCCGCGGGTCACCTCGATCGTGCCGGAGAGCCGCTCGAGCGGCGGCGGCGTGGGCGTCGGGAGCGCGACGTTCGGCGATCCGATCCCGCAGGCGGCGAGGACGAGCGCCGCGAGGCCGAGGACGAGCGGGAGGGCGAGCGCCCGGCCCGGTGCGGCGAGGCGGGGCCGGCGGGGACCGGCGTGCGGCGTCATCGGCGGGTCATCCGGGTGGCCAGCCGAGCGACCGGCCGCCGAGGAGATGGACGTGGAGGTGACCGACGGACTGGCCGGCGTCGGCGCCGACGTTCGTGACGAGGCGGTAGCCGCGGTCGGTCAGCCCCTCGGCGGCGGCGATCCGGGCCCCGACCGCGAAGAGCCGGCCGAGCATCGCGCCGTCGGCGTCGCCGACCTCGCGGGCCGAGGCGACGTGCGTCCGCGGGAGGAGGAGGACGTGGACCGGGGCACGGGGTGCGACGTCGCGGATCGCGACGACGAGCTCGTCCTCGTGGACCTTCTCCGACGGGATCTCGCCGGCGATGATCCGGCAGAAGAGGCAGTCCGCCATGTGCGCTCCGCGGTGCGGCTGGGGAGGGATCGGGACGCCATTCTCCCCCAAACGTCGCCCGACGCGGTCAGCGCGCGGCCGACGGCCGCTCCGCCTCGAGCGCGACCCAGTCCCCCTCGCCCCATCGGCCGGCGACCCGGAGCCCGGCCCCGGCGAACGCGTCGCGGACCTCCCCCTCGCGATCGACGAAGATCCCCGACGCGATGAGCCGCCCGCCCGGACGGAGCTCGTCGCGCAGCCTCGCGGCGAGGGCGACGAGGACCGATGCGATGAGGTTGGCGGCGACGAGGTCGAAGCCGCCCGGCGGCCCGCTCGGGAGGCTCCCGTGCCGGGCCCGGAACCTGCGGGCGACGGCGTTCCTGCGGGCGTTCGCCCCGGTCGCCTCGACCGCGATCGGATCGGTGTCGAGGCCGACGACCTCGCGGGCGCCGAGGAGGGCGGCGGCGATCCCGAGGATCCCGGAGCCGCACCCGACGTCGAGGACGCGCGGGCCGTCGAGGAGGCCGGCGTCGGCCCACCGCTCGATCCCCTCGAGGCAGAGCCGCGTCGTGGGATGGAGGCCGGTCCCGAACGCCATCCCCGGATCGAGCGAGAGGACGACCTCCCCGGGGCGGCGCCGGACCCGGCGCCACGTCGGGCGGACGACGAGCCGGCGTCCGAGACGGAGGACGGGGAAGTGCTCCTTCCACGCCTCCGCCCAGTCGGCCTCGTGGACGACGCCGACCGCGAGGTCCCCGATGGGCCGGAGCCCGAAGGCCTGGAGGTGGCCGAGATCGCGCCGGACGGCGGCGACGACGGCGTCCGCGGCGCCCCGGTCGCCCGCGGGCAGATACGCCCGGACGATCGCCGGCCGGGACGGGTCGACCTCCGCGCCGAGCCCCTCGTCGACGAGCCGGAACGCGGGCTCGACGCTCGTGGCGCCGCCGGAGTGGCGCGAGAGGATCTCGCTCACGGCCTCGACCGCCTCGAGGTCGGCGACGACCGAGAGCTCGAGCCAGGCGTCGGCCGCGGCCGCCGCGCCCGGCTCAGCGGCGCCGGGCACCCTTGCCGCGGACCTTCCCGAGCAGCCCCGGGTCCGCCGGGGCCTGCTCGCCGGACGCCGCGGCGAATGCCTCGAGCGCCTCGCGCTGCTCCTTCGAGAGCTTCGTCGGGATCGTCACGTCGACGAGGACATGGAGGTCGCCCCGGACGCCGGCGCGGCGGAGGTGCGGGACCCCCTTGCCGCGGAGCCGGATCTCCGTCCCCGGCTGCGTCCCGGCCTTCACCTCGATCTCCTCGGGGCCGTCGACCGTCGGGACCGCGACGCGGGCGCCGAGGGCCGCCTGGGCGATCGTCAACGGGAGTTCGTAGTAGAGCTCGGTCCCGTCCCGCTTCAGCTCCGGGTGCGGGGCGACGTGGACCGCGACGTAGAGGCTCCCCGGCGGGCCGCCGCGCGGCCCGGCCTCGCCCTCGTTCGAGAGCCGGATCTGGTGGCCCTCGTCGATCCCCGCGGGGACGCTCACCCTGAGCGTCCGGCGGCGGTCCACCCGGCCGTCGCCGCGGCAGGTCGCACACGGGGCGTCGATCGTCCTCCCCTCGCCGCGACACCGCGAGCACGTGGAGACGTTCACCATCTGGCCGAGCATCGTCTGGCGGACCTGGCGGACCTCGCCGCGGCCGCTGCACGCAGGGCACGTGACCGCGGACGCGCCCGGCGCCGCGCCGCTCCCCGCGCACGTCGGGCAGCGGTCGAGCGCGGTGTACTCGATCTCCTTCTCCGTCCCGCGGACCGCCTCCTCGAAGTCGATCCGGAGGTCGTAGCGGAGGTCGGACCCGGCGGGCGGCCTCCCGCGCCGCGCCGCGGCGGTCGCGCCGCCGCCGCCGAAGAAGGCGTCGAAGATGTCGCCGAGGCCACCGAAGCCTGCCGCATCGAAGCCGCCGCCGGCGAAGCCCCCCGCGGCCCCCGCGCGGCCGAACGTGTCGTACGCCTGGCGCCGCTGCGGGTCCGAGAGGACCTGGTACGCCTCGTTCAGCTCCTTGAAGCGGTCGTGCGCCTCGTCGCTCTTGTTGACGTCCGGGTGCCACTTCTGGGCGGCCTTGCGGAAGGCGCGCTTGATCTCCTCGTCGGTCGCGCCGCGTCCGACGCCGAGGACCTCGTAGTAGTCGCGCTCGGTCACCATCCGGTCGAGAAGGATACCGAGCCGAGCTCCGCGGCCCGCGCGAGGACGGACTGGAACATCGCGGGCGTCAGGCGCCCGGTGAACGTGTTCTGCTGGCTCGGGTGATAGGCGCCGAGGAGCACGACCGGCCCGACCCGCGCCTCCGCCCCGTGACCGAAGCGGGGTCGCGGCCGCGGGACGGCGACCCCGGTCGTCGCGAGGACCCGGAGCGCCGCCTCCCACGCGAAGCCGCCGAGGCAGACGACGACGCGGAGCCGGGGGAGGAGCGCGAGCTCGCGGGCGAGGAACGGGAGGCAGGCGTCGCGCTCGTCGGGCGTCGGGCGGTTCCCGGGCGGCGCGCAGCGGACGGCCGCCGCGACGTAGGCGCCCCGGAGCGCGAGCCCGTCGTCCCGCGACCGCCCCACCGGCTGGTTCGCGAACCCGGTCGCGTGGAGCGCCGACCAGAGGAGGTCGCCGGAGCGATCCCCGGTGAAGACGCGGCCGGTCCGGTTCCCGCCGTGGGCCGCCGGCGCGAGCCCGACGACGATGACGCTCGCGTCGGGATCGCCGAACCCGGGGACGGGGCGGCCCCAGTACGCCTCGGCGGCGTGCCGCGCGACCTTCGTCCGCGCCGCCTCCTCTCGCCACGAGACGAGCCGGGGGCAGCGGCGGCAGCCGACGATCTCGGCGGCGACCGCCGCGAGCGAGTCGGCCCCGCTCACTTCCGGAGGAGCAGGTCGAGCCGGCGCGAGGCGACGAGGAGCCCGAGCCCGCCCATCGCGACGAAGTACGCGACGTGGACGAGCGACCACGGCCCGACGTGACCCGTCACGAGCGACCGCATGAGGTCCACGCCCTGGTAGAGCGGCGTCCACTCGACGACGACCCGGAGCGGCTCCGGGTACGCGGTGATCGGGTAGAAGGTCCCGGAGAAGAGGAAGAGCGGGAGCGTGACGAGGTTGACGAGGTCGAAGTCCTGCCAGGAGCGCATGTACGTCGTCGCCGCCATCCCCACCGCCGCGAAGGCCCAGCCGACGAGCAGCGCCGCCGGGACGACGAGGATCGCCCACGGCGAGCCGAGCAGGCCGAGGACGAGCATCACGACGAAGAACGCCGCCGCGTAGAGCGTCCCGCGGATCAGGGCCCAGCCCACCTCGCCCACGGCGATGTCGACGACGCCGAGCGGCGTCGTGAGGATCGTCTCGTAGAGCTTCTGGTACTTGAGCTTGTGGAAGAAGTTCATCGTGGACTCGTAGATCGCGCCGTTCATCGCGGACGAGGCGAGGAGCGCCGGCGCGACGAAGACCGCGTAGGGGATCGGCGTGCCGTCCGGGCCGGTCACCGCACCGACGAGCCCGCCGAGCCCGAAGCCGAGCCCGAGGAGGTAGAAGAGCGGCTCGAAGAAGCCCGAGACGATGACGATCCACGCGCGGCGCGACTGGAGGACGTTCCGCTCGACGAGCCTGGGGCCGCGGGAGCCCGCGATCACGCCGATCGGCGGGGCGACGCGGAGCGCGAGGTTGCTCATCGGCCGCTCACCGTTCCAGCCGCCGCTCGAAGGTCCGCGCCGCCCACCACGCGCCGATGAGCGCGAGGGCGACGAGGTAGCCGACGTGGGCGATGGTCGCGACGGGCTCGTCGAGCGCGGTCCCGAGCGCGAGCGAGCGCGAGAGGGAGACGCCGTGGAAGAGCGGCGTCAGCCAGGCGATCGGCTGGAGGACGGCCGGGAGCCCCTCGATCGGGAAGAAGGTGCCGCTGAAGATGAAGAGCGGCGTGATCCCGAAGCGGAAGAGGGCGTTGAACCCCTGCGTCTCGCGCTGGGTCGCGGCGTAGGCGGTGATCGGCGTCGCGAACGCGAGCCCGGTGAGCACGGCGGCGGGGATCGCGAGGACGACGAGCGGCGAGGCCGCGGCCCCGAACGCGACGATGATCGCGGTGTAGATGCCGCAGACGAGGAGGAGGCGGAAGGCCACCCAGGCGAAGTAGCCGATCGCGATCTCGATCGGCCGGAGCGGCGATGCGTGCGCGGCGAGGAAGTTCTTGCTCCAGAGGAAGCCGCTCATCACGGGGAACGTGCACTCGCCCGCGGCCGTCTGCATCGCGGTCCCGGCGAGCAGGCCGGGGGCGAGGAAGACGAGGTACGGGACGCCGAGCGCCCCGTCCGCGCCGCCGCCCCCGCCGTCGACGATCCCGCCGAGCCCCAGGCCCATCGAGGCGAGGAAGAGGATCGGGGTGAGGAACGAGCTGATCGCGGAGCCGCGCCAGGCGCGCCGGTAGAGGAGGAGCCGGTGCTCGACGAAGTGGAGGATCGGGCCGAGCCGCGGGGGGCCGGCGACGGTCCGGGGTCGGGCGGCGGCGGCGGTCATCTGCCGGCTCAGTCGATCAGGGAGCGGCCGGTCAGCCGGAGGAAGACGTCCTCCAGCGACGAGCGCCGGACGAAGTACGACTCCGGCTTCAGGCCGCGGCGGTGCGCCTCCTCGGCGACCGCCTCGCCGTCCGCCGCGTAGACGAGGACGCGGTCCGGCAGCTCCTCCACGCGGTCGGCGATCGGGCCGAGTAGCCCGGCGATCCGGCCCGGCGCGCGGTCCGGGGAGTCCGGCGGGAAGCGGAGCTCGAGGACCTCGCGGCTCGACCAGCGCTCGATGAGCGCGCGGGGGGACCCCTCGGCGACGATCCGCGCCTTGTCCATCACGACGAGCCGGTCGCAGAGCTGCTCCGCCTCGTCCATGTAGTGCGTGGTGAGGACGAGCGTGACCCCCTGCTGCTTCAGCCGGTAGAGCCGGTCCCAGAGGAGGTGGCGCGCCTGGGGGTCGAGGCCGGTCGTCGGCTCGTCGAGGAGGAGGATCTCCGGCTCGTTGATGAGCGAGCGGGCGATCGTCAGGCGCCGCTTCATCCCGCCCGAGAGCGGCTCGACGAGGCTGTCGCCCCGCTCGGTCAGCTGCGCGAACTCGAGCAGCTCGTCCGCGCGCCGGGCGGAGAGGCGGCGCGGGAGGTCGAAGTAGCGGCCGTAGATGTAGAGGTTCTCGCGGACGGAGAGCTCCTCGTCGAGCTGGTCCTGCTGGGGGACGACGCCGATCCGCGCCTTGATCTCCGGACCGTGCGTCGCCGGGTCCATCCCGAGGACCCGGAGCGTGCCGCTCGTCACCGGCGAGACGCAGCTGATCATCCGCATCGCGGTCGTCTTCCCCGCCCCGTTCGGCCCGAGGAAGCCGAACGACTCGCCGCGGGCGACGTCGAAGTCGATCCCGTCGACCGCGGTGAAGCCGCCGAAGCGCTTCGTCAGGCCGCGGGCGTGGATGAGCGAGTCGGCGTGGGCGGCGGGATCGGCGGGCGCGTCCGCCGGGCGGGTCGCGTCGTTCGCGAGTGGGGTCGTCATGGGCCCGGCCATCCTACCCGCGATCGCCCCGGGGCGGGCCGGCTCAGCCTTCGGACGGGGCCGCGATCGCGACGTCGCCGAGCGAGTCGAGGAGGTGGTGCGCGATCCCGAACCGCTCGTCGCGGACGGCCGGGACGGCGGCGACCGTCATCCCGGCGGCGAGGGCGGCGGTCACCCCGGGGAGCGAGTCCTCGAAGGCGATCGCCCTCGCGGGCTCGACCCCGAGCTTCTCGCAGGCGAGCAGGTAGACGTCGGGCGCGGGCTTCCCCTCGGCGACCTCGTCCCGCGTCGCGATCGCGGTGAAGGCGTCGGCGAACGGCGTCCGTGCGAGCGCGAGGTCGACGAGGCCGCGCGGGGTGTTCGAGGCGACCGCGATCGGGAGGCGGCCGCGGAGCGCGCCGACGAGCGCGGCCGCACCGGGGCGGAGCTCGAACCCGGCGAGGTACGCCTCGCGCCCGAGCGCGAGGAGCTCGTCCCGGAGCCGCGCGCCCTCGGCCTCGGGGAGCCCGAGGATCCGCGCATGGATCGCGGCACTCACCTCCGCCGAGCGGCCGAGGGTCGCGGCCCGGTCCTCGGCGGTCTGGACGTGGCCGTGGCGGCCGAGGAGCGTCCGCTCCGCCCACTCCCAGCCGGGCTCGCTGTCGACGAGGAGGCCGTCGAAGTCGAAGACGACGGCGCCGAAGTCGCCGGGGACGACGAGCCGCGGGGCGGGGTGGCCGGCTGCGTCGCGCGGGGTCCCGCTCATCGCGGCCGGAGGACCCCGAACGCGGCGAGGCACTCACGGATCGCGGCGGCGACCGTCGCACCTTCGGTGATCGGCGCCGTGTGGGCGAGGCCGGGGAGCGTGACCTGGCGCGGGAACCGGAGCCGCTCCAGGAGCCCGTCCGAGATCGCCCCGTAGACCGGGTCGCTCCCTCCGCCGACGAGGAGGCCGACGGCGGCGTCGATCCGCTCGAGGCCGGCGGGGTCGAGCCCGAGGAGCGCGACGTCGGCGATCGCGCCCGCCCCCTGGGCGGCGACGAACTCGCGCCCGCGCTCGGACAGCGCCTCCCACGCGGCATCGCCGCTCACCGCGCGGAGGAACGCCTCGGCCGCCGCGGCGGGGCCGCCCTCGCGGGCCGCGGCGATCGTCCGGTCACGGGTCGCCTCGAACCAGGGGTGCGCCTCCTCCGGCGCGACCGGTGCGTACGGCGGCTCGTAGACGACGACGCCGCCGACGCGTCCCGGGTGGCGGGCCGCGAGTTCGAGCGCGACGACGCCGCCGAAGCTGTGGCCGACGACGAGCGTCTCGCCGATCCCGGCGGCGTCGAGGACGGCGACGAGATCCTCGACGTGCGTCGCGACGTCGAGGGGGCCGGGGCCGGCGAGCCGGCTCTCGCCGTGGCCGCGCCGGTCGACGAGGATCGCCCGGCAGTCGCGCGGCTCGACGAGCGAGGAGGCGAGCCGCCAGAGCTGGAGCGAGCTCGAGAGCGTCGCGTGGAGGACGAGGACGGGGAGCGTCCCGCTCCCGGTGGCGTACCAGCCGACCCGCCCGCCGTCGGGCCGCTCGAGCAGCGCGACGCTCATCGGGCGTCCGTCGCGGGGAGCATCGCGAGCAACGCGGTCCGGAGCTCGGCGCGTCGGAGCTTCCCGGTGGCGGTCCGCGGGAGCGCGGCGAGACGGACGAACGAGGCGGGCACCTTGTACGACGCGAGCCGCTCGCGGCAGTGGGCGCGGAGCCCGTCGTCACCCGGATCCGGCGCTCCCGGGCGGAGGACGACCGCCGCGACCGGGACGCTCCCCCACGCGGGGTCTGGTCGCCCCACGACCCCGGCATCGGCGACCGCCGGGTGCTCGAGCAGCGCCGCCTCGACCTCCGCCGGGGCGACGTTCTCGCCGCCGGAGACGACGAGGTCCGTCCGCCGGTCGAGCACCTCGAGCCGGCCCGCGGCGTCGAGCCGGCCCACGTCCCCCGTCCGGAGCCGTCCCGCGGCGTCGAGCGACGCGGCGGTCGCCACGGGGTCGTCGAGGTAGCAGTCGAACCGTGCCGGGGTCGCAACGAGGATCTCCCCGGCACCGTCGGGACCGGGGGCGTCGATCGTCACGACGACCCCGGGGAGCGGCCGGCCCGCCGAAGCAGGCGCACCGGCCGCCTCGGCGGTGGGGAGCGCGGTCACGCCGGAGCCCGCCTCGGTGAGGCCGTACGTGGGCACGACCGGCCAGCCACGCTCCAGCGCCCGGAGGACGAGCGCAGGGGGGATCGGACCGCCGCCGAGGAGGACCGCGCGGAGCGTCGCCGGTGCGTGCCGGTCCCCGGCGACGTCGAGGAGGCGGGCGAGCTGCGTCGGCACGAGCGGGAGATGGGTGGGGATCGCTCGACCGCCGGCTCCCTCGAGCGCCGCGAGGATCGCGGCGGCGTCGCTCCCGTCGACGCCGACGAGCGGCACGCCCGCGAGCGCGGCCCGGACGACGACGCCGATCCCGGCGACGTGGGCGAGCCCGAGCGGGAGGAGCCACGCCTCGGCGGGCGGGAGCGCGTCCTCCCACGCCCGTGCGCTCGCCTCGAGCGCCGTCCGGCGAAGGAGCGCGGTCTTCGCCGTCCCGGTCGTGCCGGAGGTCCGGAGGGCGACGTCACCGGGGGCCTCGAAACCGTGTACGGCCCACACGGTTTCCGGGGCGCCGAGCGTCGCGAGCCCGTCCGGCGCGAGCGCCTCGAGGGCGACGACGTCGATCCCGGCCGGCCCGGCACCCGCAGCCGCTCCCGCGGCCGGCCCCGCGGCCGCAGCCTCGGCGAGCGCGGCGGCGTGGGCGGCGTCATGGATGACGAGGCGCGGACGGATCGTCGCGATCGCGGCGGCGAGCTCGCGCGGCGTCGACCTCGTCCCGAGCGGCACCGCGACCGCGTCGAGCCGGCCGAGCGCGGCGAGCGCGGCGACCGCCGCCGGGGACGGCGCGACGATGAGCGCGACCCGGTCCCCCGCCCCGACCCCGCGCGCCGCGAGCGCCCGCGCCAGCCGGGTGGTCGCCGGCGCGAGATCGAGCGAGCGACGCCCGGTGGCCGGCGCGGCGGCGCTCCGGGAGGCGGCCCGCCCGACGGTCCCGTTCATGACGCGGCCCCCGCCTCGGCGGACTCGACGGCGAACCGCTCGAGCGCCCGGTCGTCGAGCGCGATCCCGAGGCCCCGCGTCCCCGGCCCGCCGGGGGCGTGCATCAGACCGCCCTCCACGAGGAGCCCGGCGAGGAGGAGGTCGTGCTCGAGGAGGCCGGCCGTCGCAAGCCCGTGCGCGAGCTCGTCCGGACGCGGGAGCGCGGCGGCCGCCGCGAGCGCGGCGGCGATCCCCACCCCCGTCTCGAAGAGGGTGGAGAGCACGATCCCGACGTCGTGCTCCTCGGCCCTGGCGGCGATCTCGGCGACGGCCCGCGGCCCGCCGACCCGTGCCGGCTTCACGACGAGATGATCGGCCGCCTCCGCGGCGAGGATCGCGCGGACCGCACCGACCGACGCCGCCGACTCGTCGAGCGCGATCGGGACGTCGACCCGTCGGCGGAGCTCCGCGTGGAGCTCGATCTCGTGCGCGGGGAGCGGCTGCTCCACGAGCTCGATCCCGAACCGCGCCACCGCCGCCAGCCGCTCGGCCGCCGTCGGGAGATCCCACGCGCCGTTCACGTCGAGCCGTAGCGCGACGTCGGGCCCGACGGCCGCGCGGACGGCGCGGACCCGCTCCACGAGGAGGTCGGTCTCCCGCTCGGCGCCCGCCTTCAGCTTCAGGGTGGAGAAGCCCGCCGCGACCGCCTGGTGGGCCGCCTCCGCCCCGGCCGACGGCCCGGCGAAGCCGATCGTCGCGTTCACGGGGAGCCCGGGGCCGCCGGGGGCGGCGAGCGGCGCGGGCCGGTCGCTCGCGAGGTCGAGGAGCGCCGTGTCGAGCGCCGCCCGGAGGGCTCGTCCCGGGGTCCCGTACCGCTCGAGCGCCTCGGCCCCGGGGAGCCGGCCGCCGGCCGCCTCGCGAGCGGCCTCGCGGATCAGCGCAGCGAGCTGGGTCGCCGCGACCTCGCCGATCCCCTCGTCGGCGGCTGGCTCCAGGACCGCCTCGCCGACCCCGATCCTGCCGTCGGCGGTCTCGAGCCGGACGAGCCACGCGTCCCGGTGGAGCCACATCCCGGTCGAGGTCACGAACGGACGCCGGAACGGGATCCGGACCCGGCTCCCGCGGAGCGACCGGATCGCGGGAAGCGCGGGCGTCGTGCCGCTCACGTGGGCGTCCCGGGCCCGAGCGCGAGGCCGAGCGCGAAGAGGAGGCCGAAGAGGAGCGCGAGCCGGGCCGTCCCGGCGAGGACGGCGTTCAGCTCGCGCGGGTCGCGGAACCCGAGGATCGTCGCGTGGAGCGGCCGGACGAGGACGGCCGAGAGGAGCGGGAGGAGCATCCCGAGCCCGGCGCCCGCGGCGAGGAGGAGCGGCGGGACGGCGTAGGCGACGAGGACGAGGGCGAGCCACTCGCGCTGGGCGAACGTGCGCCCGAAGACGACGGCGAGGGTCCGCTTCCCGGCGGCGGCGTCGGTGGGGATGTCGCGAAGGTTGTTGACGACGAGGATCGCCGTGATGAGCGCGCCCGGGGGGACGGCGGCGGCGAGGAAGAGCGGCTCGAGACGCCCCGCCTGGAGGTAGGCGGTCCCGGCGACCGCGACGAGCCCGAAGAAGACGAAGACGAAGAGCTCGCCGAGGCCGCGATAGCCGTACGGCCACGGGCCGCCGGTGTACGCGAGGGCGGAGCCGACGGCGAGGAGCCCGAGGGCGAGGAGGACCGGGCCGCCGACGGAGACGAGCCAGAGGCCGACGACGCCCGCGAGCGCGATCGTCGCCCCGATCGCGACCTCGAGCGAGCGCTCGCTGACGAGCCCCGCCGCCGCGACACGGGTCGGTCCTGCCCGGTCGGGGGTGTCCGCGCCGCGACGGAAGTCGGAGAGGTCGTTCGCGAGGTTCGCGACGACCTGGAGGAGGAGCGCGATCGCGAGGCAGCCGAGCGCCGTGTCCGGCCGGAAGGGGGCGCCCACTTCGAGCGCCGCCCCGAGGCCGACGGCGACGGAGGCGAGCGCCGCGGGGAGGGTCCGCGGGCGGATCGCGAGGAGCCAGGTCCGGAGCGCGGACGGGCGCTGCTCGCTCACGGGCGGCGGGGGAAGCGGCGGTAGTTCGGCTCGCGCTTCTCGAGGAAGGCGCGAGACCCCTCGTGCGCCTCGTCGGTCGTGTAGTAGAGGCCGGTCGCGTTCCCGGCGAACTCCTGGAGCCCGGCGAGTCCGTCGGTGGCGACGAGGAAGGCGGACTTGAGGAAGCGGATCGCGGTCGGGCTCATCTCGAGGATCTCGTTCGCCCACGCGATCCCCTCCGCTTCGAGCTCCGCGAGGGGGACCACCTTGTTCACGAGGCCCATCGCCTCGGCCTCGCTAGCCGTGTATTGCCTACACAGAAACCAGATCTCCTTCGCGCGCTTGTCGCCGACGAGCCGCGCGAGGAGCCCGATCCCGAAGCCGGCGTCGAAGCTCCCGACCTTCGGCCCGATCTGACCGAGGATCGCGTTCTCGCTCGCGATCGAGAGGTCGCAGACGACGTGGAGGACGTGGCCGCCGCCGATCGCGTAGCCGTTGACGAGCGCGATCACCGGGACCGGGAGCGAGCGGATCTGGCGCTGGAGGTCGAGGACGTTCAGGCGGGCGAGCCCGTCCCCGCCGACGTAGCCGCCGGCCGGGCTCTTGTAGTTCGCGTCGCCGCCGGCGCAGAACGCCTTGTCCCCCTCGCCGGTCAGGAGGACGCAGCCGATGGACGCGTCGTCGCGGATCCTCGCGAACGCTTCGATCAGCTCGGCGACCGTCTCGGGCCGGAAGGCGTTCCTCACCTCCGGCCTCGCGATCGTCACCTTCGCGATCCCGGTCCCGGAATGCTCGTAGCGGATGTCGGCGTACTCGCGGACGGGGGTCCACGTGACGCGCGCGGGCGCCGTCGGCTTGACGATCGATCGGCTCATGTGGCGGGCACCTCCGTCAGGAACTCCAGGACGAGCCGGCGGAAGCGCGCCGGCTGTTCGAGATGGATCCGGTGGCCGGCGTCGGGGACGACGGCGAGCCTGGCGTCCGGGATCCCGGCCGCGACGACCCTCGCGCGCTCCAGGCCGGCGTGGTCGAGCGCTCCGGCGACGACGAGCGTCGGGGCGGCGACGGCTCCGAGCCGGTCGTGGAGTGGCTCCATCGTCCCCTGGCCGGCTCCGCGGAGACTCGCGGCGAGCCCGTCCGGGCGGTTGGCGAGCCGCTCCCGGCGGACGAGTGCGCGGCGCTCCTCCGGGAGCGTCGCCTGGCTCGCGAAGAGCGGCTGCCGCTCCCAGTGCTCGACGAACGGCGCGATCCCGTGGCGCTCGAGGGAGGCGGCGAGCGCGTCGTCCGCCTCCTGGCGGGCGGCGCGCTCCTCCGGGTCGACGATCCCGGCACTCGGGCTCTCGAGGACGAGTCGTCGGACGACGCCCGGGTGCGCGATCGCGAGCCGGAGGGCGACCCTCGCGCCGAGCGAATAGCCGAGAAGGTGCGCCGGCACGGGCCCGAAGTGCTCGAGCAGCCGGGCGAGGTCGTCCGCGACGCGCTCGACGCTCGCCCGCGACGGCTCGGCCGGGACGCCGCTCCTCCCGTGGCCCGGCAGGTCGACCATGAGGAGCTCGAACGCCTCCCCGAGCTCCGGGAGGTGCTCGGCCCAGCTCGTCGCCGCGCCGGTGAACCCGTGGAGGAGGACGAGGGCGGGCCGGCCGGTCGACGCGCGGCGCGAGACCGCGTAGCCGAGTCCGTCGATCTCGTGGTGGCCGGTGACGAGGTGGAAGCGGCTCATCGGTCCGCTCCGGCGGGCCGTCGCCCGGACGGCGGCGCGAGACCCTCGAGCGCGTCGAGCGCCGTCGCGACGCGCGCCGCGACCTCGCGGTGGAGCGCGAGGTTCCGCTCCCGATCGGTCCGGAGCTCGACGACGGTCACCCCGGACGAGCCGAGCGCCTCGACGAGTGCGGCGCGGAGGCCGCCCGGCGCCGGCCGGAGGTGGCGGCCGCCGAGCGCGGCGACGAGCGGGCCCGGCTCGACCCCGTGGGGCGTCCCGAAGAGCTCCTCGTAGTGCGCGGGGAGGCCCGCTCCCGGTGCGTCGGCGCTCGCCTGCGGGAGGAACGAGAAGATCCCGCCGCCGTCGTTGTTAACGAGGACGATCGTCGCGGAGAGCGCGAGGCGCGACGCCGCGACGAGGGCGTTCAGGTCGTGGAGGAAGGCGAGATCGCCGACGACGAGTGCGACCCGCCCCCGCCCCGCTGCCGCGGCCCCGAGCGCGCTCGAGACGACCCCGTCGATCCCGTTCGCCCCCCGGTTCGCGAGCGGCCGGATCGCGCGCCCGGTCGAGGGGAGCCAGGCGTCCAGGTCGCGGACCGGCATGGAGCTGCTCGCCCAGAGGATCGCGCCGTCGGGGAGGAGCTCGGGGAGGAGCGCGAACGGCTCCATCTCGATCTGGTCGCCGCGTCCCGTCGCCTCGGCGAGCCAGCCGGCGAGCGTGGCCGCGACGGTGTCGTCGGCGCGCCGCCACGACGCCCGCCACGCATCGGTCGTGGCGGAGCCCCGTGCGCCCGGAGCATCGGCCAGCGCGTCGGCGAGCGCGGCCGCGAGCCATGCGCCGTCGGCGTGGACCATCGTGGCGGGACCGAGCGAGGGGTCTCGCCAGCCGAGGTCGCCGTCGACGATCAGCTGCACGGGATCCGTCTCCGCGACGAGCGTGGCGAACGGCTTCGAGGTCGGCGGGGCGCCGAACCGGACGACGAGCGCCGGGACGTGCGCGTCGCGCCACGGGCCGGGCCGGAGGAGGAGGTCGCCGTGGGCGACGACGGACGATCGGTCGTGCGGGCCGGTCCGGACGAGCGAGAGCGCGTCCGCGAGGATCGGCCAGCCCGTCGCTTCGGCGAGCCGGGCGAGCGCCGCCGGGAGCGCCGGGTCGTCCTGGGGGCCGGCGACGAGGAGCCCCCGCTCGACGCCCCGGAGCCGCGAGGCGAGCGCATCGAGCTCGCCGCCGTCGAGCGTCCGCCGTCCGGCGAGGAGCCGCGACGCCGGGTGGGCGCCGTCGTCGTCGTCCCCGCGGGCGCGGGGGCCCGCGGCGTCGGCCGGTCTGCGGTCCCGGGTCGGCGAGAGCTCCCCCTCCGGCACGAGCGGCTCGCGGAACGGGAGATCGAGGTGGACGACGCCGGCCGGTCCCTCGAGGGCCGTGGCGACCGCCCGGCCGGCCACGGCTCGCCAGCGGCGGGCGGTCCCGGGCGCGTCGTCCGGGAGCGGGAGCTCGGCGTACCACTTCGCATGGACGCCGAAGAGCCGGGTCTGGTCGATCGTCTGCGGGGCGCCGACGTCCCGGAGCTCGGCCGGGCGATCGGCGGTGAGGAGGACGAGCGGGACGCGCCCCAGCGTCGCCTCCACGGCGGCCGGGAGGAGGTTCGCGGCGGCCGTCCCCGAGGTGACGAGGACGGCGACCGGCCGTCGCGCGGCCTTCGCGAGTCCGAGCGCGAAGAAGCCGGCCGACCGCTCGTCGAGCATGACCCGGACCGCGATCCCCGGGTGGGCGCGGAGCGCGAGCGCGATCGGCGTCGAGCGGGAGCCCGGGCAGACCACCGCGTCGCGGAGCCCGGCACGGACGAGCTCGTCGACGAAGTCGCGGAGGAGCGTCGCGGGCGGGCCGGACGCGGTGCCGTCGGGGGCCACGGATCGGCGCGGACTCATCCCGCCGGCTCCTCGAGGCGGCCGAGCGCGGCGGCGACCACCCGGAGCTTCGTCTCCGACTCGTCCCACTCGCGACCCGGATCCGAGTCGGCGACGATCCCGCAGCCGGCGAAGAGCGTGGCCCGGGCACCGGCGACGATCGCGCAGCGGAGCGCGACCGCGAGCTCGCCGTCGCCGTCGGCGCCCACCCAGCCGACGGGCCCGGCGTACCAGCCGCGCTCGAACCCCTCGTGCTCCCGGATCAGTTCGAGCGCCAGGTCGCGCGGCTCGCCGCCGACCGCCGGCGTCGGGTGGAGCCGTTCGGCGAGGCCGAGGAGCCCCGCCTCCGCGGCGAGCGTCCCGGCGACCGGCGTCATCAGGTGACGGATCGTCCGGAGCTCGAGGAGCGCCGGCTCCCGCCCGACCCGGAGCTCCTCGACGAGGGGGGCGAGGCTCTCGCGGAGCATCGCGACGACGACCGCGTGCTCCTCCCGGTCCTTCTCGCTCGCGAGGAGCGCGGCGGCGAGCCGGGCGTCCTCGGCCGGATCCGCCGAGCGCGGCGCCGAGCCGGCGATCGCGACGGTCTCGAAGCGACGCCCGTCGGTCCGGACGAGCCGCTCCGGCGTCGCGCCGATGAAGACGGGTCCGTCCGACCCGCCGCGCGCGAAACCGTAGACCGTACTTTCCGGCGCGGATGCGGCGAGCGTGCGGAGCGCCCCCTCGACGGGGATCGTGACGCCGTCCTCCGCGGCGAGGTCCATCCGTCGCGCGAGGACGACCTTGTCGAGCCGTCCGCGTCCCACCGCCCCGGCGTACATCGCGACGAGCCGCTCCCACGCCGAGCGCTCGGGGAGCCTCGCCACCGTGCGGAGGCGCGGGGGCTCGGCCACGGGGATCCGCCCGCGCGCCGCCGGCTCGACCGCACCCCCCGCGGACCCGGCACCCGCCGCGACGACCATGTCGCGGAGCCGGCCGGGGAGCCCATCCGCCGCGGCCGCCGGGCCGACCGAGGTCGCCACGATCCCGGCCCCGTCGCGGGCCCAGAGGAGCTCGGGGAGCACGAGCCGGGCCGCCCCGAACGGCTCCCACGGGTCGCCCGCCGGCGGACGCCGCCCGGAGAAGCCGAGTCCTCCGACGAGCCGCGGCCGGGCGTCCGGGTCGCCGACGAGGAGCGACGATGCGAGCTCGCGCCAACGGTCGGCGGCGACGGCGAAGCGCTCCGGTCCGGCCGGCTCGACCGACCAGGCGGCGCCGACGCCGACGAGCGCGACCCCCCGGCTCGGCTGGAGCCAGATGACCGCCTCGAGCCCCGCGGCGCGGGCGGCGCCGAAGAGGGCGACGGGGTCGAGCTCGGCGACCGCGACGCGCCGCGCCCGGAGCGCACCGGGCGGGGGCGAGGTCCGCGAGGGCCGGTCGGCGACGGTCATCCCGCGCTCCCCGCGCGAGGGTCGCCGGCCGCGATCCGCGCCTCCGGGACGGCGACGCTCCGGAGGAGGAGCGCGCGGATCGCCGGGTAGGTCTCCTCGAGACGGCCGGCATCGTCGACGAGGAGCCAGCGGGCGACGACCTCGTTCAGCGCGCCGAACCACGCGACCCCGGTGAGCGCCGTGTCGAGCGGCGGGATCGTCCCCGCGGCGACGGCGTCGTCGAGGTATCCGGCGATCAGCCGGGCGAAGCGGTCGTGGAGCTCGTTCGTCTCGGAGCTGAACGCGCGCCCGGCCCCGAGCGCGTCGATGAAGAAGAGGCGCGCCATCGTCCGATGGCCCGCGAAGGTCGCGAGGACCGTCCGGAGCGCCGCCTCCGCCCGCGCGATCGGATCCGACTCGGCGGCGACCGCCCGCTCCACCTTCGCCGCGAGCCGGTCCGCGGTGGAGCGCATCAGCTCGCGGTAGATCGCCTCCTTCGTCGGGAAGTGGAAGTAGACGCCACCCTTCGAGGTCCCCGCGGCCGCCGCGATCTCGTCGATCGCCGTGTCGCGGTAGCCCCGCTTCGAGAAGGTGCCGAAGGCGGCGTCGAGGATCCGCTCGCGCGTCGCGCGGCTCTTCTGCGCCTGGTTCATCGGCACCACCGGGGGTCGCGGCCACCCGGACGGCGCATCCCGTCGCGTCCCATCGCCTCACCTTCGAACCGACCGACCGGTCGGTTTTCCGATGATACCCGTGTCCGGCTCCGGGGCGGTCCCGCGGGCTCGGCGGGTCGGGCGGCCCGGGCAGGCGGACCGGCGTCAGCGGATCCCGGTGTCGTAGGCGAGGACGACCGGCTCGGTCGCCGTGCCGGCGACGACGGTCGCCCCGACCGCGGGTGGCGCGCCGCCCATCAGCCCCTCGACCGGCTCGCCGGTGACGAGGTAGTCGCCCGCCGGCAGTTCGACCGCGAACGCGCCGGTCTCGTCGGTCGTCGCTCGGACCACCTCGCGACCGTCCGGATCGAGGACGACGACCGTCGCGCCGGGGACGGGACGCGGCGCGCACGCCGGATCGGGCGGGACGGACTCCACCGGGCAGACGGGCCCGGCCTCGGCGCGGCCGGCGAGGGTCCCGGCGGGGCCCGGCGTCGACGCGGGCGCGACGCACGCGACGGGAACGAGGACGAGGGCGAGGGCGAGGAGCGACGGCCGTGCGAGCAGTGGAACGAGGCGGGTCATCGGTCACCTGCATCGTGGGATCCGGTCGCCCTCCGGACGCTTGCGACCACCGGTCCGGTTCCCCGCCTCACGGGAGCCCCACGAGGACGAGTCCGCCCGCGAGACCGCCGAGCCCCAGCCACTGGAGCGGCCGGAGCCGGTCGCCGAGGAAGGCGATGGCGAACAGGAACGCGACCGCCGGGCCGAACGAGCTCGTCAGGCCGACGAGCCAGGCGAGCGAGTCGCGGAGCCCGGTCGCGTACGCGACGTACCCGGCGATGTCGGTCAGGCCGGCGAGGAGCGCGAGGCCGACGCCCCCGCGGGCGAGCCGGGCCATCGCGCCGCCGGGCACCGCGTCGGCCACCGCGACGCCCACCGCGGACGGCGCGCCGCGAGCGCCCGCTCGGCGAACGACCGCCCGACCGGCAAGGAGACCCCAGACGATCGCGGCCGCGGTCACCCGGACGACGAGGAGGACCGGGAGGAGCGGCGCATCGCGGACGAGGGTCGCGATCCCCACCGTCATCAGGCCCCAGGCGAGGAGCGCGACGATGACGAACGGGACGCCCGGTCCCACGAGGCGGACCGGCCGGCCCGGCTCGTCGCGGACGATGCCGATCGCGAGGACCCCGGCGGTGACGACGACGACGCCGAGGGCCTGGGTCGGCGAGGGCCGCTCGCCGAGGAGGAGGACGGCGAGGATCACCGCGACCGCGCCGTACGCCGAGCCGACCGGGCTGACGACCGCGACCGGCCCGAGCCGGAGCGCGACGTAGAACGTGAGGTACGAGACGGCGGCGACGGCACCGACGGCGACGGCGAGGGGCGCGTCCGGCGCCGCGGCCTCGATCCGCCCGGTCGTCGCGAGCGAGAAGGCGACGAGACCGGCGAGGCTCGTCGCCTGGACGAGCCCCGCGGTGACGAGGCCGCCGATCCGCCGCGCTGCGACCGCCGCGAGGATGTCGGTCGTCCCCCACGCGGCGGCGGCCGCGAGACCGTAGACGAGCCCGTCGGTCATCGCGCGACTCTACGGTCTCGGCGGCGTCGGTGCCGCCCCTCCCGCACCCTCGTTCGCCGTGGGACGAGGTGCTACACTCCGCTCCCGGTCCGGTGTCGCGCGCGACGCCCCAGCTCGGACCGGTCCGTGGGGATGTAGCTCAGCTGGGAGAGCACCGCGTTCGCATCGCGGGGGTCAGGGGTTCGAGTCCCCTCATCTCCACCATCTCCCCCGGCCGGACCCGCCGGTCCGCGGCCCTATCGGCTCGCGGCCAGCCCGACGCCCTCGATCCGCTCGGCGGCGAGGCGGACCCCGTCGACCGACCGGACCCGCTCCCCGATCGCCGTGAGCCGCGTCCGGAGCGCCGTGTCCCCGACGAGCCGGTCGACCGCGCCGAGGAGCTCGGCGTCCGTGAACCCGTACGTCGAGAGGCGGACCCCGTAACCGAGCTCGTCGACCCGCTGGGCGTTGTCGTACTGGTCCCAGAAGAGCGGGAGGAGGACGAGCGGCTTCCCGAAGTGGAACGCCTCCGTCGTCGTGTTGTTCCCGCCGTGGGAGATGACGAGGTCGACCTGCGGGATGATCGAGGTCTGGGGGACGAACTCGGCGCCCCACATGTTCGGCGCGAGGTCGTACTGGTCGTGCTGCGGCCCCTTCGAGACGATGAAGCGATGCGGGCTGCGGGAGAGGACGTCGACGAGCCGGCGCATCAGCCCGACGTCCGCGCTCCCGAGCGAGCCGAGCGAGAGGTAGACGAGCGCGCTCCCGGCGGGCCGGTCGCGGACGGCGGCGGGGAGCTCGAACGCGGCGTCGGTCCGGCGGACGCTCGAGTCGAGCCGCTGCCACGTCGCGTCGACCGGGCGGGCGTCCACGTAGTCGAGCTCGGTCGGGTAGACGTAGAGGTTCAGGTGCGCCGAGCGGTGGATGAACTCGAGGTCCGGGAGCCCCGGGGCGCCCTGCGAGCGGACCCACGCGTCGAAGTCGGCCCACATCGGGCGGTGGGTGCGCTCGTACTCGGCCCGGAAGCCGGCCCACGCGGCGCGATCGCCGGCGGGAAGCCCGGAGTAGGCGGGCGGGATCCCGGCTCCCGGCAGCTCGAGCGGGTTGCACGACATGATCCGGACGAACGGCGCCCCGTGGGTGACGAGCGCCGGGAAGCAGACGACGTTGTCCTCGACGATCACGTCGGGCGCCTGCCGGGCGAGGATCCCGCGAAGCTGCGGCTCGCAGTAGCGCGCCCCGTCGATGAGCGCCCCCCACGTCGGGGCCATGAAGGTCTCGAGCTGCTCGACCGTCGGCTTGCGGAACTCGGGGGCCGTGTCGCGGATGAAGTCCTTCCAGAACTGGCCCGCGTCCTGCGGCGCGTCGTCCGGCGGCGGCGGGGCGAGGTCCACGAGATCCTCGTCGAACCCGAGCGGGGCGAGCTTCCCCTTCCAGCTCGCCTCGGCGGCGAAGACGACGCGGTGGCCGCGGCGCAGGAGCTCGTTCCCGATCCCGATGCAGTTGTTCGTCGGTCCGTACGCGGACTCGGGCATGAAGAGGATCGTCAGTCGCTTCGTCATCGGGTCTCCTCTGCTCGCTCCGGCGGCTCAGGGGTTGCGTCGCTCACGGTAGCGCGCCCGGACGACCGGGCGTCGGGGTCCACCGGCCGGCGCCGCCGGCTCATGCCGGGAGGACGACGCCCCACGACGGATCCCAGCCGATCCCGACGGCGGTCCCGCGGGCGATCCGCGTCGCGCCCTGCTGCGTGACGATCAGCGGCCGGGCGAGCCCGGCGACCGAGATCGCGAGCGTCGAGAGACCGCCGAAGAACGTCGTCTCGGCGACCGTCCCGCGGAGGACCGGCGAGCCGTCGTCGAGGCGGAGGTGCTCCGGCCGGATCCCGAACCATGCCGGCGCCCCGGCCGGGAGCGGCTGCGCGGCGGCCGGGAGGAGCCCGAGCCCCGCGACCTCGACGCCGCCGGGGGCGGCGCGGCCCTCGAAGAGGTTGTTCGTCCCGATGAAGCGGGCGACGAAGAGGCTCCGGGGCCGCTCGTAGAGCTCGACCGGCGGATCGACCTGCTCGACGCGACCGCGCTCGAGGACGGCGATCCGGTCGGCCATCGACATCGCCTCCTCCTGGTCGTGCGTCACGACGACGAACGTGATCCCCACCTCGTGCTGGAGCCGCTTCAGCTCGAGCTGCATCTCCTCGCGGACCTTCCGGTCGAGCGCGGAGAGCGGCTCGTCGAGGAGGAGGAGCCGCGGCCGCTTCACGATCGCCCGCGCGAGCGCGACGCGCTGGCGCTGACCGCCGGAGAGCTGCGACGGCCGCCGTCCGGCCGTCTCGGCGATCCCGACGGTCCGGAGGATCTCGGCGACCCGGTCGCGGATCTCGTCCTTCGGCCGGCCCTCCCGCTCGAGCCCGTAGGCGACGTTCCGCTCGACGCTCATGTGCGGGAAGAGCGCGTACGACTGGAACATGAGGTTGACCGGCCGCCGGTGCGGCGCGACGGAGAGGAGGTCCTCGCCGCCGAGCGTCACGTCGCCGCGGTCTACCGTCTCGAAGCCCGCGATGATCCGGAGGAGCGTCGTCTTCCCGCAGCCCGACGGCCCGAGGAGCGCGAAGAACTCGTTCTCGCTGATCTCGAGCGAGACGTCGTCGAGGGCGACGACGTCGCCGAACGAGCGGCTGACGCCGCGGATCCCGACGAGGGTGCTCACGCCGACCGGCCCTCCGCGCGGACGCCGCCGAGCCCGGTGAGGCGCTGCGCGGCGATGACGACGGTGAACGAGACGAGGAGGAGGATCGCGGCGAGCGCGTTGATCTCCGGCGTCAGGCCGAAGCGGACCATCGAGTAGATGACGATCGGGAGCGTCGGGGTGGCCGGTCCGTCGGTGAAGAACGCGATGACGAACTCGTCCATCGAGAGCGTGAAGACGAGGAGGCCGCCCGCGACGATCGCCGGCGCGAGGGTCGGGAGGGTGATCCGGAAGAAGGTGCCGACGGCGGTCGCGCCGAGATCGCGGCTCGCCTCCTCGAGCGACGGGTCGGACTGCCCGAGCCTCGCCTTCACGACCGCGGCGACGAGCGCCGTGCCGAACGCGACGTGCGCGAGGAGGACGGAGTGGAGCCCGAGCGTCAGCCCGACGGTCGCGTAGAAGGCGAGGAGGCCGATCGCGACGACGATGTCGGGGGCGACCGCCGGGCCGAGGGCGAGCGCGTCGAGGAGCGCGACGCGGACGTACCGGTCGAGGCCGATCGCGAGGAGCGTCCCGAGGACGACGGAGATCGCGGTCGCCCCGACCGCGACGACGAGCGTGTTCGCGAGGCCGCCGAGGATCTCGCGGTTCCCGGCGAGCGCGGCGTACCAGTCGAGCGTGAAGCCGCTCCACGAGTACGGGCTTCCCGACGCGTTGAAGGACATGACGACGAGGACGGCGATCGGCAGGTAGAGGAACGCGAGCGTGACGCCGAGCGGGACGAGGACGGCGCGCCTACCCACGGGCGACCGCCGACGTCTCGCGGGAGACCCGGGCCTGGACGACGAGGAGCCCGGCGAGGCAGGCGAGGACCGCGAGCGCGATCACCGCGCCGAACGGCCAGTCGCGCGCCTTCAGGAACTGGTCGCGGATCAGGTTCCCCACCATGACGAGCTTGCCGCCGCCGAGCAGCTCGGGGACGACGAAGTTCCCGAGACTCGGGACGAGGACGAACGTGGACCCGATCACCGCCCCGGTGAGCGTCTGGGGGAGCGTGACGTCGCGGAAGACCCGCGCCGGGGTCGCCCCGAGGTTCGCCGCCGCCTCGCGCTGCTCGGGATCGAGCCGCTCGATCGCCGCGTAGAGCGGCAGGATCATCAGCGGGAGATAGGCGTAGAGGAGCCCCGCGACGACGGCGGCGGGCGTGTAGAGGAGCTCGACCGGGCCGGGGGCGAGTCCCCAGCCGACGAGTGCCGCGTTGAGCGGCCCCTGGCTGTTGAGGAGGACGATCCAGGCGTAGGTCCGGATGAGGAAGTTCGTCCAGAAGGGAAGGACGATGAGGACGAGCGCGACCGTCCGCCAGCGGGCCGGGAGCCGGCTGATCGCCCACGCCGTGGGATACCCGATGACGAGCGCGAGGAGCGTGACGAGCCCGGCGATCCCGAGCGACGTCGCGAGCACCCTGAGGTAGATGGGGTCGAGCGCCCGGACGAAGTTGTCGAGCGTCGGGTCGAAGACGAGGCCACCGTAGCGGCCGCGCTCGAGGAAGGCGACGCCGACGACGAGCGCGAGCGGGACGAGGAAGAAGACGACGAGGTAGAGGAGCCCGGGACCGAGGAGGACGACCCGCTCGGCCGGCCCGAGGCGGGCGGCGAGCCCGCGGCGCACGACGGCGCCGCGGGCCCCCCCGGCGGTCCCGGGGCCGCCGGTCACTGCGCGGCGATCTCGGTCGCGATCCGGGTGTACGTCGGCCCGGCCTCGCCGAGGTCGACGAGGCTCTCCTGCGTGAGCAGGTCGGCCGGCGTCAGGGCGAGGTTCGGGTACGTCTCGGCGAGGGACGGGTCGACCCGCTCCATCGCCGCCTTGTTCGGGACCTTGTAGAGGATGTTCTCGACGACCCAGGAGTGGATGTCCTCGCGGAGGATGAAGTCGATGAAGGCGTGGGCCGCCTCCTTGTTCTTCGAGGTCTTCAGGACGACCATCGTGTCGGCCCAGAGATCGCTCCCCTCCTTCGGGATGACGAACTTGATCCGCGGGTCCTCGGCGATCCCGTAGTTGCACCAGCCGTCCCACGCCTCGACGAGGACCGCCTCGCCGGAGACGAGCCGGCTGTAGAACGTCGTGTCGTCGTACGCGAGGAGCGTCCCCTTCGCCTCGATGAGGAGCTCCTGGACGCTCGCCATCTCCTCCTCGCTCTTCGTGTTGGCCGAGTACCCGAGCGCCTTCTGGGCCGGGAGCATCAGCCAGCGCTCCGTCGCGAGCATCGTCGTCTTGCCGGCGACCTCGGGCCGCGGGGTGAGGAGGTCGTACCAGCTGTCCGGCGTGTAGCCGAGGAGGTCCTCGCGGTAGCAGAGGCCGGTCGTCCCCCACGCGTACGGGACCGACCACTTGTTCCCCGGGTCGTAGGCGAGCTTCGTCGCCTCGGGATAGAGGTTCGCGAGGTTCGGGATCGCGTCCGCGCTCAGCGGGGTGAGGAGCTCCTGCGCGGCGAGCGCCTGGGCGAACTGGCCGGAGACGAAGGCGACGTCGATCCCGGAGTCGCCCCCGGCGGTCAGCTTCGCCATGATCTCCTCGTTCGTCGCGTGGTTCGTGACGGTGACCTTCGTCCCGAACTCCTCCTCGAAGCGCGCCGGGAGGTCCTCGGGCATGTAGCCCGCCCAGTTGGAGATCGTCAGCGTCTGCTGCGCGAGGTCGGCGTTCGGGTCGAGCGCCGCGTCGCCACCCCCGCCGGAGCAGGCGGAGACGACGAGGGCGAGCGCCGCGATCGCGGCGGCGGTGCGGCGCGAGCCGCTCGGTCGGGGACGCATGATGTACCTCTCCTCATGGCGCGGCCCGTGGGGACGTCACGCTCGGCCGCGATGGAGGCGAGTCTTGCAGGGTGACCGGCGGAACGCAATAGAGGCGCTCGGGGCCCGCGGTTGGCCACCGGCCGATCTCCCTGCGGGCGACTACCGACCCATCCCGGTCGCCGGGAGCGAGCCGCTCGCGGCCGTCCGGATCGGGGCGGCCGGCGGGGCGGGCGGCTCGGTCGGGGCGGGAACGCTCCTCGCGGTCGCCCGCGCCACCGACGGCGGGCTGATCGCGGCACCGCTCGTCGCCGCGGCGGACGGCGGCTGGCGGGTGGCGGGCCCCGGGGACGGCGCGGCGGCGGCGGTCGTCGCGACGCTCGGGACGCCGGGGCCGGCGGAGCGCGACCTCGGCGCGGGCTTCCGGCTCCGGCGCGACGGCGACCCGCTCGCGGTGGGCCCGGGGCGCGAGCGGCCGGTCGGCGGCGACCAGACGAACCGCTCGATCGTCGTCGACGAGCGGATCGTCGTGAAGGCGATCCTCCGCCCGGATGCCGCCTCCGGCCGGGCCGCCGCGCTCCGGCGTCACCTCGCCGCCGTCGGCTTCGGCGCGGCCCCGGCGCTCGCCGGGACGGTGGAGTGGCTCGACGACGACGGCGGGACGGTGACGGTCGCCCTCGCGGACGCGTTCCTCCCCGGACTCCGGGACGGCTGGGAGGCGTACCCCGACGCGCTCCTCGCCGCCGTCGGGGACGCCGGGGTCGCGGCGGTGGCGGCGACCGAGGCGGATGCGCACGAGCTCGGCGAGCGGCTCGGCCGCCTCACGGCGGCGCTCCATCTCGCGCTCGCGACGGCGACCGCCGCCGAACCGGCGCCGGTCGGGGAGGCGCCCGCGGCGACGCTCGAGCGGTGGCGGACCGACGGGCTCGCGACGCTCGACGAGGCGATCGAGCTCACGGCGGCCGACGACGCCGCGGCGGCGGCCGCCCTTCGGCGGTGGGCGCCCGGGCTCGCCGAACGGATCGGGTCGCTCGCGACGGTCGGGCGGACGGCCGTCCAGCCGATCCACGGGGACCTCCACGTGGGCCAGCTCCCGCCCTGGCGCGACGGGACGGCGGTGATCGACTTCGACGGGAACCCGACGCTCCCGGCGGCCGCGCGCCTCCTTCCCGCGCCCGCCGCCCGGGACCTCGCGCAGCTCCGCTGCAGCCTCGACCACGTCGCCCGGATCGCGCTCCGCCGGCTCGGCGAGGCGACGCCCGCGCAGGCCGCCCTCGTCGAACGCTGGAGCGGGATCGCGCGCGGCGCCTGCCTCGCGGCGCACCGGGCGACGCTCGCGGCCGCGGGCCGCGGCGGGCTCCTCGACGAACGGCTCCTTCCCGCATTCGAGGCCGAGCAGGAGTGCCGCGAGCTCGTCTACGCGGCGCGCCACCTTCCCCGCTGGCGCTACGCGCCGCTCGGCGCGATCCGCGCGATGATCGAGGGATGAACCCGGCAGGCTTCCTCGCGGACCTCGAGGCGAAGCCGTCGTCGCTCGACCGCCTCGCGGACCGGCTCGCCGCGGCGGATCCCTTCGCCGGCCTCCCGGCGCGGGTGGACCGCGTCGCGCTCGTCGGGATGGGGAGCTCCCGGTACGCCGCCGAGGTGGTCGCCGCGCGGCTCCGCGCCGCCGGGGTCGCCGCGGCCGCCGAGCTCGGCTCGGCGGCGCTCGGGACCGCGCCGGGCCCGGGGACGCTCGTCGTCGCGATCTCCGCCGGCGGATCGAGCATCGAGACGCTCGACGCCCTCCAGCGGCACCGCGGCCGCTCGCCGATCGTCGCGCTGACGAACGCGCCCGGCTCGCCGGTGACCGCCGGGGCGGCGCTCGTCGTCGACCTCGCCGCCGGGGAGGAGGCGGGCGGCGTCGCCTGCCGGACCTTCCAGCACACGCTCCTCCTCCTTCGCCTCCTCGCCGCCCGTCTCGCGGGGGAGCGGCTCGATGCCGTGGCGCTCGTCCGACGGGTCGCGGCGGCGACCGCGGACCTCCTCGACCGGCGAGCGGCGTGGCTCGACGAGGTGGCCGCGGCGCTCGACGGCCCGGACGGCGTCTTCGCGATCGCCCCGGCCGAGCGTCTCTCGTCGGCATGGCAGTCCGCGCTCGTCGTCCGCGAGGGGCCGCGGCGACCCGCGTCCGGGTCGGAGACCGGCGACTGGAGCCACGTCGACGTCTACCTGACGAAGACGCTCGACTACCGGGCGCTCCTCTTCGCCGGCTCGCGGTACGACCCGCCGGCGCTCGAGTGGCTCGCCCGCCGCGGCTCGACCGTCGTCGCGGTCGGCGCCGACGTCCCCGGGGCCCGTGCGGCCGTCCGCTACCGCGACGACGACGATCCCGAGGTCGCGGTGGCGACGGAGACGCTCGTCGCGGAGCTCGTCGCAGCCCGCTGGTGGGCGAGGTCGGACGCGCAGGACTAGCCGCGTCCTACAGCGGTTCCTCCGCTCGGGCGACGCCACCGAATGCGCGGGTGCGGCGACGATCCCCTCCCGCCGCACCCGCCCGGATCCCGCCGGGAAGGAACGGTCCATGGTCATCTGGCGGCAGCGTCGGCTCGTGCTCGGCACGCTGATCGGCGCCATCCTCGTCGCGAGCGCCGGGGCGGCGTACGCGGCGAGTGCCGGCTTCAGCCTCGTCTCGTCCATCGGGGGCGAGGAGCAGGTCGTGACGTCGCCCTGCTCGTCGGTCGGGCTGAGGTTCTCGCCCTCGTACGACGCCGACCTCGGCGCGTACGCCTCCGACACGGCGGAGCTCGACGTGACGTGTCCTCTCGGCTACTACGACGTCAAGGTCGCGATCGGGACCGGCGGCACGTCGTTCGTCGAGAAGGCGGTGACGATCGCCGTCAACGTGCCGGAGCCCATGACGCACGTGCTGTCGCTCCCGTCGACGGTCAGGGCATCGGACATCTCGAACGTCGCGGTGATGGTGGAGCCCACCGAGTAGGCGCCGCGCCATCCCGTCCCGGGCCTGCCGCGCCGCGGCGGGCCCGGGACGCCCCCCGACCCGTCGCCCGCTACCGGAGGGTCGCGTGGAGCTCCGCGGCGTGTCGACGGAGCCATCGGCGCCAGGCCGCGTGGTCGGGACGCCGCGAGGCGACGATCGCCCAGAAGTCGGGGCCGTGCCCGAAGACGCGGAGGTGGGCGAGCTCGTGGACGACGACGGTCTCGAGCGCCGCCGGCGGGGCGAGGATGAGCCGCCACGAGAAGGAGAGCCTGCCGGCCCGGCTCGCGCTCCCCCAGCGGCTCGCCGGATCGCGGAGCGCGATCGCCCGGGGAGCGACCCCGAGCGCGACCGCGTGCTCGCCGATGGACGCCTCGATCGCGGCCCGTGCCCGGTCCACGAACCAGTCGCGGAGGACCCGCTCGAGCGGACGGGCGTCACGGACCGAGAGGCGGACGACGAGCGCGTCCCCGTCCGCCTCCCCGACCCGCTCGACGCTCGAACGACGCGCCGCACCCGCCGCGGCCGGGACGACCCGAAGCGCATGCGGCTCGCCCCGGAACGGGATCGAGCCCCCGTCGCGGAGCGCCGCGGCACGGACCGCGCGGCCGGCGGACCCCTGCTGGCGCTCGAGGTGGCGCCGGATCCACGCCTCCCGCTCGCCGAGGAAGCGCTCGACCTCGCGCCCCGGGCGTGGGATGCCGCGGTCGCCGCGACGGGCGGGGACGGTGACGACGACCCCGCGGCCGTGGTCGACGACGACGCGGATGCGACGGGCACGGGGCGAGCGCCTGAGGAGGATCTCGAGGGGCCCGCCCGCGAGGGAGAGCGTGACGGGCGCCTCGATCCCGCCGGACCGCCGGACCGCGTCGGGGCCGGCGGGCGGGGCCGCGTCGTTCGAGCCGTTCACCGGGCGCCGCTCACCGGGCGGAGTATAGGTGCGGGGCCCGCGCGGGCCGGGGGGTCCGGAGCGCGGCCGCCACCCGCACCCACCCGCTATACTCCGCCTCCGGACCAGTGGGGCTATAGCTCAGCTGGGAGAGCGTCTGAATGGCATTCAGAAGGTCCGGGGTTCGAATCCCCGTAGCTCCACCAGCCCCCTGATCACGTCGCTGATCGACCCCTCGCCTGATCGGCGAGGGGTCTTTCGTATCGCGAGGACTGACGAGCGGTGACGACGACGAGCGAACCGACCCGCGACGACGGCGAGCGCTCACGCCAGGAGCGAGACCGGATCGAGCGCTACGACCCGGCCTCGATCGAGCCGCGCTGGCAGGCGCGCTGGGCGGAGCTCGGGCTCTACGAGACGGACCTGACGGACGCCTCGAAGCCCCGCTACTACCTCCTGACCATGTACCCGTACCCGTCGGGCGACCTCCACATCGGCCACTGGTACATCAAGACCCCGACGGACGCGCTCGCCCGCTACCACCGGATGCAGGGGAGGAACGTCTTCTTCCCGATCGGGTTCGACGCGTTCGGTCTCCCGGCCGAGAACGCCGCGATCAAGAACCGGATCAACCCGCGCGACTGGACCTACCGGAACATCGAGAACATGCGCCGGCAGCTCCGCTCGATGGGCGCGACGTTCGCGTGGGAGTCGCAGGTCGTCACGTGCGACCCCGAGTACTACCGCTGGAACCAGTGGCTGTTCCTCCGGATGCTCGAGGCGGGGCTCGCCTACCGGGCGAAGGCGCCGGTCGACTGGTGCCCGAACGACGGGACGCTCGCCCGGGAGCAGGTCGAGGGGGTCGAGCGCCGCTGCTGGCGATGTGGCGCGGCGGTCGAGAAGCGCGATCTCGAGCAGTGGTGGCTCCGGATCACGAAGTACGCCGACGAGCTGCTCGACTTCTCCGGGATCGACTGGCCGGAGCCGGTCCGGATCATGCAGACGAACTGGATCGGCCGCTCCGAGGGGGCGGAGGTCGTCTTCGCGACGGCGCCGGACGACCACCAGGCGGGCGGGGACGAGCTCCGCGTCTTCACGACGCGCCCCGACACGCTCTTCGGCGCGACCTTCATGGTCCTCGCCCCGGAGCACCCGCTCGTCGGGAAGCTGACGGCACCGGACCGCTCGGCCGAGGTCGAGGCGTACGTCGCGCGGGCGCGCGCGGCGACCGAGATCGAGCGGCTCTCCACCGAGCGCGAGAAGACCGGCGTCTTCATCGGGGCGCACGCGGTCAACCCGGTGAACGGCGCGCGGATCCCGATCTGGATCGCCGACTACGTCCTCGCCGGCTACGGGACCGGCGCGATCATGGCCGTCCCCGCGCACGACGAGCGCGACTTCGCGTTCGCCCGGACGTTCGGCCTCCCCGTCGTCGAGGTGATCCGTCCGGCCGTCCGCGCCGGCGAGCCCGCGGGTCCGGATGCGCCGGCCCTCGCCGAGGCGTACGTCTCGAAGTCGGAGGACGACGTCCTCGTCAACTCCGGCCGGTTCGACGGCCGCCCCTCCCCCGTCGCGTTCCGCGAGATCGTCGAGTGGCTGAGGGGCGAGCGGAAGGCGGACTTCGCCGTCACGTACCGGATCCGCGACTGGCTGATCAGCCGTCAGCGCTACTGGGGGACGCCGATCCCGGTCGTCTACTGCGACCGCGACGGGATCGTCCCGGTCCCCGACGACCTCCTCCCGGTCCGGCTCCCGGAGACGGTGGACTACCAGGGGAGCGGCGAGAACCCGCTGAAGCGCGACGCGTCCTTCGTCGAGACGAGGTGCCCGCGCTGCGACGGCCCTGCCCGGCGGGAGACCGACACGATGGACACGTTCATCGACTCGTCGTGGTACTGGTTCCGCTACCTCTCGCCGCGCTCGGAGACCGCGCCGGTGGACCGCGACGTCGCGGACGCCTGGACGCCCGTCGACCAGTACACCGGCGGTGCGGAGCACGCCGTGATGCATCTCCTCTACAGCCGCTTCTTCACGAAGGCGATGGCGGACCTCGGGCTGGTCCGCGACCGCGAGCCGTTCCGGCGGCTCTTCAACCAGGGCCAGATCCTCGGGGCCGACGGCGAGCGGATGTCGAAGTCGCGCGGGAACGTCCAGGACCCGGACGAGCTCGTCGCGAAGTACGGCGCGGACACGGTCCGGCTCTTCCTGATGTTCATGGGCCCATGGGATCAGGGCGGCGCGTGGAGCCCGACCGGGATCGGCGGCGTCCACCGCTTCCTCAACCGCGTCTGGACGATCTCGCTCGACCCGGCGGGCGTCGAGCCGGGCGACCCCGATGCCGGGCGGCTTCCCGCGGGCGAGTCCGCGGCGGACGCGGCGAAGGCGATCCGGCTCCTCGCCCACCGGACGCTGGCGACCGTGACCGACGAGTACGCGGAGTTCCGCTTCAACACGATGGTCGCCCACCTCATGGAGCTCGCGAACCTCCTCATGCGCTATCGCGGGACCGAGGTCGCCGGCGGCGCGGCGTGGGACGAGGCGGTCCGGCTCCTCCTGCTGATGCTCGCCCCGGCAGCGCCGCACGTCGCCGACGAGCTCTGGTCCCGGCGCGGGGCATCGGGATCGATCCACGCGGCGTCGTGGCCGGCGGTCGACCCGTCGGCCCTCGCCGGCGAGACCCGCGAGGTCCCGATCCAGGTGAACGGGAAGGTCCGCGACAAGGTCCAGGTCCCGGCGGGGATCGCGGAAGCGGAGCTCGAGGCGCTCGTCCTCGCCCGGGAGAAGGTCGTCGCCGCGCTCGGCGGGAAGCGGCCCGACCGGATCATCCACGCCGGTGGTGGCCGGCTCGTCAACATCGTCGTCCGCAGCTAGTGGCGGACCGAGGGAGGATCCGATGGGCCAGGTGAAGCTCGGCGCGCTCTGCTGGAACCAGTACACGGACTGGGCATCGCTCCGCGACGCGGGTGTCCGCGCCGACCGGCTCGGCTATGACTCGCTCTGGACGTGGGACCACCTCTACCCGATCATCGGGGACTCGCACGGCCCGATCTTCGAGGGCTGGATGACGCTCACGGCGTGGGCCGTCCTGACGAAGCGGGCGACGATCGGACTGATGGTCGGGGCGAACACGTTCCGGAACCCGGCGCTCACCGCGAAGATGGCGACGACCCTCGACCACGTGAGCGACGGCCGGGCGATCCTCGGGATCGGCGGCGCGTGGTTCGAGGAGGAGCACGAGGACTTCGGGATCGACTTCGGGTCGGGCTTCCCGGAGCGGCTCCGCTGGCTCGGCGAGGCGCTCCCGATCATGCGCGGGATGCTCGACGGGACGGAGCCGTCCGCGCCGGCCGGCGGCCACTATCGCTCGGTCGAGACGCGGAACGACCCGCCGCCGCTCCAGCGCCACCTCCCGATCTGCATCGGCGGCGGCGGCGAGAAGGTGACGCTCAAGCTCGTCGCGAAGTACGGCGACATGAACAACGTCGGCGGCGGATACGAGAACGTGAAGCGGAAGGAGGAGATCCTCCTCGAGCACTGCGCGACGGTCGGGCGCGACCCGGCGACGATCGAGCGGACCACCGGGATCGGGACGGTCTTCATCCGCGACGACCGCCGCGAGGCGGAGCGGCTCTTCCACGCCGCGTTCGAGCGGAACCGCGTCGCGGAGCACTGGAAGGACCAGCCGGTCGGGACGGTGGAGGACGTGGCGGAGAGGCTCGCGCCGCTCGTGGGGCTGGGCTACCGCCACCTGATCGCGGGCCTCCCGGCGACGTACGACGAGGAGTCGATGACGCGGCTCGTCACCGAGGTGAAGCCGCTCCTCGAGAAGGTCTAGCAGCCGCCCGTGCGCGGCCGTGGCGCGCCGCCGCTTCGCGGCCGATGCGCCGCGGATGAGCCGCCGATGAGCCGCCGATGAGCCGCCGACCCTAGCCTCACGCCGGGCGCCTTCACCGCGCCCGGCGCATCCCCGCCGGATCCGCCCGCCGGCGGGAGGCTGCGATGGAGAGCGAGCGCTGGCGCGTCATCGACGCGGGACCCGGTGGGGACGCGGGCGACGACGAGGCGAGCGGCCGCGAGGCGGGCCGGAAGCGGACGGAGCCGGACCCCGGCCGCGCCCCCCTCCCCGGGCTGCTCGCGACCGCCCTCGCCGTCGGGCTCGGCGCGATCGCCGTCGCGATCGTCGCCCTCGGCCCGACCCCCGCGGTGACGATCGATGCGGCCGGTCCGGACGACGCCGATCCGGTCGCCGCAGCGTCCCGTGCCGCGAGCGGCGGCAGCGCGGGTGATGCGCCGTCGGCGCCCGTCGACGAGATCGTCGTCGACGTCGGCGGCGCGGTCCTTCGGCCCGGGCTCCTCCGGCTCCCCGCCGGGTCGCGGGTCGGCGACGCGATCGAGGCGGCCGGCGGCTTCGCAGCCCGGGTCGACGTGGCGCGCGCCGAACGGGAGCTGAACCTTGCGGCGCGGCTCGCGGACGGCGACCGCGTCCGCGTCCCGTCGCGCGACGACGCCGCGTGGTCCCCCGCGCCAGGTGGCGGCGGGGGTGGGACGGCGGGAGGCGGCCCCGCCGCGACGGCCACGGGCGCGGCAGGCGGCGAGCTCGTCGACCTGAACAGCGCCTCGGAGGCGGCCCTGGAGGCGCTCCCGGGGATCGGACCGGTGACCGCGGCGAAGATCGTCGCCGGGCGCGAGGAGCGGCGGTACGCGAGCGTCGACGAGCTCGTCGAGCGCGGGATCGTCGGGACGGCGACGCTCGCGAAGTTCCGCGACCTCGTCACGGTGCGCTGATGCCGCGCGCGTCGTGGGTGGCCGCGGGAGCGCTCGGGGCGGCGGCGATCGGGAGCGAGCCGTCCCTCGCGGTCGGGAGCCGGCTCCTCGTCGTCGCGATCCTCGCGATCGCCGCCGTCACGCTGGCGCGGCGCCACGCCGCACCCGCGCTCGCTGCGCTCGCCGTCGGTGCGCTCCTCGTGGGCGGCCGCCTCGTCCCGGCGGCACTCGCGGACGGGCCGGAGGCGCCGCTCCCGGTGGGACGCGGGGCGTGGAGCGCGGAGGTCGTCTCGCTCGGGAGCCCGCGCGACGGACGCCAGCGGGCGACGATCCGACTCGGGACGCCGGGAGGCCCGCTCCTCGCCGCGACGCTCCCCCGCTACCCGGCGGTCGCACCGGGCGACCGGATCGAGCTCACCGGGCGGATCCGGCCGGCGCCGGCGAGCGACTACGGCCGCTACCTCGAGCGGAACGGGATCGGCGGCACGCTCGACGCCGACCGTCACGCACGGCTCGCGGGGGGCGGCGGCGCGGTGGGACTCGTCGAGGGGATCCGCCGGACGGCCGACCGCGGGCTCGCCCTCGCGCTCCCCGAGCCCGAGGCCGGACTCGCGAGCGGGATCCTCGTCGGGCTCCGGGAGCGGGTGGACCGGCCCCTCGCGGCGGACTTCACGACCGCGGGGGTCAGCCACGTCGTCGCGATCTCGGGCTGGAACATCGCCCTCGTCGGCGGGATGGTCGCCGCGCTCCTCCGCGGTCGCGGGAGCCGCCGGACCCGCGCCGTCGTCACGGTCGGCGCGGTCGTCGCCTACACGGCGCTCGCCGGCGCCTCCGCCTCGGTCGTGCGAGCCGCCGTGATGGCGGGCGTCGTCCTCGTCGCGCGGGAGTCGGGCCGGCGCGGGAGCGCCGGCGCCGCGCTCGCGTGGGCGCTCGTCCTCCTCCTCGTCGCCGATCCGGCGCTCGTCCGCGACGTCGGGCTCCAGCTGTCGGCGGCCGCGACCGCGGGGCTGATCGCGTGGGGGACCCCGCTCACCGAGGCGATCGGCCGCCGGACCGGGGGGCGCGCTCCCGCGTGGCTCGCCGAGGGACTCGGGATCTCGCTCGCGGCACAGGCGGCGACCCTCCCGATCGTCCTCGCCACCTTCGGCCGGCTCTCCCTCGTCGCGCCGCTCGCGAACCTCGCGGTCGTCCCGCTCGTCCCGCCCGCGATGGCCGCGGGCGGGATCGCGCTCGTCGGCGGGCTCGGGGCGATCGGCGGGCTCCCGCGCGAGGTCGCGACGCTCCTCGCGCTCCCCGCCTGGGCGCTCCTCACCTCCCTCGTCGGGCTCGTCCGGCTGGCCGCCGCGCTCCCGTTCGCCTCCCTCGAGCTCGCGCCGGGGGCGGCGGCGATCGCGGCGGCGGCGGCCGGCGTCGGGGTCGCCGCCGCCGCATCGGGGCGGGCACGGCGGCTCCTCCGGCGGGCCGCGACGGCACGGCGGGTCGGACCCGGAGCGATCCGGATCCGACGCCGGGGAGCCCTCGCGGCGGTCGCGACCGGCGTCCTCGCGGTCGCACTCGCCGCGGCCGCCCGACCCGCCCCGTACCCCCGCGTCGTCGTCCTCGACGTCGGCCAGGGCGATGCGATCCTCGTCGAGGGGGAGCGTGGCGGCCGCCTCCTCGTCGACACGGGCGGCGACCCGGAGCGGCTCCTCGTCGCGCTCGACGCCCGCTCCGCACCGTGGGACCGCCGTCTCGACGCGGTCCTCGTGACGCACCCGCACGAGGACCATCTCGGCGCCCTTCCGGTCCTCCTCGGCCGCTACCGGATCGGGGCGGTCCTCGGGACGGGACGGGCCGGGACGGGGCCGGGGGCGGCGGCACTCCCCGGGGCGCTCGCCGCCGCGGGCCTCGAGCTCCGGGGCTTCGGGCTCGGCGACCGGCTCCGCGTCGACGGGGTGGAGCTCGTGGCGATCTGGCCGCCGCCCGCCCGCGTGACGGACCCGGGCGACGACGGGCGGACCGTGAACGGCGGGTCCGTCGTCCTCCTCGGGAGCGCGAACGGACGGCGCTTCCTCCTCCTCGGCGATGCGGAGGAGGACGTCGATCCGTCGCTCGTCGCCGCAGGCCTTCCCCGTCTCGACCTCCTGAAGGTCTCGCACCACGGGAGCCGGACGGCGACCTCGGCACCGCTCCTCGCGGCGACCCGGCCGGCCGTCGCGGCGATCTCCGTCGGGGAGCGGAACGACTACGGCCACCCGAGCCCGGTGACGCTCGAACGGCTCGCCACGGTGGGGGCGCGCGTGCTCCGGACGGACCGCCACGGGACGATCGAGGTGACGCTCGCGCCGGACGCGATCGTCGTCCGGGTGGAGCGGGCCGATCCGCCTGTACCATCGGGCCGATGGCCGTCCCCGGACGCGTCGCCGCGGCGCGACTCCTCCTCTCGCTCGAGCCCCCGGGCTGGTTCCTCGCCCACTCCCGCGCGGTCGCGGAGATCGCGGGCTGGCTCGCGCTCCGGGCGAACGCGGGCGGTCGCGGGGTCGTCGATCGGGGGATCGTCGAGGCGGCCGCGCTCCTCCACGACGCGGACAAGCTCCCGGCGCTCCGGACCGATCCGGCCGTCGCCGGCCGCCCGCACGGCGACGGGAGCGCCGGCTGGCTCCGGGACCGCGGGTTCGACGAGCTCGCGGACCCCGTCGCGGCGCACCCGGTCGTCCGGCTCGGTGACGACGCCTGGTGGGCGACCTTCCGACGCGAGGCGACGGCCGAGGCGCGGGTCGTCGCGTACGCGGACAAGCGGGCGGGTCAGCGGCTCGAGTCGCTCGACGCCCGCTTCGCCTCATGGCGCCGCCGCTACCCGCCGGGGTCCCGGACGGACGGCGGGAGCGGCTGGGACGACGCGACGATCGCGCGGATCAGGGCGAGGGCCGGGGAGCTGGAGGCCGAGGTCTGCGGGCTCGCCGGGGTCGCGCCCGCCGAGATCCGGCGACTCGCGTGGACCGGTCCGGCGCTCGCCGCGGCGGCGCAGCCGGGGGGTGGCCGATGATCGGGGCCCCGCTCGCCTACTACTACGGGGACGACCTCTACTCGCTCGAGGCGGCGGCGGCGGCCGTCGCGGTCCGGCTCGGTGAGCCGGGCGCCCCGCTCGGTCTCTGGCGGACGACGGGGACGATGACGAGCGCGGCGGAGATCGCCGAGCGCGTCGGGACGGCGACCCTCTTCGGTGGCGGGACGCTCGTCGTCGTCGCGGAGCCAGGACCGCTCGTCCGTTCGAAGGCCGGCCGCGAGGCGCTCTCGGCCGCGATCGCCTCGGTCGCGCCCGGGAACGGGCTCGTCCTCCTCGAGTCGACCGATGGTGGCGGGCGGCGGTCGTCGACGCTCGAGGGGCTCCGGGCCGAGGTGGAGGCGGCGGGCGGGGAGACGCGCGAGTTCCGCGCCCCGACGGAGGGCCGCTTCACCAACTGGATCGAGGAGCGGGCGAAGGAACGGGGCGTCCGCCTCGCGCGGGGCGCCGCCGCGGCGCTCGCCACGCGTGTCGGCGGGTTCGTCAGGGAGGGGGACGTCGACCGGCGGCGGCAGGGGCAGCTCGCCGTCGCGGAGCTCGAGAAGCTCGCGCTCTACCGCGTCGACGCCGAGGTAACGGCGGAGGATGTCGGCGCGCTCGTCCCCGAGGCGATCCCCGGCTCCACCTGGGCATTCCTCGACGCGGTCGCGACCCGCCGGACCCGTCAGGCGACGGAGCTCCTCGCCCGCCTCATCGAGACGACGCCGGAGCCGCTCCTCGTCGTCCAGCTCCATCGACGCCTTCGGGAGCTGATCGAGGTCGCCGACCGGCTCGGGGCGGGAGAGACGCCGGGATCGCTCGTCCGGTCGATGAAGCTGAAGCCGTTCCGGGCGGAGACGCTCGCACGGGCGGCGGCCCTCTGGCGGCCGGACGAACTCGCCGCGGCGCTGGAGGGGCTGCTGGAGATCGACGTCGCGACGAAGGGGGCGGCTGGACGGGTCGTGACGGAGCCGCAGCGACGGCTCGGGATCGCGCTCTGGCTCGCGGAGCGGGTCGCGCCCTAGCGGCGGATCGCGCCCTAGCGGCGGATCGCGCCCTGGCGGCGGATCGCGCTCTGGCGGCGGGTCGACCGCCGGGTCAGTCGGCGCTCGCGGCGCCCTGATCCGCGCTCGTCCAGGCCCGCTCCTGGAGGACCAGGTCGGTCTCGATCGCGAAGACGCAGCGGCCGGCGCCGAGGTCGAGCATCTCGAGGAGGTCGGGGTCGACCCAGAGCTGCCGGCAGTCCGCGCAGAGGCTCGCGGGGATCGCGAAGCAGAGGCGCTCGCTCCGGTCCGGGAACCGGAAGGTCGTGTCGTACTTGCTCGGCGTCAGCCGCTGGCTGCAGCGCGGGCACTTGTCGCGTCGAGCGATCATCCCGAACGTTCCTCCGTCATACGGCGGTTCTCGCCGTCGAGGTGTCGGGATGCTATGGGCGTCGACGCACCGCCCGGTATGGGTCCCTCGTACCGGCCGGGACGGTACCTCCGGCCGCGCGCGGGCCGGGGCGGGGGCCGCTACTGGACGCGGAGGATCGTCCGCGCCTCCGACCAGTGCCGCTCCAGGGAGTAGTAGTCCCGCTCCGGCGGCGTGAAGACGTGGACGATCACCGCGCCGAAGTCGAGGAGGATCCAGTGCGAGGCCGGGGTCCCCTCCCGCCCGATCGGCCGGATCCCGTCGTCACGGAGGCCGCCGACGATCGCATCGGCGATCGCGTCGATCTGGCGCTCCGAGCCGCCGGAGCAGATGACGAAGTAGTCGGCGACCGACGTGAGCCCGACGAGCTCGAGGAGCGCGATGTCGGCTGCCTTCTTCTCCTCCGCGAGCTCGACGACCCGCCGGGCGATCTCGAGCGGCGGCCGGTCCTGCGGCGGGAGCGGCGCGTCGCGGTGCGGGAGGCCGATCCTCGGGGTGGCGCCCGGGGCGGGCTCGTCGGCTCGGTCGGTCACGGGGCGGTGGTCCTCTCCTCAGGCGGTGCGGTAGAGACGATCCTCGGCGATCGCGGCGGCGACCGCGTCCGGGACGAGATAGCGGATCGAGCGGCCCGCGGCGACACGGGCGCGGATCGCGGTCGCGGAGACGGCGAGCGACGGACCGTCGAGGAAGACGGCGTCGATCGCGGCGCCCGGGAAGCGTCCCGCGAGCCAGGTCGCGTCGAGCGCGGCGCTGCCGGGACGGGGGACGACGGCGAGCCGGGACGCGGCGAGGAGCCGCTCCGGCTCGTGCCAGGCGGGGAGTCCGGCGAGCGCCTCGGCGGACAGGATGAAGGTGGGCCGGCGGCCGCCGTGCGCGGCGGCGACGAGGGCGACGGTGTCGGCCGCGAACGACGGGCCGGGGCGGTCGAGCTCCACCCGGGAGAGCGCGAAGGCCGGGTTCCCGGCGATCGCGAGCGCGACGAGGCGCGCCCTCGTCTCCGCCGGCGCGAGCGGGACCCCCGGCTTGTGGGGCGGGTCGAGCGCGGGGACGAAGAGGATCCGCTCGAGCCCGAGGGCCTCCCGGACCTCCTCGGCGATCGCGAGATGGCCGACGTGGATCGGATCGAAGGTCCCGCCGAGGATCCCGACGGAGCCCGGGACGACCGGCGCCGCAGGGGCGACCGCCCCGGTCGCGCGCGCGTCCGGGCTCACGCGACCTCCCACGGCTGCGACTCCCACTCCAGCTCGATCGAGCCGATCCGGACGGTGTCGCCGGCCCGGATCCCCGCGCGGCGGAGCTCGGCGTCGATGCCGAGGCGGACGAGATCGCGCTGGAAGCGGGCGGCGGACTCCTCGACCTCGAAGTCGGTCTGGCTCGCGACCCGCTCGATCCGCTTCCCGCGGACCCGGAAGTCGCCGGGGCCGAGCGGCTCGACGACGAAGCCGTCCCCGATCGTCTCGAGCCGATGGACGACGACGCCGGACGGCTCCGGCGACGCCTCGAACTCATCCGCCGACGGGAGCGCGTCGGCGACGAGGCGGCGGAGCGCCGCGAGCCCGTCGCCGCGGTCGGCGGAGATCGCGACGACCTGGCGGTGCTCTCGTTCCCGGGCGGCGCGGAAGTCGGGCCAGGCGGCGGCGGCGGCCGGGAGGTCCAGCTTGTTGAAGGCGACGACGAGCGGCTTCTCGAGGAGCGCCGGATCGTGGGCGGCGAGCTCGTCGCGGATGACCGCGTGGTCCCACTCCGGGTCGCGCGAGGAGCCGTCGACGACGTGGACGAGGATCCGGGTCCGCTCGACGTGCCGGAGGAACGCGTGGCCGAGCCCGGCGCCCTGGCTCGCCCCCTCGATGAGGCCGGGGACGTCGGCGATCGTGGGCCGCCGTTCGTCCCCCTCGCCGAGCTCCATGACCCCGAGGTTCGGCTCGAGCGTCGTGAACGGGTAGTCGGCGATCTTCGGCTTGGCGGCGGTGAGCGCCGCGAGGAGGGTCGACTTCCCGGCGTTCGGGAGCCCGACGAGCCCGATGTCGGCGATGAGGCGGAGCTCGAGCCTCAGCCAGCGCTCCTCGCCGGGCTCCCCCTTCTGCGCGTGCTTCGGGGTCCGGTGCGTGGCCGTCGCGAAGTGGACGTTCCCGAGACCGCCCCGGCCGCCCCGCGCGACGAGGACCTCCTGGTCGGTCGCGACGAGGTCGGCGACGAGCTCGCCGCTCGCATCCTCGTAGACGGCGGTCCCGGGGGGCACCGCGAGGACGAGGTCGTCGCCCGCCTTCCCGTGCCGCTTCGCGCCCGTGCCGCGGCCACCCGGCGTCGCGCGGAAGTGGTGGGCGTAGCGGAAGTCGCGGAGCGTCGTCTGGCCGGCGTCGACCTTGAGGAGGATCGAGCCGCCCCGCCCGCCGTCGCCACCGTCGGGACCGCCGCGCGGGACGTGCGCCTCGCGACGGAAGGTCGCCGCGCCGTCGCCGCCGGCACCTGCGCGGACGAGGATCTTCACGCGATCGAGGAACATCGCCCGGATTCTCTCACGGCGGGGCTCCGCGGCCCCGGGGCGACGGTGCCGAGGGCGCCGACGGCGCTAGAACAGGCCGAGCGGGTTCACCCGGTAACCGCCGTTCCACGGCCGTCCTCGCCAGACCTCGAAGTGGAGGTGCGGCCCGGTCGCGATCCCGGTCGCGCCGACGCGTCCGACTCGCGTCCCCTTCGCGACCTGGGCGCCGGCCCCGACGGAGACGCCGGCCATGTGGTTGTACGTCGTGTAGAGGTTCGAGCCGTGGCTGATCCACACCTGGTAGCCACCGCCGTTCCGGTACCAGCCGGAGAAGATCACCGTCCCGGCCGCCGCGGCGTAGACCGAGGTCCCGTAGTCGGCGGCGATGTCGATCCCGTAGTGACCCCAGTGGAAGCGCTGGCTCAGGTACCCGCCGCCGACCGGCCAGCGGAGCCGCCCGCCCGCGTAGGTCGTCGTCCGGCTCGGGGCGCTGGAGCCGCCACGCCCGTTCCCGCCGGTGATCCGGATCGGTGCCGGCGTCGGGTCCGGCGGGAGCATCTCGCCGCGTCCGCCGGGGATGACGAGCAGCTGCCCGATCTGGACGCTCGGGTCCTTCAGCTTGTTGAAGGCGACGATCTTCTCCGCGTCGACGCCGAACTCCTTCGCGATCGAGGCGAGCGTGTCCGTCTCCTCGACCTTGATCACCGCGCCGTTCACGGGCGGGATGAAGAGGCGCTGGCCGACGCTCAGCGCCTTCGAGCTGAGGCCGTTCGACCAGACGAGCGTCATCGTCGAGACGCCGTACTTCGAGGCGATCGCGCTCAGCGTGTCGCCCGACTTCACGCGGTAGGTCTTGAGGAGATCGCTGCCGTCGACGACCGTCGTCTCCGGCGCGACCGGCTTGATGAGGGTCGCGTCGAGCGCGAACGGGATCGCGGAGACGCCGGGGCTCGCGTCGGGAGCGGGCGACGCCGCGCGCTCCGAGGTGGTGCCGAGGACCGCTCCCGCGGGCTCGACCGCCGCCTCCTCGGGGGAGACCGGCGCGTCGATCCGCTGCGGGCCGGCGATCGCGAGCCGCGCGGTGGCGGTCGCATCGGCGTCCGGCGTCTCCCAGCCGGCGAGCTCCGCGGGATCGGCGGCCTCGGAGGCGCCCCCGGCGACCGGGACGACGCTGACGACCGAGGCGCCGAGGACGAGGACCGCGACCGCGATCGGGAGGGCGCGCTCGGCGCCGGCGGTGTGGTCGATCGTGGCGCGGACGCGGGCGACGAGGCGACCGGCCGCGTGGAAGAAGCGGTCGAGCGGGGCGGGACGGGCTGCCGACGCCCGGTGGTCGCGCGGGGACCTGGATGCACGGCGGCCGCCCGGCGCGTGCCCGGCGGTCCCGGCGTCGCTCCGTCGGGAGCGGCGGCCGGCCGGGGCCGACCCGGACCTGGCCGGGTCGATCGCGCGGACGATGCGGTCGCTGTGGTCCTCCGCCAGGCGCGTCAGGAGGCGCCGGACGACCACCGTAGCGTCGAGCAATACGGTCTCCTCGAGGGCCGGACGGCGGTCGGTGTGGCAGTCGGGACGAGCGCACGCGAGGCAGGCGGCGCTGCGGGGGACCGTCCGGGGTCACGTATTAGAGCTGGTGTCTCGTGCGGTTCGGGGCGTGGGCCACGATGAGAGCAGCCCTGTGAACGTCGGGGCGACGGTAGCAGAGTGGGGTCCGGTCCGGCAAACGGACGTCGGGACGGACCGACGACGGCATCCTCCCCCGAATCGCCACTGGAACGGGTGGAGTGGCCTGTAGGACCCGGCCTACGAATCGAGGCTCTTCGTAAGGGTTGCGAGGAATTGGGCGTTGTTGTCCGTCTTCGAGATCCGGTTGAGGAGCAGCTCGATCCCCTCGTTCGTTCCTACAGCCGAGAGCATCCGCCGCATCATCCAGACCATCTTGAGCGTCCCCTCCTCGAGGAGGAGCTCCTCGCGGCGGGTCCCGGAGCGCTGGACGTCGATCGCGGGGAAGATCCGCTTCTCGGCGAGCTTCCGGTCGAGGATGAGCTCGCTGTTGCCGGTCCCCTTGAACTCCTCGTAGATGACGTCGTCCATCCGCGAGCCGGTGTCGACGAGGCACGTCGCGATGATCGTGAGCGAGCCGCCGTGCTCGATGTTGCGCGCCGCGCCGAAGAAGCGCTTCGGGGGGTAGAGGGCGATCGGATCGATGCCGCCGGAGAGGGTCCGGCCCGACGGCGGGAGCGCGAGGTTGTAGGCACGCGCGAGGCGGGTGATCGAGTCGAGGAGGATGACGACGTCGCGACCCGTCTCCACCTGGCGCTTCGCGATCTCGAGCGCCATCTCGGCGACGTGCGTGTGGTTCTCGGTCGGCTCGTCGAAGGTGGAGCTGATCACCTCGCCGGCGACCGAGCGCCGCATGTCCGTGACCTCCTCCGGCCGCTCGCCGATGAGCGCGACCATGAGGAGGACGTCGGGGTAGTTCGCGGTGATCCCGTTCGCGATGTTCTTGAGGAGCATCGTCTTCCCGGCCTTCGGCGGGCTGACGATGAGGGCGCGCTGCCCCTTCCCGAGCGGGTTGACGAGGTTGACGAGCCGCTGCGAGAGGTTCTTCGCGTCCGACTCGAGGTTGATCAGCTCGTCGGGGTGGACCGGCGTCAGGTCCGCGAAGTGCGGGCGCCGGCGGGCGGTCTCGATGTCGACCCCGTTGACGGCGTCGACGCGGAGGAGCCCCCAGTACTTCTCCGCCTCGCGCGGGGCGCGGACCGCGCCGGAGATCCGGTCGCCGATCCGGAGCCCGAAGCGGCGGACCTGGCTCGAGCTGACGTAGACGTCGTCGGGGCTCGGGAGGAGCCCGTGCCGGCGCATGAAGCCGAAGCCCTCGTCCACGATGTCGAGGATCCCGGTCGCGTAGACGTGGCCGGCCCGCTCCGACTGGCGCTGGAGGATCCGGTCGACGAGCTCCTCCTTCCGCTCGCCGCTCGCGCCCTCGATGTCGAGGTCGCGGCCGACGGAGCGGAGTTCGGTGACGCTCATCGCGCGGAGGTCTGCGACGTCGAGATCGTTCCGCTCGCGCGCGGCCTCGATCTCGAGCATCTCCTCCTGCTCCGTGACGGGGAGGCGGCCGACGGCGCCCTGGGGGCGGCGGCGCGGGCGCCGGTTGCGGGGTCGCTGATCGGGACCGGGCATGGGGAGGGGCTCACCTGGGTACGAGCGGCCGGACGGTGGCGCGGAATCGCTCCGCGACGCGGGCCGATCTGGGGATACGGGGAGGATACGGGGCGCGAGGGTCGCCGTCAACGACCGCCGTCGGCGGCGGCTCAGCCCTTCGCCGGGCCGGTCGCCTTCTGCCAGTCGGCCTTGAACTGGGCGATCCCCTTGTCGGTGAGCGGGTGGCGGACCATCTGCTCGAGGACCTTGAAGGGGAGTGTCGCGATGTGGGAGCCGGCGAGCGCCGCCTGCGTGACGTGCTGCGGGTGGCGGATCGAGGCGGCGATGATCTCGGCGTCGAGCTCGTGGATCTCGATGATCTCGGCGAGCTCGCGGATCACCGTCATCCCGTCCTGGTTGATGTCGTCGAGCCGCCCGACGAACGGGCTGATGAGGCTCGCTCCGGCGCGGGCGGCGAGGAGCCCCTGGTTCGCCGTGAAGATCAGCGTGCAGTTGGTCCGGATCCCCTCGGCGGCGAAGCGGCTGATCGCCTCGAGCCCGGTCTCGGTCATCGGCACCTTCACGACGATGTTCGCGGCGATCTTCGCGAAGCGCCGCCCCTCGGCGAGCATCCCGTCGACGTCGTCAGCGATCACCTCGGCCGACACGGGACCGCTCGTGATCCGGCAGACCTCGGCGAGGATCTCGTCGTACGAGCCGCCCACCTTCGCGTAGAGGCTGGGGTTCGTCGTGACGCCCGCGAGCACGCCCCAGCGGGCGGCGGTCCTGATCTCGGCGATGTCGGCGGTGTCGAGGAAGAGCTTCATCGGGCCGCCTCCTCCGGGGCCGTCTCGGCCGAGCGGGAGGCGGCGCTCCCCTTCGACCCACGGCGGGGGGCCGCGGTGCCGTCCCCCGGCGACGGGGCCGCGGGGACCTCCCGCGCGACGAGGACCGGCTCGCGGCCCTCGCGGACGGCGAGGGCGGCGGCGACGAAGCCGTCGAAGAGCGGGTGCGGCCGCTCGGGCCGGCTCCGGAACTCCGGGTGGAACTGGCTCGCGACGAACCACGGGTGATCGGCGAGCTCGACGATCTCGACGAGCCGGCCGTCGGGCGACTGGCCGGAGAGGACCATCCCGGCCCCCTCGAGCATCGCGCGGTAGCGGTTGTTCACCTCGAAGCGGTGGCGATGGCGCTCGTAGATCACCTCCGCCCCGTAGACCGCCTGGGCCTTCGAGCCGGGGGTGAGCCGCGCCGGATAGAGGCCGAGGCGCATCGTGCCCCCCTTCTCCTCCATCTCGCGCTGGTCGGCCATGAGGTCGATCACCGGGTGCTCGGTGAAGAGGTCGAACTCCGTCGAGTTCGCGTCGGGGGTCCCGAGCGTCGTGCGCGCGAACTCGATGACGGCGCACTGGAGCCCGAGGCAGAGCCCGAGGTACGGGATCCGGCGCTCCCGGGCGTAGCGGGCGGCGAGGACCTTCCCCTCGATCCCGCGGTGGCCGAAGCCGCCCGGCACGAGGACGGCCGCCGCCCCGTCGAGGGTCGCGGCGACGTTCTCCTCGTCGAGCGTCTCCGAGTTCACCCAGCGGATCCGGGCGTCGACCCCGTTCGCCCACGCCGCGTGGCGGAGCGCCTCGGTGACCGAGAGGTAGGCGTCGGGGAGCTCGATGTACTTGCCGACGAGGGCGACCTCGAGGGTCGCCTTCGGCCGCTTGATCCGCTCGACGAGCGCATGCCAGCCCGCGAGGTCGGGCTCGTGCGCCCCCTCGATCCCGAGGTCGCGGACGACGAGCGAACCGAGCCCAGCCGCCTCGAACTGGAGCGGGACCTCGTAGATCGACTCGGCCGTCGGCGCGGCGATCACCGCCTCGGTCGGGACGTCGGTGAAGAGCGCGATCTTCTCGCGGACCTCGTCGGTCATCGGGCGGTCGGAGCGGAGGACGATCACGTCGGGCTGGATCCCGATCCCGCGGAGCTCCTTCACCGAGTGCTGCGTCGGCTTCGTCTTCAGCTCGCCGGTCGCCGCGAGCTCCGGGAGGAGCGTCACGTGGACGTAGAGGACGTTCCCGCGGCCGACGTCCTTCCGCATCTGGCGGATCGCCTCGAGGAAGGGGAGGCTCTCGATGTCGCCGACGGTCCCGCCGACCTCGACGATGACGACGTCCGGCTCGCCGGCCCGCGCGACGCGGGCGATCCGCTCCTTGATCTCGTTCGTGATGTGCGGGATCACCTGGACGGTGCCGCCGAGGTAGTCGCCCCGCCGCTCCTTCGCGATGACCGCCTGGTAGATCCGGCCGGTCGTCACGTTCGAGACCTGGGAGAGGTTCTCGTCGATGAAGCGCTCGTAGTGGCCGAGGTCGAGGTCCGTCTCGGCGCCGTCGTCGGTGACGAAGACCTCGCCGTGCTGGTACGGCGACATCGTCCCGGGGTCGACGTTGATGTAGGGGTCGAGCTTGAGGATCGAGACGGTGAGGCCGCGGGCCTTGAGGATCCGGCCGATGCTGGCGGCGGTGATGCCTTTGCCGAGCGAGGAGGTGACGCCTCCGGTCACAAAGACATACTTCGCCATGCGCTCTCGTCCTCCGGGGTTTTTCTGATGATACCGACGGCCCGGGGCCCGGGCAACCGGACGGCGACGCGGCCGACGGGTCACGCGGGCTCGATCTGCTCCGCCTCGATCGCCGCCGGCGAGCGGCCGGGCACGCCCGCCGGAGCCCCGCGGGCGACGAGGATGCCGGCGACGATCCCCGCACCGCCGACGACCTGGCCGAGGAAGATCCGCTCCCCGAGGAGGAGCGCCCCGAGGGCCACGGCGATCGCGGGGACGAGGAACTGGAAGTTGGCGACCCGCGTCGGACCGAGGAGGCGGACCGCGCGGAAGACGATGACGTTCGCCGCCGCGGCGGCAAGGAGGGCCGAGAAGGCGAACGCGGCGACGATCGTCGGCGTGATCGCGGACGGGTCCACGGTCGCGAGCTGCGCGAGCCCGAGCGGCGCGAGGACGAGCGAGCCGCCCGCCATCGCCCATGCGGTGGTGAGGAGCGGCGAGTGGCGCCGGAGGAACGGCGAGCCGAACGCGAGGTAGACCCCCCAGCAGAGGGACGCGGCGAGCGTCATCAGCTCGCCGGCGAGCCGGCCGTCGTAGCCGAGCCCGTCCCCGGCCGCGGCGACGAGGGCGACCCCGACGAACGAGAGCGCCGCACCGGCGACCCGGTGCCGCCCGATCCTGTCGGAGCCGGCGACGGACGCGAGGAGCATCGTGAAGATCGGGGTCGTCGCGATGAGGAGCGACGACGTTCCCGCGGTCGTGTCGGCGAGCGCCGTCGTCCAGAGGATCTGGTAGAGCCCGAAGCCGAGACCGCCGAGCGCCATGATCGGGACGAGGTCGCGCCGGGGGATGACGAGCGCCCCCTCGATCCGCCGCGCGAGCGCGAGGAGGCAGAGCGCGACGAGGCCGAACCGGACGAAGCTGAATGCGACCGGGGGGACGACGGCGATCGCGACCTTCACGGCGATGAAGTTCGCGGCCCAGACGACCATCACGCCGAGGACGAGGAGCTCGAGGAGCCGGCGCTCGGTCGCCGGGCCGGCCCCGCTGGACGAGAGCGCGTCGCTCACCGCGACGCCGGTCGGCGCGCGGAGGCGGGAGCGGGGATCGGTGCGCGAGGGGTCAGGCGGCGTCCGTCTCGAGCTCGAGTCCGTCCTCGTCCGTCTCCTCGGTCAGCTTCAGCCAGACGAAGAGGCCGGCGAGGACGAGGAGCGGGATGACGATGAGCGCCCCGAGGGTGACCCCGAGCGCGACCGCGACCGTCTTGAGTCCGTTCATCGTGACACCCTCCTGCGCGGGTCCGCGATGCCGCCCCGGCGGCCCGTCACCGGCCGGCGGAGCGCGCCGCCGCCCGATCCCGCGGTCCCGATCGTAGCACCGGGCGCCGCGCGGGGGACGTGCCGGACGGACCGCCTCCCGGCGGGCCCGCCGGGAGGATCGTCCCCGTCCCGGCCCCGGGCGCACCTCGCGGGGCGGCCACCCCTACAATCCGGACCGGACCACCACGCACGGGGAGCCGATCCGACGATGCCGCCCGGCCCGACCCTCGACCGCCTCGCGATCGACACGATCAGGACCCTCGCGATCGACGGGGTCCAGCGGGCGAACTCCGGCCACCCCGGCGCGCCGATGGGGATGGCGCCGATGGCGTACGTCGCCTGGACGCGGATCCTCCGCCACGCGCCGACCCGCCCGGACTGGCCGGGCCGCGACCGCTTCGTCCTCTCGGCCGGCCACGCGAGCATGCTCCTCTACGCGCTCCTCCACCTCACCGGGTACGACCTCCCGCTCGACGAGCTCCGCGCCTTCCGGCAGCTCGGGTCGCGGACCCCGGGCCACCCGGAGCACGGACTGACGCCCGGGGTCGAGGCGATGACCGGCCCGCTCGGCCAGGGGTTCGCGAACGGCGTCGGGATGGCGATCGCCGAGCGACGGCTCGCGGCGGAGTTCAACCGGCCCGGCCACGAGGTCGTCGACCACCGCGTGATCGGGATCGTCTCGGACGGCGACCTCCAGGAGGGGATCGCGTCGGAGGCGGCGTCGCTCGCCGGCCACCTCCGGCTCGGCAAGCTCATCTACCTCTACGACGACAACCGGATCCAGCTCGACGGACCCACCGCGATGGCGTGGAGCGAGGACGTCCTCGGCCGCTTCGACGCCTACGGCTGGGGGACCGCCCGCGTCGAGGACGGCAACGACGTCGCGGCGCTGGAGGGGGCGCTCCGCGACGCGCTCGCCGACCCGCGCCCGAGCCTCATCGCCGTCCGGACGCACATCGGCTTCGGCAGCCCGAACAAGCAGGACACGCAGAAGGCGCACGGCGCCCCGCTCGGGCCGGACGAGGTCCGCCTCGTGAAGGAGGCGTACGGCTGGGACCCGGAGCGCGAGTTCCACGTCCCGCCGGAGGCGCTCGCCCGCTTCCGTGAGGCGGTCCCGGCGGGGGAGCGCCTCGTCGCGGCATGGGACGAGCGGCTCGCGAGGTACGCGGACGCCTTCCCGGCCGAGGCCGCCGAGCTCCGGCGGCGGCTCGCCGGGGAGCTCCCGGCGGGATGGGACGCCGACCTCCCGTCGTACGCGGTGGGGGAGGACCTCGCGACGCGCCAGGCCTCGCAGGCGACGATCGCGGCGCTCGCCCCGCGCCTCCCCGAGCTCCTCGGCGGCGCCGCCGACCTCTCGGAGTCGAACCTGACGGACGTGAAGGGGGGCGGCGACCTGACGGCGGTCGAGGCGGGCAGGAACATCCGGTTCGGGGTCCGCGAGCACGCGATGGGCGCGATCGCGAACGGGCTCGCGTACCACGGCGGCTTCGTCCCCTACTGCGCGACCTTCCTGACGTTCAGCGACTACATGCGCGGCGCGGTCCGGATCGCCGCCCTCTCGGGGCTCGGCGTCGTCTACGTCTGGACCCACGACTCCATCGGGCTCGGCGAGGACGGTCCCACCCACCAGCCGGTGGAGCAGATCGCCGCGCTCCGGGCGATCCCCGGGCTCTGGGTCCTCCGGCCCGCCGACGCGAACGAGGCGGTCGCCGCGTGGCGGCTCGCGGTCGAGCGCCGCGACGGCCCGGTCGCCCTCGCGCTCTCACGGCAGAAGCTCCCCACCCTCCCCGGGACGGCGGCGCTCGCGCGCGAGGGGGTCGCCCGCGGCGGGTACGTCCTCCGCGACGCGCCGGGCGGGCGGCCGACGGCGATCCTCATCGGGACGGGCTCCGAGCTCCAGCTCTGCGTCGCCGCGGCGGACGAGCTCGCGGGCGAGGGGCACGCGGTCCGGGTCGTCTCGCTCCCCTCGTGGGAGCGGTTCGCCGCCCAGGACGCCGCCTACCGCGAGTCGGTCCTCCCCCGGGCGGTGACCGCGCGGGTCGCGGTCGAGGCGGGCGTGACGTTCGGCTGGGAGCGCTGGACCGGCGACGGCGGGGCGATCGTCGGCCTCGACCGGTTCGGGGCGTCGGCCCCCGCCGGGGCGCTCCTCGAGACGTTCGGCTTCACCGCCGGCCGGGTCGCGGCGGTGGCGCGCCGCGTCATCCGGGGCGAGCTCCGCGGTCCGGTCTCCGCCGGCCCGGACGGCGGCCACTGAACCCCTGACCGGGAGCGAGGAGCGGGCGATGCGGATCGGCTTCGCGGCGGACCATGCCGGGGCGGCCCTGAAGGCCGAGCTGCTCGAGCGCCTCGGACGGCTCGGGCTCGAGCACGACCTCGTCGACCTCGGCGGCGACGGGAGCGACCCGACCGACGACTACCCCGACTTCGCGCTCGCCGTCGGGCGCGCGGTCCGCGACGGGGCGATCGACCGCGGGGTCCTCGTCTGCGGGAGCGGCGTCGGGGCCGCGATCGCCGCGACGAAGGTCGTCGGCGTCCGCGCCGCGGTCTGCCACGACACGTACACGGCGCGACAGGGGGTCGAGCACGACGACATGAACGTCCTCTGCCTCGGGGCGCGGGTGATCGGGCCGGAGCCCGCCCTCGAGTGTGCGCTCGCGTTCCTCGGGGCGCGGTTCAGCGGGGAGCCGCGCCACCGGCGGCGGCTCGACAAGGTCCTCGCGATCGAGGCGTCGCGGGGCTGAGGTCCGCCGGGGGCGGCGGACGGCGCGCCGGACGGCGCGGACCGGATCGGGAGGACGGGATGACGAGCGTGCGGATCGAGACGAGCGGACCGGCCGTCGAGCTGGAGCTCGGCGAGGCCGGGAGGAGCGCGTACGAGGGCGCGGTCCGGCGCGCGATCGAGGGGCGCTGGGTCCGCCGCCTCGCGGACCGCGATCCGTCGCTCTGGTCCGACGACCCGGCCGCCCAGGAGGCGATCGCGGAGCGGCTCGGCTGGCTGGACGCGCCCCGGACCTTCGCGGAGCGGACGGGCTCGCTCGAGCTCTTCGGCGAGGAGGCGCGGACGAACGGCTTCACCGCGGCGGTCGTCGCCGGGATGGGCGGGAGCAGCCTCACGCCGCTCGTCCTCCGCGAGACGTTCGGGCTCCGCGACGGCTGGCTCGACGTCCGGGTCCTCGACTCGACCGACCCGGCCGCGGTCGCCGCGACCGTCGACGACCTCGACCCGCTCGCGACGCTCTTCATCGTGGCGTCGAAGTCGGGGACGACCGCCGAGGCGCTCGCCTTCCAGGCGGACGCGTGGGAGCGGATCGGCGGGGCACTCGCGGCGCGCGCCCATCCGCGGCCGGCGACGCCCGGCGACTTCATGGTCCTCGTGAGCGACCCGGGCCGGAGCGTCGCGGCGATCCCCCATCACGACCGGATCCCCGCCGTCTTCCTCAACCCGCCGGACATCGGCGGCCGCTACTCGGCGCTCACGTACGTCGGCCTCCTCCCCGCCTCGCTCCTCGGTCTCGACCTCGACGAGCTCCTCGCCTCGGCCCAGCTGATGCTCGCCGCCGCGACGACGCGCGAGGATCCGCGGGAGAACGGGGCGGTCGGGCTCGGTCTCGCGATCGGGGCGCTCGCCGCGAGCGGACGCGACAAGCTCACGCTCGTGATCGACCCGGAGATCGCCTCCTTCGGGACGTGGCTCGAGCAGCTGATCGCGGAGAGCACGGGGAAGCGGGGCGTCGGGGTCGTCCCGGTCGACGGCGAGCCGCTCGGGTCACCGGACCGCTACGGCCGCGACCGGGTCTTCGTCCGGATCTCGCTCGCCGGCTCCGCGGGCCCCGTCGGGAGCGCGGAGATCGGCGACGCGGACGAGCTCCTCCGCGAGCTCGCGGAGCTCGGCCATCCGGTGATCCGGATCGCGCTCGCCGACCCGATGGACCTCGGCGGCGAGTTCGTCCGCTGGGAGGTGGCGACCGCGATCGCCGGGGCGGTGCTCGGGATCGACCCGTTCGACCAGCCGGACGTCGAGGAGGCGAAGCGGCTGACCCGCGAGGTCCTCGAGTCGGGCGGCGCCGGCGGGACGGCGCCGGGCCCGACCGCGACGGGCGACGGGATCGGGATCCACCCGGACACGGCGCTCCGGGGGCGCCCCGCGGGCGGCTCGGTCGCCGAGGAGCTCGCGCGCCACCTCGCCCGCCGCGACCCCACCGGGTACCTCGCCCTCCAGGCGTTCATCGCCCCGACGCCGGCCCGCGACGCCGCGCTCGGGCGGATCCGGGCGCTCCTCCGCGACCGGACCGGGTGCGCGACGACCGGCGGCTACGGCCCCCGCTACCTCCACTCGACCGGCCAGCTCCACAAGGGCGGGACCCCGACCGGCTGCTTCATCCAGCTGACCGCCGACCATCCGGTGGGCCGCCCGATCCCCGGCAAGCCGTACGGGTTCGAGGCGCTGATCGACGCACAGGCGGCGGGCGACTTCGCGGCCCTCGAGCGGGCCGGGCGACCGGTGGCCCGCGTCCACCTCGGCGCCGACCCGGATCTCGGGCTGGCGGCCCTCGAGCGGGCGCTCCGGGACGCGCTCGACGGCGCCGGGGCGCGATGACCGGCCGGGGCACGGACGGCGACGGGCCGGCGACGGCGCGGGAGGCGCGGCTCGCCCACCGCGATCGACGGCGCCCGGAGCGGCGGCCGGCGACGAACCCGCTCCGCGAGGGGCTCCGGATCGAGCGCGTCCCGGATCCCTCGACGTTCGTCCTCCTCGGCGCGACGGGCGACCTCGCGCGCAGGAAGGTGATCCCGGCGCTCTACCAGCTCTGGCGGACGCACCTGCTCCCGCAGGAGTTCACCCTCGTCGCGTGCGGGCGGCGCGAGGGGGACGACGAGTCGTTCCGCGCCGAGGCGCGGGCGGCGCTGGAGCGTCACTCGCGGACCCTCCCCCTCGACGAGGGGGCGTGGACGGGCTTCGCGGCCGCGATCCGGTACCACCGGGGCGACTTCGAGGACGAGGCGGCGTTCCCGGTGCTCGCCGACCGGCTCGACGCCCTCGACGCGGAGCGCGGGACCCGCGGCAACCGGCTCTTCTACCTCGCGACGAAGTCGTCGGCGTTCGCCCCCCTCGTCGCCGCGCTCGGCAAAGCCGGGCTGGACCACGAGTCGGCGACCTCGGGCTGGCGCCGGATCGTCATCGAGAAGCCGTTCGGCCGCGACCTCGAGTCGGCGACGCGGCTGAACCGGGAGATCTCGAAGGTCTTCCGGGAGCGGCAGGTCTACCGGATCGACCACTACCTCGGGAAGGAGACGGTCCGGAACCTCCTCGTCTTCCGCTTCGGGAACGGGATCTTCGAGCCGATCTGGAACCGCCGCTACGTGGACCACGTCCAGATCACCGTCGCCGAGTCGATCGGGGTGGAGACCCGCGGCTCCTTCTACGAGGAGACGGGCGCGGTCCGCGACATCCTCCAGAACCACCTCCTCCAGCTCCTCAGCCTCGTCGCGATGGAGCCGCCGACGACCTTCTCCGCCGACGCGCTCCGGAACGAGAAGGTGAAGATCCTCGGCGCGATCCGCCGCCTCTCCCGCGAGGAGGTCGCGCGCGACGTCGTCCGCGGCCAGTACGGCCGGGGCTGGGTCGAGGCGACCGAGGTCCCGGGCTACCGCGACGAGGCGGACGTCGATCCGCTCTCGGAGACCGAGACGTTCGTCGCCGCGAAGCTCGAGATCGACGACTGGCGCTGGGCCGGGGTCCCCTTCTACCTCCGGACCGGGAAGCGGCTCCCCCGCCGGGCGACCGAGATCGCGATCCAGTTCAAGAGCGTCCCGCACCGGCTCTTCGAGGACGCGACCGACGACCCGGACCCGAACCTCCTCGCGATCCGGATCCAGCCCGACGAGGGGATCCTCCTCCGCTTCAGCTCCAAGGTCCCCGGCCTCGGCCTCGCGATCCGGCCGGTCAACATGGACTTCACGTACGGGACCTCCTTCACCGCCGACGCCCCGGACGCGTACGAGACGCTGATCCTCGACGCGCTCCTCGGGGACCAGTCGCTCTTCACCCGGGCGGACGAGGTGGAGGAGGCGTGGGGGATCGTCGACCCGATCCTCGAGTCGTGGGCGGCGGACGAGGCGCCGGCCTTCCCGGATCACGCGGCGGGGACGTGGGGCCCCGAGGCGGCGACGACGCTCATCGAGCGGGACGGGCGGCGGTGGCGACGGATCTGAGCCGCGCCGGCGCGACGACGATCGCCGGGATCGAGCGCGAGCTCGACCGGATCTGGGCCGCCCGCGACCTGACGACGGACGTCGACGGTGTCCGCGGCCGCCACGTCGCCGCCCGGACGAGCGTCCTCAACCTCGTCGTCGTGGCGCTCGGGCCGGAGCTCGCCGCCCGGGCCACCGCGACGCTCGACGCGCTCCCCGGACGCCCCCCGTCGCGGACGCTCGTCGTCGTCCCGGAGGACCCGGACGGCCCGAGCGAGCTCCGCGCCGAGATCGAGGCGCGCTGCCGGCTCCCGCGGGACGCCGAACCGGAGATCTGCTCGGAGACCATCCTCCTCCGGCCCGGCGGCGAGACCGGGCGCCACCTCGCCTCGATCGTCGCCCCGCTCCTCGTCCACGACCTCCCGGTCACGCTCTGGTGGCCCGGCGAGCCGCCGCCGTTCGGCTCACCGCTCGCGACGGAGCTCCTCGCGATGGCGGACCGGCTCGTCGTCGACGGCTCCGGGTGGCCGGGCGACGGTCTCGCGATGATCCGGGACCTCGCGGCGTTCCAGGCGGCGACCGGCGCGAGCGTCAGCGACTTCGCGCTCGTCCGCCAGTCCCGCTGGCGCGAGGCGATCGCCTCCGTCTTCGACCTCCCCGACCTGCTCCCGTTCCTCCCGCACGTGAAGCGGATCGCCGTCTCGTACGCCGCGACGCCCGCCGACGAGCGCGGCGCCCCTCGCCCCGGCGGGCCGCCCCCCGCGACGGCGAACGCCGTGAAGCCGCTCTACCACGCGGCGTGGCTCGCCTCGCGCCTCGACCTCTCGGTGGTGGCGCCGCTCGCGCTCCGGTCAGGCAGCAGGACGCCGGGTCCCGTCCGCGACGCGACGCTCCGCGGCGCCCAGGGCGAGGTCCGGGTGACGCTCGGCGGCGTCCCGTCGCGGATGCCGCCGGGGACGACGCTCGAGATCGAGCTCCTCGCCGAGCGGCGGGGCGCCGAGCTCCGGGCGGAGGTGACCGCCGACGCCGAGCGGATCGTCGTCCGCGCCCACCTCGACGGCCTGACGCTCGTCGACCGCGCGTTCCTCCTCCCGCGGCGCCGGGAACCGGACCTCCTCGAGGAGGCGCTCGAGCTCGGCACCCGCGACCGGATCGGGGCCGCCGCGCTCCGTCTCGCGGCCGCGCTCGTCGGCGGGGGGCGGGCCGATGGCTGACGGCGGCCTCCCGCAGGGGCGCCGCGACGCCCTCGCGCTCGACGGACGGGCGCCGGGCACGCCGCGGGTCGTCGTCCTCCCGACGCTCGACGACGTCGCGCGGGCGGCCGCCGAGCGGATCGCCGCCGCGATCGCGGGCGCCGTCGCGGCGCGCGGGATCGCCCATGTCGCGCTCACCGGCGGCTCGAGCGCGACGAGCGTCCACCGGGCGCTCGTGACGACCGCGCTCGAGCGCCCGCTCCCGTGGCGCGACGTCCACCTCTGGCTCGGCGACGATCGCCTCGTGCCGCTCGCGGACCCCGAGTCGAACGGCGGGGCGGCCGCCGCGGTCCTCCTCGACGGCCGCCTCCCGATCCCGGCCGGCCACCTCCACCCGATCCCCTCGGACGCGGCGCTCCGTGCCGGCGAGGACGAGGGGGCGTGCGCCCGGGCGTACGCGGCCGAGCTGGCGGGCCTCGTCCCGCCGGGCCCCGACGGATGGCCGGTCCTCGACCTCGTCATCCTCGGCGTCGGGAGCGACGGCCACTGCCTGTCGGTCTTCCCGGGGAGCGCGGCGCTCGGCTCGCTCGACTGGGTCCTCGGGGTCCCGGCGCCGCGCCACATCGGGCCGCACCTCCCGCGGGTCACGCTGAACCCGGCGGTCGTGCCGGCCGCGCGGGAGATCCTCGCGGTCGCGGCGGGCGAAGGGAAGGCGGCGATCCTCGGCGAGATCTTCCGGGAGCCTCGCGATCCCCGCCGGCTCCCCGCACAGCTCGCGCTCCGCGGGAGCGCGACGTGGCTGATCGACGCCGGGGCGGCGCGGGCACTCCCCGCCGGCGTCGCCGATCGGCAGGACGGGACGGAGGAACGACGATGACGAACTGGCTCCTCGTCAGCTCGCCCGACAACCTCGAGCGGAGCCGCGCTCGCGGGTTCGACGTCGCGGGGATGAAGGGTCGCCACCGGCGGAAGTGGGAGCGCGTCCGGCCGGGCGACCGCGTCCTCTTCTACCTGACCGGCCTCAAGGCGATCGGCGGCGTCGCGCGGGTGACCGGCGAGCCGTTCGAGTCGCACGAGCCGATCTGGGAGTCCGGGAAGCCGGGCGAGGTGTACCCGTGGCGCTTCCCGATCGAGCCGGTCGCGATCCTCGAGCCGGGCCGGTTCGTCGCCGTGGAGCCGCTCGCCCTCGGCCCGATGGAGTACCCGAAGCGCTGGCCGGCGGACAACTGGACTCTCGCCTTCCAGGGGAACGTCCACGAGCTCTCCGACGCGGACGCCGCGCTCCTCGAGGAAGCGGTGAGGGCCGCGGCCGGCTAGCGGGCCGGGACGATCACCGAGATCGCCCCCGGGACGACCGTCGCCGAGACCGGCGTCGTCCCGAGCGGGTCGCCGTCGAGCTCGACCGGCTGCGCGGGCGTCGCCTCGATGCTGACCTCGCGCGCCCTCGCCCGGAAGACGCGCCCGCCCGGGTGGTCGCCCGGGCCCGGCTGGAAGAGCGCCTCCCAGGCGCCGAGGAGGCCGTTGAACGGGTCGCGCGCCGTCATGACGAGGACGTCGAGGAGCCCGTCGTCCGGGATGACGGGCCAGCGGGGGCCGAGGAGGCCGGGGACCGCCTCGCCGACGTTCGCGACGAGGACCTCGCTCGCACCGAGCTCCCGCCGCTCGCCGTCGATCGTCACGGCGTGGGGGACGGCCTCGAGGAGCGTCGCGAGGCCCGCGGCCGTCGCGAAGTACGCGAGCTTGCCGAGCCGGCGCTTCCGCTCGACGCCCGTCGCGGCGATCACCCGGGCGTCGAACCCGACGCCGACGGCGATCGAGAAGTAGCGGGAGCCGCCGGACCAGTCGGCGCGCCCGAGGTCGAGCCGGCGCGGCCGGCCGGTGACGAGCACGTCGGCCGCCGCCGCCGCGCGCCCCGGGATCCCGAGGTTCGTCGCGAGGAGGTTGCCGGCCCCGCCGGGGACGATCCCGAGGGGGATCCCGGTCCCGACGAGCGGCGTCATCGCCTCGACGAGCGTGCCGTCGCCCCCGATCGCGACGACGAGGTCGACACCGGCGGCGGCACCCTCGGCGGCGAGCCGGCGGACCGTCCCGGGGTCGCGCGCCTCGTGCGCCTCCACCGCCCAGCCGGCGCCGACGAGCCGGGCGACGACGGTCCCGACCGTCGCGGGACCGGTCCGGGAGGCGCGGGGGTTGGCGACGAGCAGGGCACGTGACGGCACGCGGGACCTCGCGGTGACGACGGGATGGCCGCATCGTACCGGGGAGCGGGCTCCGGGGCCGGGGGCGGCCCGCTCGGACCGGCCCCGCGGGAGCGGCGGAGGCCGACCGGCGCGCGGATCGGTCGGGGTCTACTATCGGACCCATGAGCGACGCGACGACCGACGACCGCCCCTATTCCCCCGGCCTCGAGGGGGTCGTCGCCGCCGAGACGGCGCTCGGCCTCGTCGACGGCGCGAACGGACGGCTCCTCTACCGCGGCTACCCGATCGGCGAGATCGTCGAGCGGGGGAGCTACTCGGCGGTCGCCGAACTCCTCTGGACCGGGGAGTGGGACGCGGGCGCACGCCTGTCCACCGCGCCGGTCCCGCCCGCCGTCCTCGCGACGCTCCGGGCGCTCCCGACGACGGCGAAGCCGATGGACGCGCTCCGGACCGCCGTCTCCGCGTGGGGCGCGACGACCGATCTCCCGTGGCCGCCCACCGTCGAGCAGGCGAGGGCGCTCACCCGCTTCTCCCCGTCCGCGCTCGCCGCCTTCGCGCGACTCCGTCAGGGCCTCGAGCCGGTCGAGCCGGACCCGTCGCTCGACCTCGTCACCGGGTTCCTCCACCAGCTGACCGGCGCGCGGCCCGACCCGGCGACCGCCCGGGCGCTCGACGCCTACTTCATGGTCGGCGCGGAGCACGGCCTCAACGCGTCGACCTTCACCGCGCGGGTGATCGTCGCGACCCGTGCGGACATCGCGTCCGCCGTGACGGGCGCGATCGGGGCGATGAAGGGGCCGCTCCACGGCGGCGCCCCCTCCGAGGTGGTGGAGCAGATCCACCAGGTGGGCTCGCCCGAGCGGGCGGAGGCGTGGGTCCGCGAGGCGCTCGACCGCGGCGAGCGGCTCATGGGGTTCGGCCACCGCGTCTACCGTGCGTACGACCCGCGGGCGGCCGCGCTCCGGAAGGTCGCGGAGGGGATGGCGACGAAGCCGGACTGGCTGGAGCTCGCGATCCGCGTCGAGGACGCCGCGCTCCGGGTCCTCGCCGAGCGGCACCCCGAGCGGGCGCTGAAGACGAACGTCGAGTACTACGCGGCGGCGGTCCTCATGGGGGTCGGCCTCACGCCGGACCTCTTCCCGGCGACCTTCGCGCTCGCGCGCCACGCCGGCTGGACCGCCCACGTCCTCGAGCAGGCGGCGGCGAACCGGCTCATCCGTCCGGACGCGCGGTACGTCGGTCCCGCGGAGCGCCCGCTCCCCCGCTGACCCGCGACCCCGAGGGGGACCGCGTCCGACCGCCGGGGACGACCGCCGGGGACGACCGCCGGCTCCGGCGTCCGTCCGGACCCGGGTCGCCGTGCGCTCGTCAGTCGAGCGCCGGGTTCGTCTTCGTGGCGCCGAACGCGGCGAGCGCCCGCTCGCGGGCGAACGCGTGGTCGACGATCGGCGCCGGGTAGTCGCGGCCGATCCGGCAGCCGACCGCGGCCTGGACCGCGTCGGGCATCGTCCACGGGGCGTGGAGGTGCTCGAGCGGCACCCGGGCGAGCTCGGGGACCCAGCGCCGCACGTAGACACCGTCGGGATCGTGCCGCTCGCCCTGCGTCACCGGGTTGTAGATCCGGAAGTACGGCGCGGCATCCGTCCCGGTGGAGGCGGCCCACTGCCAGCCGCCGTTGTTGCTCGCCGGGTCGCCGTCGAGGAGGTGGCGCATGAAGACCGCCTCGCCGACCCGCCAGTCCACGAGGAGGTCCTTGCAGAGGAACGAGGCGACGATCATCCGCGCCCGGTTGTGCATGTAGCCCGTCGCCCGGAGCTGGCGCATCGCGGCGTCGACGATCGGGTAGCCGCTCCGACCCTCCGACCATGCCGCGACCGCGTCGGGATCCTCGCGCCACTCGAGGGAGTCGTACTTCGTCTGGAAGTTCGCCCGCGCGACGCCCGGCCGGTGCCAGAGGACGTGCGCGAAGAAGTCGCGCCAGGCGAGCTCGGCGACGTACCGCTCCACCCCCGGCCCGCCGGCCGCGAGCGCCGCCGTCGCGACCTCGACCGGGGAGAGGAGCCCCCAGCGGAGGTCCTGGCTGAGATGCGAGGTCCCGTCGAGCGCGAGCGAATCGCGGGTCGCCGCGTAGTCGTCGAGCGGCCGGCGGCCCTCGAGCGGCGCGAGCCAGCGGGCGAGGCGCGCGCGGGCGGCCGCCTCCCCGGGCGCCGCCATCAGCGCGAGGTCGCCGGTCGGCGGCGGGACACCGAGCTCGGCGGCGGTGGGGATCGACCCGGGCCGGAGGCCGTCGGGCAGCGGCGGGAGCCGGGACGGCGCGGGGAGGGTCTGCCGGAGCGGGACCCGCGACCAGGCGCGGTTGAACGGCGTGAATACCGAGAACGGGGCGCCCGCATCGGTCGCGACCTCCTCGGGCTCGTGGATGACGATCCCGCGCGCCGCGTGGAAGGCGACGCCGGCGGCGGCGAGCCGGTCGGCGACCGAGCGGTCGCGCGACCTCCCGTACGGCGTCAGGTCGCGGCTGACGTGGCAGTCGGTCGCGCCGATCTCCCGGGCGAGCGCCGGCAGCTCGTCCGCGGGCCGACCGACCCGCACGTGGAGCCGCGACCCGCGCGCCTCGAGGTCCGCCGCGAGCTCGGTGAGCGACGCGAGGAGGAACCAGACCCGGTTCGGCGAGGCGAAGCGGCCGGTGAGGAGCGTCGGGTCGAGGACGTAGAGCGGGACGAGCGCCTCGGCATCGGTCGCTGCGGCGGCGAGGGCGGGGTGGTCGGCGAGCCGGACGTCGCGCCGGAGCCAGAGGATCGTCCGGCGGCCCATCTCAGCGCCGCTCGTCGGGCCGGCAGACCCGGGTGAAGGGCCGGACGCGGATCTCCACCCAGACGCCGGCGGAGAGGTAGACGTCCTCCAGCGCGACGGCCCGTGCCGCCTCCTCGCTCGCGGCACGGACGAGGAGGATGGAGGCGGAGAGGTCGCCGACCGAGCCCGCCTCGAGGACCGTCCCGGCGTCGCGGAGCGCGAGGATCCGCTCGAGGTGGCGGGCGCGGACCGGCCGGCGGAGCTCCTCGGCGTCGGGGGCGAGGATCCCCTCGACGAGCCAGAGCGGCTCGAGCGCGGCGTCGGGCGGGAGCTCGGCTGTCATCGGTCCCTCCGGTCGGTTCGTCGCGAGCGCGTCGGGCGCGCCGGACGGGCGTCCCGTCGCGAGTCTAGCCGCCGGCGATCAGCGCGATGGCGCCGAGCGCGAGCGCGATCCCGAGGAGGTGGCCGCGATCGACCCGCTCGCGAAGGACGAGCGTCGCGAGGATCACCGTCGTCACGGGGTAGAGCGCCGAGAGGACGCCCGCGACGTCGAGTCGCCCGGCCTGCGTCGCGAGGAAGAAGGCGAGGTTCCCGGCGACGTCGGCGAGGCCGGTGACGACGATGAGGGGGGCGGCGGCGGCCGGGACGCGAACCGGCTGGCGCCCCGCGACGACGACGAGGAGGACGAGCGCGACCCCGACCGTCCGTGCGATCGCGAGCGGAAGCCAGACCGACGACGTCTCGAGCTGGCCGATCGCGACGGCATAGAAGCCGAACCCGAGCCCGGCCGCGACGCCGAGCCCGAGACCCTCCCGCCCGCCGCCGCCCGCGGTCCGCGAGACGACGAGGACCGCGACGATCCCGAGGGCGAGCCCGGCGGCGCGCGTCATCCCGGGGAAGCCCTCGAGGAGCCCGCCGACGACGACCGGGATCGCGGCGGCGAGGACGCCGGAGACGGGCGCGACGACCCCCATCCGGCCGGTCGCGAGGCCGCGGTAGAGCGCCGTGAGCGCGCTCGCGCCGACGAGCCCGGTGACGACCGACCAGACGACGTCCGCGGTGGAGATCGCCCCCGGTCCGTTCAGCGCGACGAGGAGGAGCGAGAGGACGAGGCTGACGAGCTGGACGCCGAGGCCGACGCCGAAGAGCGAGGCGCGCCTGGCCGCGAGGCCGCCGCAGAAGTCGCCGCCGCCCCAGCCGACCGCCGCGGCGAGCCCCCAGAGGATCGCGCCGTCGAGCCCGCTCACGAGCCGGCGCCCGGCCGGTCCTCCACCCGCGCCTCCGAGGCCTCGAGGTGCCGGAGCCGCTCGTCGGGGCGGCCGTCGTGGGCGTGCGGCGCGGGGAGCTCGATCACGGCGTCCGCGACGTCGTCGTAGCGCGACGACATCGCGAGGTAGATCACCTGGAAGTCGCGGGTGAGGCTCCGGAGGAGCGCGATCGACCGGGCGGCACGGTCGTCGTCGAAGGTGACGAACGGGTCGTCGAAGATGAGCGGCGGGCGCCGGTCGCCCGTGACGAGGCGGACGAGGCCGAGCCGGGCGACGAGGAAGACGACGTCGAGCGTCCCCTGGCTGAGCGAGTGGGCGTCCACCCAGTCGCCTCGCTCGGGCGCCCAGACCGAGATGTCGAGCGTCGCTTCGTCGACCCTCACCCGGCGGTAGCGGCCGTTCGTCACGCGCTCGAGGTCCTCGACCATCCCCCGCTCGAGGAACCGGGTCGCGGTCACCATCGTCGAGCGCTCTGCCCGCTCGATCGCCTCGAGCGTCATCGCGAGGACCCGGGAGCGGCGCCGGATCGCCTCGAGCTGCTCCGTCCACGTCGCGAGCCGCTCCACCTCGCCGGCGACCTGTTCGGCGTCCACGCCGTTCGCGTCGACCCTCGCCCGCGCGCCGGCCTCCTCGTCCCGCTCGAGCTCGAGCGCCCCCTCGGCCTCGGCGACCTCGACCTCGAGCCGTTCACGGGCCCGGGCCTCCTTCGCGATCGGGCCGAGCGCCTCGAGCGCGGCGGTGGACCGCTCGACGATGAGCGCCTCGGCGTGACGGCGCTCGATGATCCGGTCGGTCGGCTCGTCCCCGACGAGACCGGTGAGCGTCGCGGCGAGCCGCTCGATCGCGCCGACGTGCGCGGTCTCCGCGGCGAGGAGCTGCTCGGCGGCGGCGAGCTGCTCGGCGTGCGGGAGCTCCCCGAAGCCGAGCGAGACGGCGACCTCGCTCCACTCCTCCTCGGCGCGCTTCAGGTCCTGCTCCAGCTGCGAGCGGCCCCGGAGCCGGCGGTCGATCTCGGCGTCGCGCATCTGCGCCTCGGTGAGCGCGCTCGAGCGGAGCCAGCGGCCGAGCCCGACGAGGAAGAGGCCGACGAGGGCGACGCCGCCGCCGACCGCCGCGATCGCGGTCCCGAGGTCGCCGAGCGCACCCGACGAGCGTGCCGCGACCGCGCCGCCGGCGACGAGCAGGCCGCCGACGAGGACCGCGACGCCGAGGGCGACGACCCGCCGCCACGCGGGGACCGCGGGGAGCTCGAACGTCACCTCGACCTCGCCGGCGAGCGCGGCGCGGATCTGGTCGAGCCGCTCGGAGAGCCGGCGGAGCCGCTCGACGGCGGGCCCGAGGAGCGCGAGCGCGACGCGCGACGGATGGGCGGCGCGGAGCTCGTCGAGCTCCTCCTTCAGGCGGACGGCCTCCCGGAGCCGCTCGTAGCGCTCCGCCGCGGTCTCGCGCTCGGCGATGAGCCGCTCCACCTGGCGCGCCTTGTCGAGGAGCGAGCGGCGCTCCGCGAGGAGCGCCTCGGTCGCCGCGCGTCGCTCGCGGGCATCGGCCGCGGCCTCGCGATCCGCCTCGAGGGCCCGGAGCTGCGCCTCGCCGTGCTCGACGGTGAGCCGGAGCGCCTCCACCTGGTCCTCGGCGACCTTGAGGCGGCCGGGGTGCTTCTCGCCCTTCGCCGACAGGTCGCGGAGCGCCTTCTCGAGCTGCCGCTTCGCCGCGGAGGTGCCCGCGTCGGCGCCGCTGATCGTCATCTGGAGCCGGTCGTGGAGCGCCGCCTCGTCCCGGGCCAGCCCGTCCACCTCGTGGTGGCGGACCGACGCGGTGGAGCGGAAGAACGCCTCGGTCGGGATCCCGGTGAGGGCGGCGAGGCGCTCCTCCGCGAGCGCCGGGTCGGTGACGACCTCGCCGTCGAGCCGGAGCGCCACCGTCCCCTTCGCGCCGCGGAAGCTCTTCTCGAGGGAGCCGCTCCGGGCGACGCCGTCCTGCTCGACGATGAACTCGATCCCGACGAACGGCCGGCTCCGCGCGTCCGCATCCCACGGCCGGAGGTCGTCGAGGTCGGCGGCCGTCGAGGTGACCTTCCGGGTGAGGACGAGCTCGAGGATCCGCTGGATCGTCGACTTCCCCGCCTCGTTCGGACCCCGGATGACCGTCAGGCCCGGCGAGAGGTTGACGTCGAGGTCGCGGTAGCGGCGGACGTCGCGGACGCGGAGCCGCGTGATCCTCACAGGGTCACCGTCCGGCCCTCGAGGAGGAGCCGACCGAGCCGGAGGGCGTCCCGCGCCTCCGCGGCCTCCTCGAGCCGGCCGTCCCGCTCGGCCGCCGCGACCCGCTCCTCGAGGTCGCGGACGAAGGCGCCGAGGATCGTGTCGGGTGGCGCCGCGGGCTCGTCGGGGAGCGCCGCGACCGACCGGTCGCGGACGCGCACGCGGAGGAACGCCCCCGCGAGCGCCGCCTCGATCTCCCCCGGGTCCAGGTCGAGCTCGTCGCCCCGGACGCCGGTGAGCCGGACGTCGAGGACGCGATCGGGGTCGGCCCGGCGGCGGAGCTCCTCGACGAGCGACGGCTGGCTCGCGACCGTCGCGGCGTCGACGTCGACCTTCTCGAACCGGGTCCGGCCGACGCGTCGCTCCTCGACCGCGACGCTCCGCCGGCCGTCGGCGAGCGAGAGCGTGACGAGGAGGACCGAGCCCGCCTCGTCCTGGTCGACCGCGACCGGCTCGGGGGCGCCGCTGTAGGCGAAGCGGACGCTCCCCGCAGTCCCCTCGTACCGGGAGTGCCAGTGGCCGAGCGCGAGATAGTCGAGCCCGGTCGCCGCGACCTCCTCGGCGGTGAAGACGACCTCGTCGGCGTCGGTCCGGCCGGGGATCGCGAGCGATCCGTGGACGAGGCCCACCCGCCACGTGCCCCGCGCGTCGTCCCCGGCCCGGAGCCCCTCGAGCGGGCTCGCCGGCGCGCGCTTCGTGGGGAAGACGCGCCCGTGGACGACCGCGTCGATCGGCTCGAGGTGGACCGACGGGCGCTCCGGCGTGAGGACCGTCAGGAGGTCGGAGCCGGCGGGGAGCCCCGCGAGCGCGGCGAGGTCGTACGTCCGGTAGACCGATGCGCGGTCGTAGACGTCGTGGGTCCCCGGGATGAGGACCGCGCGGATCCGGGCGGCGGCGAGCCTCCCGAGGGCGGCGGCGGCGCGCTCGACGCTCCGCCGGGGCTGGGTGTTCGAGTCGAACAGGTCGCCCGCGACGAGGAAGAGGTCGACCTTCTCGGCGATCGCGAGGTCGATCGTCCGGGCGAACGCCTCGAACTGCCGCTCGCGCTGGGCGGTCGCCTGCTCGCCGAGGTCCGCGTGCCGAGCTCCGAGGTGGACGTCGGCGGTGTGCAGGATCCGCAGCATCGCCACCTCCATGCTCGCGCCGCCGGGCGCCGATGCGCGCCGGGCACGGGTCGTGCGGGGCCGATTGTGACAGGTCGGGCCCGCCATGGCCGTCGGCGGCCCCGAACCGGACCCGATGCTATCCTCGACCTCGGACCAGCCCGGCGCCCCAGCCGATGAGCCAGGTTCGCCCAGGGTCGCGCGGCCCCCGGCGGCACACGCCATCCCGCGCCCGACCTCGCGGACCGGCCCTCCCGGCGGAGCGCCACCGCGAACGACCCCGGGGAGACGACCGTGACCTACACCGACCGGACGATCAACTGCGTCGACTGCGCCGTCGACTTCATCCACTCCGCGGCCGACCAGGAGTTCTACGCCCAGAAGGGGTTCTCCTCGGAGCCGAAGCGCTGCTCGAGCTGCCGGGCGACCCGCCGCTCCAGTCGCGAGACGTGGGACGACGCGCGGGAGATCGGCGGGCCCCGCGGGTACGATCGGGGCGGGAGCGTCGAGCGCGAGTACTTCGCCGTCGTCTGCTCGCGCTGCGGGAACCAGGCGCAGGTCCCGTTCCGCCCGCGGATGGACCGCCCCGTCTACTGCTCCGACTGCTTCCGCGAGGTGAAGCCCGGCTGACGCCGGGGCGCGCCGATGCCGGGCGCGCGGCCTAGACGCGGAACGTCGCTCCGTCGCGGTGCCGGGCCCTGCTCCTGCCGCGCCACACCGTCACGCGGCCGCGACCGCGCACCTGCCACGCCCCGTCGCGGCCGACGAGCGCCGTCTCCTCGTCGATCCCGAGGACGACGACCCCGGCGGGCGCCTGGAGCGTGAGCGTCGCGACGATCGCCTCCGGCATCGCGTCGTAGTGCGGGATCACCGCGGCGCCCGGGACGACGCCGAACGCGTCGTCCCATCGGAGCGGGAAGGGGAGCTTCCCGCCGCGGAAGGCGACCTGACGGCCCGCGAGGACCATCGCCCCCGCGGAGCAGCCGGCGATGACCGCGCCTCGCGCGTGCGCGGCGTCGATCGCGGCCCAGGCGGCGCTCCCCTTGAGCGACCGGAGGAGGTGATCCGGCTTCCCGCCGGAGAGATAGATGAGATCCGCCTCGCTCAGCGCCTGGGCGTGGGCGTCGTCGTCGGCGTCCGCGCGGTCCCGGAGGAGGACCGCCTCGACCTCGGCGCCGAGGCCACCGAAGTGGTGGCTCCCGAGCTCGGCCCAGCGCTCGAAGACCGTTCGACCGTCCGGCCACGAGGCGGTCGGGAGGATCGCGACCCGGGGACGCTCCCGGCCGGTCGCGGCGAGCAGGTCGCCGTCGACCGCAGCCATCGCGGCGGTGAACTCCCCCGACCCGACGAGCGCGACCGGTCCTCGCATCGGAGCGGAGTGTAGCCCGCGGACCTACGGGACCGGTCCGGCGCCTGCGACGACCCTCGTCCCCGCCGTCCCGGCGGCGACCGCCGCCGCGTCCGCGAGCGCACCGATCGCGGCCGTCGTCCCGCCCGCCTCGAGGAAGCGGACGCACGCCTCGACCTTCGGCGCCATCGAGCCGGCCGGGAGGACCCCGACGTCGAGGAGCGCCCTGGCCTCGGCGACCGTGAGCCGGTCGATCGGCCGGGCGCGCGGCGTCCCGTGATCCCGCTCGACCGCGGCGACGTCGGTGAGGAGGAGGAGCGTCCCGGCCCCGACGGCGAGGGCGAGCGCGACCGCGGCGAGATCCTTGTCGACGACCCCCTCGACGCCGTGGAGCGCGCCGCCCGGCCCCGCGACGACCGGGACGCCGCCGCCCCCGGCGGCGACGACGAGGACCCGCCGCTCGACGAGGGTGCGGATCGTCGCCGCCTCGACGATCCCGAGCGGCGCCGGCGAGGGGACGACCCGCCGCCAGCCGCCGCCGTCGGGCGCCACGCTCCAGCCGCGGAGCGCGGCGAGCCGGCGCGCGGTCGCCTCGTCGTAGACCGGCCCGACCGGCTTCGTCGGCCGCCCGAACGCCGGGTCGCCGTCCGCGACGAGCGTCTGCGTGAGGAGCGTCGCGACCTCGCGGGCGTCGCCGGCCCGGCGGAGCTCCTCGCGGAGCGCGGATTCGAGGAGGTACCCGATCTGGCCCTGCGACTCGGCGCCGAGGACGTCGAGCGGCGGGGGCGGGACGGTGGCGGCGGCCGCCTCCGCCTCGAGCGCGAGGAAGCCGACCTGCGGCCCGTTCCCGTGGGTGAGGACGAGGCGGCGTCCGTCGGCGATCAGCGGCCGGAGCGCCGCCGCGGCCTGCTCGAGGTTCCGCCGCTGGACCTCGACGCTCCCCGGCTCGCCGCGACGGATCAGCGCGTTCCCGCCGAGCGCGACGACGAGGAGCGACGGGTCGAGTCGGCGGCCGGGCTCGGCGGCACCGCGGCCGGGCTCGGCGGCGCGGCGGCCGGCCGGGCCGCCATCGTCCCTCGGGACGCCGCCGGCCATCAGACGGCGACCGGGGCGCCCGGGACCGGCTCCCCGGCGACGCCCGCCGCCTCGTTCGCGTCGCGCGCCGTCCGCGCCGCGCGGGCGACCGGCTCGAGGAGCGAGGCGAGGGAGGGGCCGCGGACCTCCTCGAGCTCGTACCGGACCCGGACGACCGGATGCCGGAGGCGAAGGAGCCGTCCGAGATCGATCGGCGTCGCGGCGAGCACGAGGTCTACCGGCATCGCGTTCAGCGTCGCCTCGAGCTCGCGGACCTGCTCGCGCCCGTAGCCCATCGCGGGGAGGAGCGGCTCGAGGTCCGGGTAGCGCCGGAGCGTCGCGGCGAGGCTCCCGTGGGCGTACGGCCGCGGGTCGACGATCTCCGCGACGCCGTTCCGGCGCGCCGCCACGATCCCGGCGCCGAACGTCATCCCGCCGTGGGTGAGCGTCGGGCCGTCCTCGACGACCGCGACCCGCCGGCCCGCGATGGGCCCGCCGACGAGGCTGAGGGCGGAGCGCGCCTCGACGACGGTCGCGGCGGGGTTGACCGCGGCGATCGAGGCGCGGACCGCGGCGAGCGCATCGCGCGAGGCTGCGTCGACCTTGTTGACGACGACGATGTCGGCCATCCGGAGGTTCGCCTCGCCGGGGTGGTAGGCGAGCTCGTGCCCGGGCCGGAGCGGATCGACGACGACGAGGTGGAGGGCCGGCCGGAGGAACGGGAGGTCGTTGTTCCCGCCGTCCCAGACGATCGCGTCGGCCTCCTGCTCCGCGGCACGGAGCACCGCCGCGTAGTCGACACCGGCGAAGACGAGCCGGCCCGCGTCGAGGTGGGGCTCGTACTCCTCCCGCTCCTCGATCGTCGTCTCGTGGCGCTCGAGGTCGGCGAGCGTCGCGAAGCGCTGGACCGCCTGGCGGGCGAGATCCCCGTACGGCATCGGGTGCCGGATGACGGCGACCCGGAGCCCGCCGCGCTCGAGGAGCTCGGCGACCCGCCGGCTCGTCTGGCTCTTCCCGGCGCCGGTCCGGACGGCGCAGACGGCGACGACCGGGATCGACGAGCGGAGCATCGTCCGGCCGGGTCCGAGGAGCGTGAAGTCCGCCCCCGCCGCGAGGACGCGGGACGCGAGGTGCATCACCGCCACGTGGCTCACGTCGCTGTACGCGAAGACGACCTCGTCGACGCCCCTGCGGCGGACGATCGTCTCCAGCTCCTCCTCGGGCACGATCGGGATCCCGTCCGGATAGCGCTCCCCTGCGAGGACGCGCGGGTAGGTCCGGCCGGCGATCCCCGGGATCTGCGCGGCGGTGAAGGCGACGACCTCGACCGACGGGTCGTCGCGGTAGACGACGTTGAAGTCGTGGAAGTCGCGACCGGCGGCCCCGGCGATCACGATCCTGCGGCGTCCCATGGCGGCGCTCCTCCGTCGGGCGGACGGGCGCCACGGGCGAAGCGGACGACCGTCCCGAGCAGATGCTGGTGCATCCGCGCCACGGCGGGGAGAGCCGAGCGTACCGGCGGCGCGGGCCTCCCGGACCCGGCACGCGGTCGACACCCGTGCGGGGACGCACCGCGGATCTGGGCGCCTACGGCTCGTCCTGTAGGACGCCGCTGAACCGAGGTAGGAGCGAGCGGATCGGGTTCGGCCGATCGGTGGACAGGACAGGATGGCGCCGCATACCTATCATCCGCTCCCCGGCCGGTCGACGAGGGCACCAGGCGACCGCAGGAGACTGGGTGCCCGTGCGGGCGACCACCCGACGGTCGTGCGATCAGGGCCCCGTTCCGTGAGGGAGAGGGATCCGATGGAGTCCACGCCGACCGCGAGCCGCCGACGCGCCAGCCAGCGCGCGGTCGCGGCACTCCTCTGCGCCACGTTCCTCGTCGTGGGCTCAGGGCTCCCGGGCGTCGCGCGTCCCGTCGCCGCGGCGATCACCTCGACGACGACCGCGTCTACGGTCGCGGGTGCGATCGCGAACACGACGGCCGGGTCGAACGTGACGGTCACCGCCTCGACGCTCACGGTCCCAGGGGCGACCGCGGCCGGGACCGGCAACACGGCGCTCGCCGGCTTCCCGACGAACGGCACGACGTACGGCGTCCTCACGAACGGGAACGCGACCGTCGCCGACGACGCCTTCGCCCGCGCCGACACCCTTTGGTCGGTGCGCCGGGGAACCTCGACGGCGTGGGACGTCACGACGCTCCAGATCGATCTCACGGTCCCGGCCGGACGGAACTGCCTGCTGTTCGACTACCGGTTCCTCACGGAGGAGTTCCCCTCGAGCCTGACGAACGGCACGAACGGCTACAACGACTCGTTCGTCGCCGAGCTCGTCGCCGCCGGTGGCGCGTCGAGCTGGACGACGAGCGGGACGCAGGTCGTCACCGCGGCGTCGAACATGGCGCTCGACCAGAGCGGGGCGACCGTCGGCGTCTTCACGTCGATGCGCTCCGGCTTCGTCACGGCGGCGAACGGGACGGGGACGGCGTTCACGAGCGCGCCGCCGGCGAACCCCGGCGAGGGCGGCGCCACCCCTCTCTGGACCGCCGGCCGGGTCGTCGCCCCGGGGAACTACCGGCTCATCCTCTCGATCTTCGACCAGGGGCCGTCGACCGACGTCACGTACTCACCGGGCTACGACTCCGCCGTCTTCCTCGACAACCTCCGCTCGGTCGCCACCGCGACGGCGGCCGACTGCACCGCCGGACGGACCGCGACGCTCACGCTGAACAAGACGGTCGTCGGGAGCACGACGCCGGCCTCGGCATTCACCCTCAGCGCGACGAGCGGAACGACCGCCTACTCGATGTCGAGCGGGACGACCGTCACCATCGCGCCCGGGTCGTACACGCTCACCGAGACCGGACCCGCGGGCTTCACCGCGAGCGCCTGGAGCTGCACCGGGGGGACCGTCGCCCTCGGCGTCGTCTCGATCACCGACGGCGCCACGGTGACGTGCGGGATCACGAACACCGCGATCGGGACCCGCCTCACGCTCGCGAAGACCGTCGTGAACACCGGCGGAGGGACGGCGCTCCCGACCGACTGGACGCTGAGCGCGACCGGCCCGACGTCGATCTCCGGGACGAGCGGTTCGACCGCGGTCACCGGAGCGCTCGTCTCCCCCGGCACGTACTCGCTCGCGGAGTCTGCCGGCCCGGCCGGCTACGCCGCCGGCGCCTTCCTCTGCACCGGCGGCGCGATGCCGACCGCGACGACCGTCTCGGTCACCGACGGCGCATCGGTCGTGTGCACGATCACGAACACCTTCGTCCAGCCGCGACTGACGCTCGTGAAGCAGGTCGTGAACACCGGGGGCGGCGCCGCGGCGGCCTCCGAGTGGACGCTCGCGGCGACGAACGGGACGACCT